>NZ_AJXL01000285.1 GCF_000264055.1 Flavobacterium sp. ACAM 123 | reverse complement strand
AAAGTTTATTTTTCGTTAGAAATGAGCTAGTTCTTTAGTTTTTTAATTTCCTACCGTTTAGGAGAAAGTAAAAAATTAAAAAACTAACCCGTTGAAATAAGCAGACCCTTTTTTTAATTTCACTCTTTAGGGAGAGGAAAAAATTCAAAAGATCTTACGCCTTGCAAAGTAATAAAAACAATTCCCATAAAGCTGAGCTAT
>NZ_AJXL01000284.1 GCF_000264055.1 Flavobacterium sp. ACAM 123 | reverse complement strand
GTAATTGTTCCATCATTTGCCGCATTACAAGTCACATTCGTTTTAGCAACTGAAGCGTTCAATACAGCAGGTTGAGTGATTATTTGGTCACCCAAGACTATAGCGCAGGCAATATGAGCCATATCTCTTATTTGTACACTATAAGTCGCAGGGGCAAGGCCAGTGAAACTTCCACTAGACTGCCATGATCCTGTACCAAGACGGTATTCAT
>NZ_AJXL01000283.1 GCF_000264055.1 Flavobacterium sp. ACAM 123 | reverse complement strand
AGGATAGAGTAAAAAAGTATGTGAACTACTAAGGCTAAACATTAATACAGGTTAACTAAAGCTGAAAGTTCACTTAAATTATCCGTATCCACTCGCAGCATAACTCCATTGGGGTATACGATCTCGTATTTGTTTTCTAAAGCGAAAACTGGTTTTTTCAGTGCAATAAAACCTCCGTTTTGTGCTTCTTCATTTTTGCTTTTTCGTATCC
>NZ_AJXL01000282.1 GCF_000264055.1 Flavobacterium sp. ACAM 123 | reverse complement strand
TTAGTTAGTAAGTACGACGTAAAAAAACCGTTAAAAAAACCGTCGTCGTCGTCCCTACCCCAACCCCTAACCCTTAACTTTAATTTTAATTTAGTTCGTAAAACTTTTAAAGGTTTTTTCGGTTACTAATTTACTTTACTTACTTCGGTAAAAGGTAAAACGTCCGTCGTAGTAGTAGTTACCGTTTTACCCGGTTTTAAACGTTAAGTGTTACTTACT
>NZ_AJXL01000281.1 GCF_000264055.1 Flavobacterium sp. ACAM 123 | reverse complement strand
AGCACACAGTGGGGAAGTGTTCATTTTTATCAATCGAAATAATAATCAGATGAAACTTTTACACTGGGAATCCGGTGGCTTTGTTCTTTATTACAAGCGCTTAGAGCAAGGAACTTTTGCTGGTTCAACCAGTACTAAATTGCAAATTAATTGGAGTGATTTGGTGTTGATGATCGAAGGAATTCAAATTATAAAAAGCAATAAAAAAAGAAGGTTTTATTTAGAATAAAACAGC
>NZ_AJXL01000280.1 GCF_000264055.1 Flavobacterium sp. ACAM 123 | reverse complement strand
CTGCTCCGGCGGGAAGCTATACAATAACCGCTACTTTAGGGGTGTGTACTTCTGTAACTTCAGCAAGCAAGACAGTCAATACGCAGTCTGTTACTCCGTTACAGCCAACACTAAGTAGTGTAACACAGCCAACCTGTAGTGTTGCGACAGGAAGTTTTACTATAACGAATTATGACGCTTCTTATATTTATACGGTAAGCCCATCAGTAGACGTTTCAGTTTCAGGAAATACGGTCACGGC
>NZ_AJXL01000279.1 GCF_000264055.1 Flavobacterium sp. ACAM 123 | reverse complement strand
ATAGTAATATACAATAGCTACAATTACTAAAAACCACGAGAAAACCAAAAAGTAGGAGAGTATGTCGATTACGAAGAAATAGATTAGATTTGACTTACTTAACATTCCTCCCTAAATTTAAAAAAAATAAACGCTAGTTAAATTTAGAAAATAATAAATTAAATTTTATCCGCACGTCTTTAGTTATTCTTGGTTTTGTCCTTGTTTCTTTAATCTATTTTTATCCCGTTTTACAAGGGAA
>NZ_AJXL01000278.1 GCF_000264055.1 Flavobacterium sp. ACAM 123 | reverse complement strand
GGGTGCTTAGGGTGCTTCTTTTGAAGTGTAGAATGATTGTTTTTACTGTAATTAAGTGAAAAACGGAGTTTTTTCACAGCCTGACGTTTCGCGGCTTGCAGAAGTGGCGAACTTCGTGACCGATTATTTTCGGCTAAGATAAAATTTCTTGCGAAAGATAAACGTGAATTTACCACATATTTCGCCATTTATGCAAACCGCTGTTGAACTAAACCTTCGGTAGTGTATTGCGTGAAAATGATAGTCCTTT
>NZ_AJXL01000277.1 GCF_000264055.1 Flavobacterium sp. ACAM 123 | reverse complement strand
TCGTATTCGGGAATTTATCCTTTTTAGGCAAAAACGCTTCAAATATGGCAATCCTGACTTAATAAAAGTAATTTTTTATAAACCAACGTAATTATCTTTTTTTCAATTACTTAAATACAATTTAAATTCGATATTCCTGAATTACGTATCGAAATTCCCGAATATCGATAACGATAGTTTGCATTGTATATCTTCTTACTCTAGTTTTGGCATCAGGAAAGTGAAACGGTTTAGAGTAAGACGTTATTATTAAATGGAATCC
>NZ_AJXL01000276.1 GCF_000264055.1 Flavobacterium sp. ACAM 123 | reverse complement strand
ATATAAGTAATTAGAATAAAATAATGTCGTATTTTGTTGTTTGTTTGTAATTGTATTCGTATATTTATCTCGATATGAGATACTTAACACTTAAAAAAGAAGAGATTGAGGTATTGAACTACCTTCATCAAAACAGCCCTAATAATACCGTTAGAAAACGTAGCCAATGCCTTGTTTTATCACATCAAAGACACAAGATTAACAACCTTGCTTCTGTTTTTAATGTCAATCGCAGAACGATTGAACGTTGGTATGATAGTTGGA
>NZ_AJXL01000275.1 GCF_000264055.1 Flavobacterium sp. ACAM 123 | reverse complement strand
ATGGACTACACCCTCAGTAACGGGAGGTTTGACAGGTGGCGTATCTGGAAGTGGTTCAAGTATAGCGGGAACATTATCCAATCCAACAAGTTCAGCACAAACAGCAACTTATACTGTGACACCAACTTCAGGTACTTGTGCAGGTGCTAACTTTACGTTAACAGTAACGGTGAATCCAAAACCAGCTATAGCAACTATGACCAATGCAGCTTGTAGTGGCGTTGGCTTTACTTCAACCCCATTTAACACAACCAATGGCGTAGTACCAACAGGTACAACTTACAC
>NZ_AJXL01000274.1 GCF_000264055.1 Flavobacterium sp. ACAM 123 | reverse complement strand
GCTTACGCAAACGCTTATAATAATACAGATAATATCGTGTTTTCTAATCTTTAATCAAACCACAACAATTTTGGCGTTAATCAGTTTTCAAAGCCAAATATCGTGTTTTCTAATCTTTAATCAAACCACAACTTGTGCGAGGGCCGTACTACTGTTAATGCTAATATCGTGTTTTCTAATCTTTAATCAAACCACAACCTGCAGCGCACAATAAAAAAGTAAAGGGGAATATCGTGTTTTCTAATCTTTAATCAAACCACAACGCAGGGCATTGCATTTGTGGCGTG
>NZ_AJXL01000273.1 GCF_000264055.1 Flavobacterium sp. ACAM 123 | reverse complement strand
CTTATGTTTATACTTCAAGTCCATCGGTTGGAGTTACGATTTCAGGTAATACGGTCACTGCTCCTGCGGGAACTTACACAATAACCGCTAAGTTAGGGGCATGTATTTCTGTGGCTTCAGTAAGTAATGTAGTTAATGCGCAACCTATTACCCCGACACAGCCAACATTAAGTAACGTAACACAGCCAACTTGTAGTGTTGCAACTGGAAGTTTTACTATTACAAATTATAATGCTTCTTATGTTTATACTTCGAGTCCGTCAGTTGGGGTTACGATTTCAGGAAATACTGTGA
>NZ_AJXL01000272.1 GCF_000264055.1 Flavobacterium sp. ACAM 123 | reverse complement strand
TTTAAAAGTATCCGCCCGACGAACCCCATATTTTTTAGATTAACCTAAGGGAGTAGTTTTGTTCTAAACAATTTAGACATGGACAAAAATGAATTTATGTTATCCCAAGTTGAATCTTGGAAACAAAGTGGACTTTCACAACAAGCGTATTGCGATCAAGCAGGTATTAAATTAGGAACCTTCAGCTATTGGATACGAAAAAGCAAAAATGAAGAAGCACAAAGCGGAGGTTTTATTGCACTGAAAAAACCAGTTTTCGCTTTAGAAAACAAATACGAAATCGTATACCCCAATGGAGTTG
>NZ_AJXL01000271.1 GCF_000264055.1 Flavobacterium sp. ACAM 123 | reverse complement strand
TTCCCTCTTATGTTTTCTAAATTGTTATTTAATATCGTGTTTTCTAATCTTTAATCAAACCACAACTCATGGAGAGGGAGGAACTGCAAGAAATAGAATATCGTGTTTTCTAATCTTTAATCAAACCACAACGGCCTAAGTTCTAACTGCATGCCTAATAAAAATATCGTGTTTTCTAATCTTTAATCAAACCACAACATATCGCCGCTTGTAATTTGTAACGCTTTAAATATCGTGTTTTCTAATCTTTAATCAAACCACAACTTAACATTTGAACTTTGTTTGTCATCTGTAAATATCGTGT
>NZ_AJXL01000270.1 GCF_000264055.1 Flavobacterium sp. ACAM 123 | reverse complement strand
ATATTATGAAGTAAAAGAGGAATTAATTCTTGGCATCATTGAAAAAGTTAGAATAACTTTTTCAGTCCAATGCTTTCAGCGGACAAAAAGTTGTTTCCAACTTTTCCAACAAGCCGCTGAAACGGAATTTTATACTCGAAAAATAACCGACATATAACCCTCTTAAAAGTTGTTAATAACTTAATGATGCTTTACATTAGGAGTCCAATGCTTTCAGCGGACAAAAAGTTGTTTCCAACTTTTCCAACAAGCCGCTGAAACGGAATTTTATACTCGAAAAATAACCGACATATAACCCTCTTAAAAGTTGTTA
>NZ_AJXL01000269.1 GCF_000264055.1 Flavobacterium sp. ACAM 123 | reverse complement strand
TCAGATTGGCAAAGCCCTTGCATACTCTCAAACAAGATGGGATAATTTATCGGCATACCTATTAGATGGTAACTTGCAAATAGATAATAATCTGGTGGAAAATGCAATCAGACCAGTGGCCCTAGGTAGAAAGAATTATCTTTTTGCCGGATCGCACGATGCTGCTCAAAGAGCGGCTATGGCCTATACCTTTTTTTCTAACTGCAAAAAGCATAACGTAAATCCTTTTGAGTGGCTCAAATATACCCTTGAGAATATCCAATCTATAAACCACAAGAATATTACAGACCTGTATCCCCACAATTACAAGCGGCTA
>NZ_AJXL01000268.1 GCF_000264055.1 Flavobacterium sp. ACAM 123 | reverse complement strand
CTTAACTACCCAGGTGTATACTTTANCTACACGTNAACATTTCCTCATCAAAACAGTTTGGATCTGTTCCAGTCTCATCATAAATATAAAGCGTGATACCTGCAGTTAAATTATCTCCTGCATTGTACTTGGTTCCTGTTCCACCTGAAACAGTCCAATAAGCTTCTCCTCCTGTAAGATTCGTTCCTGTAATTGCTGGTAAAGTGTATCCACCAACATCAGAACAGATTGTTTTATCTGCTAAATCATTAACAACAGGTGTATTATTTACAGTAAGCGTGAACATTTCCTCATCAAAACAGTTTGGATCTGTTCCAGTCT
>NZ_AJXL01000267.1 GCF_000264055.1 Flavobacterium sp. ACAM 123 | reverse complement strand
TCGGTACGGTAAGGTAGGTCGAACTAAGGTCGGACTAAAGGGTAAAGGGACGTTCGTTACGTACGTAGGAAGGAACGAACTAACTAACGGTACGGGTACGTACTACGGTAACGGGTAAAACGGTAAAAGGTAAGGACGACTAAGTTAGGTAGTACCGGTCCGGGGTTTCCGGGTTCCCGACTAGTAAGGGGGAACCGGGACCTACGTCCGTCCTAAACGGAAAGGTAAAAAGGTTAAAAACGGTACCCGGGGGACCGGGGTAAACTAAACGGACGGTCGTAGTATTCCCCCTAACCCCGAAAGGACGTCCTATTAC
>NZ_AJXL01000266.1 GCF_000264055.1 Flavobacterium sp. ACAM 123 | reverse complement strand
CTGAGATGGTAACCAGAAGTAAAAATGACAAGTTTATGAAATAGCGTGTAAATTAAATAATGGGTATTCATCAGTAAGATCTGTGAAATCTGCGGTTAAATTCATAATCAAACTTGAGAGGCATGATGAGATTCTTCCTTCGTCAGAATGACAAGTTTATGAAATAGCGTGTAAATTAAATAATGGGTATTCATCAGTTAGATCTGTGAAATCTGCGGTTAAATTGACAATCAAACTCGAGTCACTAGATGAGATTCTTCCTTTGTCAGAATGACAAGTTTATGGAATAGCGTGTAAATTAAATAATTCGGACTCATCAGTAAAATATGT
>NZ_AJXL01000265.1 GCF_000264055.1 Flavobacterium sp. ACAM 123 | reverse complement strand
GGATAAATAAAACTTTTAACATTTTATTAGTTGTGAATTCCTTTCAAATTTTTGTAGATTTATAAAACATGGTTCCAACCATGGCTAAAAATTGCGCTTGCAATGGAATGTTGTGAATTCCTTTCAAATTTTTGTAGATTTATAAAATATGGTTCCAACATTACATGGTGATTGCTTAATTGAAGTGAGTTGTGAATTCCTTTCAAATTTTTGTAGATTTATAAAATATGGTTCCAACTTCTATCTTTAGCCAATTTACTGTACACTGTTGTGAATTCCTTTCAAATTTTTGTAGATTTATAAAATATGGTTCCAACAAATGGACA
>NZ_AJXL01000264.1 GCF_000264055.1 Flavobacterium sp. ACAM 123 | reverse complement strand
TAAATTAGAACACAAAGCTTCTAAATTAGAAGATAAAGCTTCAAACTTAGAAGATAAAGCTTCTAGGTTAGAAGAACGAGTTGAAGAACTTCAACGTTTAGTAGAATTACTACGCCGTATGCAGTTTGGTCAAAAACGAGAGCGTTTTGAAGATCCTTCTCAAACTACTTTACCTTTAGATCTAGAACAAGAGCTTCTGGAAGAACAAGAAGCGATTATCAAAGAAGAAATTACTTATTCTCGTTCTAAAAAGAAACATCCAGGCAGGGCTAAACTTCCGGATCATTTACCAGTTGAAGAAATCGAGATTTACCCTGAAGGAGATTTGTCTGA
>NZ_AJXL01000263.1 GCF_000264055.1 Flavobacterium sp. ACAM 123 | reverse complement strand
CACACCCCTAGCCCCTCTCGAGAGGGGAATGCGTACAATTGAATCATTAACGATACTGTTTTCAAAACAAATTTAAATAAATTGCTCCCGTAAATAATGACAATCTCTTCCTAACTTTCTAATCATTAAAAAGAATATAGCAATCTTGCGATGAAAAATGAAACACAAAATTTAAAAAAGCGTTTTACTCCAACCATAAAGAGAGACCTCTGTCTTTTTTCAGAAGATTTTTCGTTGAAATGAGCAGTTCTGTTTTTAATTTCACCCTTTAGGGAGGAAAAAAATTAAAAATACCTATCGCCTTGAAAAGTAATAAAAGCAATTCTCATAAAGCTGAGCTAT
>NZ_AJXL01000262.1 GCF_000264055.1 Flavobacterium sp. ACAM 123 | reverse complement strand
CACAACATATTTTTGATTTAACCTAGTAAAAACATCTAACCACCTTACTGTTGTTATGGTCATAAAATAAGCTTCTTCTATACTTGTAGCCTTATATTTTGTTGACATTGGCTTCGGTTTATTTACTTATCGTTGCTTTTGTTTACGGGCACGGAATGCAATTCCGCTCTATCGATGTGCTGATATATCCGAGCGATCTGGAAAAACCATTGTACTGCTTTATCAAGCATAGCAATAGTTTATTATTTTTGAAATATCGATATTTCTACTTGTTTTTCTAAAGAAAATAATTCGTTCACTGCTCTATGTACCACAGCGCTATGTTTTACTTTTGTAAAGATTTTTGATTCCTA
>NZ_AJXL01000261.1 GCF_000264055.1 Flavobacterium sp. ACAM 123 | reverse complement strand
TATTTAGCCTATGGAAATAGACCTAGAAAACGTATCAAAACAGGAACTTTTTGAGCTTTTAACTAAAGCTCAAAAAAACATTTCTGTGCTGGATATAACTATTTCTGTTCAAGATAAAACGATCTCCAAACAAGATAAAAAACTTGTTAGGCTTGAAAAAAAGGAAGTCGTGTTAGAAGGTAAAGCTTCAAAATTAGAAGATAAAGCTTTAAAATTAGAACACAAAGCTTCTAAATTAGAACACAAAGCTTCTAAATTAGAAGACAAAGCTTCAAAATTAGAAGATAAAGCTTCTAGGTTAGAAGAACGAGTTGAAGAACTTCAACGTTTAGTAGAATTACTACGCCGTATGCAG
>NZ_AJXL01000260.1 GCF_000264055.1 Flavobacterium sp. ACAM 123 | reverse complement strand
AATCTTCAGGCAAAGTGACGATTTTTTCTTTCACAGGATTATTGTGGATGTAATTTATCTTTTGCTTTATAAACCAGTTCGTCTCAACAATTTCTGCATGATAGCCATCTTGCCAAACTTTATATTCTTGTTCTCTCTTGAGATGAATACATGCTTTTTGAAAATGTCTTAACATCCATTCTCTTCTACTCTCTGGTTCTTCACTAATAGTTTGAACTATCTTCTTTGAAGTATATTTTTTAAAATCACGCATCACATCAGATAATATAAAACCATTTATTGCTTTACATAACAAATGAATATGACTACTCATAATACAATACGCATAAATCTCTAAACCTTTATTTTGCTGACAATGTTTTAATGCGTTTAT
>NZ_AJXL01000259.1 GCF_000264055.1 Flavobacterium sp. ACAM 123 | reverse complement strand
GAATATTTTTCCGCAATATATTTTCTGCATTTTTAATTTCTTCAATGATAGGTTTTCAGAACCTTCCCCTTTTGGTAGAAAAATAAAAAGAATTTCGATCGATATTCAACAATATAAGTAATTAGAATAAAATAATGTCGTATTGTGTTGTTTATTTGTAATTGTATTCGTATATTTATCTCGATATGAGATACTTAACACTTAAAAAAGAAGAGATTGATGTATTAAAATACCTTCATCAAAACAGCCCTAATAATACCGTTAGAAAACGTAGCCAATGCCTTGTTTTATCACATCAAAGACACAAGATTAACAACCTTGCTTCTGTTTTTAATGTCAATCGCAGAACGATTGAACGTTGGTATGATAGTTGGG
>NZ_AJXL01000258.1 GCF_000264055.1 Flavobacterium sp. ACAM 123 | reverse complement strand
AATATTGCAAATTAAAAAGCAACTATCAAAATGATAGCTATCTGTTTTTTCACCCAAAGAAGTAGCTAAATATTTTGATGGTGCATATCATTGAAAAAGTGTTTTTTGCCTTTAACTAAAGTCACTTTTTTTACTTTTTATCAATGAGACAATACAGCATCAGTTGGCTAGCTAGACCTCTACGGCATAGGTGGTGGTGGTGGTGGTGGTGCTAATGCAGATTATGAAGTATTTGCACTTGAACAACTTTTAAATACTGACCAAAAACTATGGTGGGACAATCCGCGCTATCGGGTTTTAGAGAACTAATTAGAGGTTGTTTTATTAGAATTATTTTGATATTCTTTGCGGGCACGGATTGCAAATCCGCGCTATCG
>NZ_AJXL01000257.1 GCF_000264055.1 Flavobacterium sp. ACAM 123 | reverse complement strand
GGAGGAAGAGAGATTGATCGGAGCGAGTATGCCAGTGCCGTTGAGGAAAATAACAAACGCTATCGGGAGAACCCACAATTATACCGCACACGGCAGGAGATCAACGAACATATATTTGGTACGATCAAGAGACAATGGGGCTACAATCACACCAATTTAACGGGCCTCGAAAAAGTAAATGGTGAACACAGCTTAATCATGCTCGTGTACAACATAAAACGCACGATAAATATACTGGGCGTACCGGATTTAATTGACAAACTCAAGAACTGGAAGTCACCTTACAAAACCAAAGGTGTTTTTGTTTTAAAAAGTGTGTATTTAAGGCTTTTTAACGACTTATTCGGATTGGACTTAGCAGTTGCTGCTTAAAAACAA
>NZ_AJXL01000256.1 GCF_000264055.1 Flavobacterium sp. ACAM 123 | reverse complement strand
AAAATTAGAAGATAAAGCTTCTAAATTAGAAGACAAAGCTTCAAAATTAGAAGATAAAGCTTCTAGGTTAGAAGAACGAGTTGAAGAACTTCAACGTTTAGTAGAATTACTACGCCGTATGCAATTTGGTCAAAAACGAGAGCGTTTTGAAGATCCTTCTCAAACTACTTTACCTTTAGATCTAGAACAAGAGCTCCTGCAAGAACAAGAAGAAGTTATCAAAGAAGAAATTACTTATTCTCGTTCTAAAAAGAAACATCCTGGCAGGGCTAAACTTCCGGATCATTTACCAGTTGAAGAAATCGAGATTTACCCTGAAGGAGATTTGTCTGATCAGGTTTGTATTGGCAAAGAAACTACAGATGTACTTGATTATGTTCCGGGACATTTT
>NZ_AJXL01000255.1 GCF_000264055.1 Flavobacterium sp. ACAM 123 | reverse complement strand
ATTTTTTTGGTCGTTTAGTTTTTCTACTTTCTCGAACTGTAATAAGAGTTCGTTATCTTGAATATTGTTTTTGGCTTTGTCTTGAATCGTTCCATTGAGTAAGTAATCGGGAGAAACTTCCAATGCTTTAGAAATACGGTTAAAAACATCTGCAGAGGTTACTGCCCCAAGCTGGCGCAAGCGTCACGCTTGTGCCCACAAACAAAGTCAACAAAATTATGAAATTTACACGGTAATATTTAAAGCTTTTGAAAGTGAATCTTTCAGTCTTTTTTTACTTAGGGCAATATCGACACACACAACCCGAACGTCCTTGATATGTCGACAACGATAGCGCAGATTTGCAATCTGTGCCCACAAGGAAAGGCATTGCAAAGGAATTAAAACAAAAAAACCGAGCAATTG
>NZ_AJXL01000254.1 GCF_000264055.1 Flavobacterium sp. ACAM 123 | reverse complement strand
TTTCATGGTATTAAAGTTCCTGAAGAGTTTGATAATCCAAATTGGAGTAAAGCTTTTATTTTGTGGTTAGAAGAAATAAAGTTTAGTACCTCTTGTGGCGATTTAGCATTGCAAGGAAAAATACGAATGTTCAAGTTTATCAAATCAGAATATTTAGAAATTGCCAATCAAATGCGTTCTTACTGTAGAAAAAACATAAGAAAGATTACAATCTTTTGAGAAGTATTCCAGGAATTGGAGGATACCTAGCTAGTGTAATCTTGGCAGAATGTGGAGATTTACGTCGGTTCAATAACGAAGGGCAGTTTAGTTCCTACATCGGATTAGTTCCTGGAATGTATAACAGTGGAGAGTCAGAAAAGTGTTTAGGAATTACTCCAAGGAGTCGCTCACAACTACGCAGTTATTTAGTTGAAGCAGCTTGG
>NZ_AJXL01000253.1 GCF_000264055.1 Flavobacterium sp. ACAM 123 | reverse complement strand
ATATACTTAACCAATCCATCATTACGAAGCGCTTTGTTCTCGCCTATTTCTAAAACGGATAGTGAATTAGGGAATATGGTTCAAACTGCAATTCTATCTTAGTGGATGCACCTAGAGAATTTAGATTTAACCTACGTATCCGCCCGACGAACCACATATTTTTTAGATTAACTTAAGGTAGTAGTTTTGTTCTAAACAATTTAGACATGGACAAAAATGAATTTATGTTATCTCAAGTTGAATCTTGGAAACAAAGTGGACTTTCACAACAAGGGTATTGCGATCAAGCAGGTATTAAATTAGGAACCTTCAGCTATTGGATACGAAAAAGCAAAAATGAAGAAGCACAAATCGGAGGTTTTATTGCACTGAAAAAACCAGTTTTCGCTTTAGAAAACAAATACGAAATCGTATACCCCAATGGAGTTA
>NZ_AJXL01000252.1 GCF_000264055.1 Flavobacterium sp. ACAM 123 | reverse complement strand
GCCTTGAGAAAGAAGAATCTTTCTTCCTTGTATGTCATTAACAAACTCCAGTATTGCGCTTCGGATTGCCATTATTGCTTCCGAAAATAAATCGCACAGCAGCATCTTGCACTAAAAAAAGGACTTATTTCTACAAATTTCCTTATTTAGGTTCTGATTTGAGCAGAATCTAGACGACGTTTGCCCTATAGAGTCCTGTAAAATCTAAAAATAGCTACAGGTCCTTAAATTGCGACTAAAAATAACGTTCATTGAGGTTTGACCTGGCAAAAACTGTGACTTTACAGCAAACAAAAAAACTATTCCAATAAATAGGGTTTAGGTGGAATCTGATTCGTTGTGGAATCAGCTAACAAACAAAAAACCCATTCGTAAGAACAGGATTTTTAAAGACCCTGAACTAAATTCAAGGTAAAGAAAGGCGTACAACCGTACCCAAAGGACCAACCGCCTTACAAAACAATCTT
>NZ_AJXL01000251.1 GCF_000264055.1 Flavobacterium sp. ACAM 123 | reverse complement strand
CCTGTTACTCCGGCACAGCCAACACTGAGTAGTGTAACACAGCCAACCTGTAGTATTGCGACAGGAAGTTTTACTATAACGAATTATGACGCTTCTTATATTTATACAGTAAGCCCATCAGTAGACGTTTCAGTTTCAGGAAATACTGTTACTGCTCTTGCGGGAACGTATACAATCACTGTTACTTTGGGTTTATGTCAAATATCAACAAATACTACAGTCAATGCACAACCGGTTACTCCGGAACAGCCGATATTAAGTAATGTAACACAGCCAACTTGTAGTGTTGCAACGGGAAGTTTTACTATCACAAATTATAATGCTTCTTATGTTTATACTTCAAGTCCGTCAGTTGGAGTTGCGATTTCAGGAAATACTGTGACTGCTCCGGCGGGAAGCTATACAATAACCGCTACTTTAGGGGTGTGTACTTCTGTAACTTCAGCAAGCAAGACAGTCAATACGCAG
>NZ_AJXL01000250.1 GCF_000264055.1 Flavobacterium sp. ACAM 123 | reverse complement strand
TCTTGAATTTAGGGAGACTTTCAATCGGTTTATATCAAATTATTTCGTAGTATTCTTACTTTTGACTTCTTTCGTTTTTGGACTAATGCACTTAAACAATTATAAAGTACTAGACACGCACACAGTATTAAGAATTTTACCTAGAATATTGGGTGGGATATATTTTGGTTATATAGCCAATAAATATGGCATAAAACATTCAATAATAATGCATGGCGTGAATAATACAATTCCATTTTTAATGGTAATTTGTTATCAATATTTTGTAAATAAGTAAATATTAGACAAATATTGTTTTAGCCTTTTAAATCATTGAGCACAATTATAAATCAAAAACACAATGTTTTAAAAAGTATTAAAATCAGCTGATAATTTTAAACCTTCTAATGACCTCAAAAAAATGAATTAATAATTAAAATAAAGATAGAGAAATAAAAAAATTAACGTCGAATAAATAGGATTCTTATAGTTTAC
>NZ_AJXL01000249.1 GCF_000264055.1 Flavobacterium sp. ACAM 123 | reverse complement strand
TTAGGTTCGGTCCCCTTACCCTTTTAAGTTTTAAGGAAGTACTTACTTTAGGTTTCGGTACGTAAAAACGTAAAAACCCTTTAAACCCCCTTTAACCCGTTCGTTTTACTTTTTAAGTTAAAGGTTAAGGGTTCGGGACGGACGACGGACGGTACCTAAAAAACTAAAAAAGTTACGGGTAACGGGTAACGTAACGGACGGACCAACGACGAACTAAGTCGACGTACGTACCGAACGTTTTTTAGTTTTTTTTGGTTAAAGGGAAAAGGGTACGGTCCGTACTTTAGTTCGGAACGTAAGTAGTTAGTTTGGTAGTTTAAAAATTTTTAAAAAACTAAAACCTAAAAAACGTTAACGTAAAACTAAAAACTACGACGGACCGTACGTCGTTCGTTTTGGTTAAGTTAAATTTAGTTCGTTCGTAGTAGTCGAACCTAAACGTACCGTCCCTTACTTACTACCTTTACGTTTTAGTA
>NZ_AJXL01000248.1 GCF_000264055.1 Flavobacterium sp. ACAM 123 | reverse complement strand
ACTTTTTTTTGTTTCTAATGTCATAATGTTTGCGTATGAATAGTTTTGATTGTAATTTTGTACAAAAATAAGCTTTAATAAGTCGAAAGGCAAAAGTCTTAAAGTCAAAAGTGACTTTACAGCGTTTTTTTTCACTTCGAATAATAAATACTATAACAAAATGGCAATAATAATAACTGACGAATGTATCAATTGTGGGGCCTGTGAACCGGAGTGCCCAAATACTGCAATATATGAGGGTGCAGACGATTGGAGATATAAAGATGGAACTAAATTAACGGGGAAAGTAATTTTACCTGATGGGACAGAAGTGGATGCTGAAGATGCACAAACGCCAATATCCGATGAAGTATATTATATTGTACCCGGTAAATGTACAGAATGTAAAGGGTTTCATGATGAGCCTCAATGTGCCGCCGTATGTCCTGTTGATTGCTGTGTTCCTGATGATGAACATGTGGAAACAGAAGAGACTTTATTGACAAGACAAGCATTTTTACACAACGACTAAATACCAAAGTCGTAAGAATAAAA
>NZ_AJXL01000247.1 GCF_000264055.1 Flavobacterium sp. ACAM 123 | reverse complement strand
GAAAAATGGAAAGTCAGTAACCCAAATGAAACACTACAAAACCAGTGCCTGTTTGAGTTGTGAACTCTTTAAAAAATGCACCAAAAACGCTCGAGGCAGACTCCTAGAACGCTCTGAGCATGCTGATTTAATTTATGAAAATAAAATCCGAATCGAAAATAATTATGAAATGTACCGCAGGCGGCAAGCTATTGTAGAGCATCCTTACGGCGTAATTAAACGGCAATGGGATTTTTATTATATCATGACTAAAAAAACTATTAAACACGCTTCTGCTGATGTTGGATTGATTTTCACAGCCTACAACTTGCGCCGAATATTTAACTTAGTTGACCAAAATTTACTAAAACGGTACCTAAAAATATTGCTTTCGCTTTTTCAAGTTTTAACAGTTCATTTAAGGCCTTTTTTAAGCTTCAAATTATTTGCAATCAACTCCAGACCATTTTATAAAACCGCTTTTTTGTGTACGACAAATCAACTATATTTACCAAATAGCTAGTGGGTTTTAAAAACTTTGGAGGTTTTTAGACGAACTGA
>NZ_AJXL01000246.1 GCF_000264055.1 Flavobacterium sp. ACAM 123 | reverse complement strand
AATCAGCCCGTTTTTTAGGGAGGTGTTAATTTAAGGTCGTATTTTAGGAGGGTTAAATTTTTTATCACTTGTTTGTTTTCGTAAAGGGAAGTGTATCCTTTTCCCCTGATAACCGATTTTATTTCAATAATTATTTATGGCGACTTTTGTAATTAGTAAAAGATTTAGTGGTGATTATAAGTTTGAATTTACTTCCAGGAAAGGAAAGACCATATTCATGAGTAACGCCTATGAGTTGCGGATGGATTGTGAATCAGCTGCAGAACAAGTGCGGTCGGTTTTAGAGACTTGTTCTTACGTAAAGTTTAAAACAACGAAAGGAAAATTTTTCTTTAGGGTAGTAGTTAATGACGAGGTAATGGCAACGAGTAGAAAGTATAGTACCGAGCTGATGGTTCAAAAAGGGATTATCGAAATAACTAAATATGGAATAAAAGCGGAGATATTAGATTTTTCGAATGATCACTTTATTTTTGAAGATTGACCAAGATGTTTTAACAATGATAAAAAAAGGGTCTTTGAATTAATTAATTCAAAGACCCT
>NZ_AJXL01000245.1 GCF_000264055.1 Flavobacterium sp. ACAM 123 | reverse complement strand
ATAGCCATTAGAAAAGATACCGAAATGCAAAATTATTACCGAAAACATCAAGGTAAAAACGTAAAGAGTGTCATTATAAAAGTAGCTCATAAAATGGCACGCAGAATTTTATCAGTTATTAAAACCGAAACCGCATATCAAATCAATAGAAATTTAGTCCCGATATCTATCGGGATAAAACAATAAAAATAACCTTCTTAATAAGCTCAACCATAAAAGAGAAATAGACTACAAAACAGCTGTGGTGGTTCCATAAAATGAATCCACATCTCAAAGCAGGTAGCTATTTTATTTATTCTTACAATCATACCGATGCTGCTGGCTGCCATAAGTAGACCACATATAGGAGCGTGAGCTTTAAGATTATAAAAAGATATATTATGAAGTAAAAGAGAAATTAATTCTTGGCATCATTGAAAAAGTTAGAATAACTTTTTCAGTCCTAAGCCTTCGGCGGACAAAAAGTTGGTTTCCAACTTTTCTAACAAGCCGTTGGAACGGAATTTTATACTCGAAAAATAACCAACATATAACCCTCTTAAAAGTTGTTG
>NZ_AJXL01000244.1 GCF_000264055.1 Flavobacterium sp. ACAM 123 | reverse complement strand
ACAATCATACCGATGCTGGTGGCTGCCATAAGCAGACCACATATAGGAGTGTGAGCTTTAAGATTATTAAAAGATATATTATGAAGTAAAAGAGAAAATAATTCTTGGCATCATTGGAAAAGTTAGAATAACTTTTTCAGTCCTAAGCCGTCGGCGGACAAAAAGTTAGTTTCCAACTTTTCCAACAAGCCGTTGGAGCGGAATTTTATACTGGAAAAATAACCTACATATAACCCTCTTAAAAGTTGTTGATAACTTAATGATGCTTTACATAGGAATGGCGGTTGGTGGCAGTTTTTTCTATCCGATTCCGTTAATTCCAAGCTCAAATAATTCTTTTGTTGTTAAGTTAATTTTTATTTCCCAATGATTACTACAACCATCAAACCAACTTTCTCTTTCTTTTTTCCTAATTATCGCTTTCATCTTTTTGAAATCCTTTGATCTTTTCGATAAGTTATAGTTTGCTTTTATTAAAAGTTACATAAATTACTTTTTCATTTTTTCGTTATAATAACCCCAATATTGTCTTCTGTATATATTTAAGTTATTATGAATTATTGGACAACCATTTCCTTGATTGGTTT
>NZ_AJXL01000243.1 GCF_000264055.1 Flavobacterium sp. ACAM 123 | reverse complement strand
CCTAAGCCTTGTTAAATATAGGATTTTTACGTATATTTAGCCTATGGAAATAGACCTAGAAAACGTATCAAAACAGGAGCTTTTTGAGCTTTTAACTAAAGCTCAAAAAAACATTTCTGTGCTCGATAAAACTATTTCTGTTCAAGATAAGACTATCTCCAAACAAGATAAAACGATCTCCAAACGAGATAAAAAACTTGTTAGGCTTGAAAAAAAGGAAGTCGTGTTAGAAGATAAAGCTTCAAAATTAGAACACAAAGCTTCAAAATTAGAACACAAAGCTTCTAAATTAGAAGATAAAGCTTCAAACTTAGAAGATAAAGCTTCTAGGTTAGAAGAACGAGTTGAAGAACTTCAACGTTTAGTAGAATTACTACGCCGTATGCAGTTTGGTCAAAAACGAGAGCGTTTTGAAGATCCTTCTCAAACTACTTTACCTTTAGATCTAGAACAAGAGCTTCTGGAAGAACAAGAAGAGGTTATCAAAGAAGAAATCACTTATTCTCGTTCTAAAAAGAAACATCCTGGCAGGGCTAAACTTCCGGATCATTTACCAGTTGAAGAAATCGAGATTTACCCTGAAGGAGATTTGTCTAA
>NZ_AJXL01000242.1 GCF_000264055.1 Flavobacterium sp. ACAM 123 | reverse complement strand
TTAACCACATAAGAAACATTTAGGTTTTTGTTTGTGCAATAAAAAAAAGCTTCACCTTTATGTGTAAACCAGAGAGAGTGATTTTATAACTTTATTCTTTTTTTTAACTACATAGAATGATAGGTTTTTTGCGTTTGAAAAGAAAGCTCCGCTTTTATAAAGAAACTAGCGGGATTACTTTAATAACTGCAGTCTTTTTTAACCACATAAAATGATAGGTTTTTTCGTTTGAAAAGAAAGCTCTAGTTGTAAATAGAAGTCAGAGGAATTTTCTAAGCAGATTAGTCGACTCAAGTTGGATCTAAGAAAAATTCTATGAATTAAATAATAAAAATTTTTTAAATTGGCTCATCGTAGACTTTAGACATATAAGTCAGAGAAGAAAGAAATTACTATGCCTCTATGCGGGTAAAAAGAAAGCGCATTCTTGGTTAATTTTACGTAGAGAAAAAAAAACATGACTCATTTAGTAAACAATACCAAAATAATTTATGTTTTATTCCAAATCACGTTGGTGTAAACACAAAAAAATATAGAATTAAGTATAATAAAAACCTCAACGCCTTGAGTAGTTAGCAAAAAAAAGAAACGGTCAT
>NZ_AJXL01000241.1 GCF_000264055.1 Flavobacterium sp. ACAM 123 | reverse complement strand
ATCTAAACCCCTCCATTTTACAGGATAAATCACAAATTTCTTGTCATTTATAATCTCGATTAGGTAGGTGTCAAATATGCCGTTTTTATTATACCAAGGATATATTATACCAAATTTTTTAATCATTGCTTTTTTATTGTTTTTTCGCCATTTTGTTTCTAATATTTCCACTTCTTCTAGTGAAGATAATTTATAGTTTTTTAATTTGTTAATAGGTAAAGTGTCTGCATTTTTTACATACAGAAATATTGCTTTTGCACATAAATTAAATTGGATACTTTCGTCTATATTTATCTTCAACGGAAAATTGTAGACGCATCTTGATTTATATTTTGTAAAGTCTAAATAAATTATTTTTTTTTCAACTTTTTGCCCATATCCCATAAAAACAAAAAATAATAGGTAGGTACTAATTAAAATACGGTTCATCTGTATAAATTTTTTGAAGTGAATTGTTTATAATATCTCTTTGATCTTGTGATAGATTTTGCCAAGCGGTTGTTTCTTTTAATCCGAACCATGATATGGTGTCGTAGAATTCTTCGGAATGTGCATTACTATCGTATTGTTTTAAAACTAACTTTATTACGTCTCTATATTTATCCGCC
>NZ_AJXL01000239.1 GCF_000264055.1 Flavobacterium sp. ACAM 123 | reverse complement strand
TTCTGTAAATCGATTGATAGTTCTTGATTAGTAGCTTTCTCTGTATCAAGATTTTCTTGTATCAGTCGTACGAGTGTATCTCCTTGCTGTACTACTTGATTATTTTTAAGCTGGACAAAAGTAACTTTACCATTGACCAAGCTACTTAGAGGTACATTATCTATCGTACTGCGAATCATACCGCGACTCTGACTGCTGATGTCTATTTTGATGACAGGCAACAGCGCCAGAAAGAGGAGTATAGCCAGAATCAACACCAAGTAAATAGAAATACTCTTGGTTTTGTTTTCAGAGATAAGATTTTCTAAGGTATTGATGGGGTCTGAACTGAAGTTCATGAGTTTAGTTGTTTTTTGATTCTGACAGCTTTTTTTTATAATTATGATACTATCTATTGCTACAGAAAAAAAATAGGATTAAAAGTATTTTTTCTCAACAATTCAAACTTTTTTTAAGAATAATGGCTTTCTAATAAAAAAATGAAAAATGTAATTTAATTAGAACCAAATAATAAATAAGGTATCTGTAATTAAAGTAGGTTTTTATAGTAATTAAAAACCGTCAATAAAACCTTGAACGAAATCTTTTACATGATTAATGTTATGATATAGTAAGACTATTATAATTGCCAATGTAAAAATCTTTATTTTACTTTTTGATTGTTCTTTCATTT
>NZ_AJXL01000238.1 GCF_000264055.1 Flavobacterium sp. ACAM 123 | reverse complement strand
GTATTTTCCGCCAAAATTATTCAGTACAAAATTTAAACTTTCCTTGAGGTTTTGAAATGACTTATAAGCATCGAAATCTAACCATTGATATTTTATTCTCCGCCATAGTATTTCTATTAAGTTTAACTCTGGAGAGTACGGAGGCAAAAAATAAATCAACACATCTTTTTCCTTCCATTGTTCAATTTTAGCCATAAACTTTTTTGATTTGTGTATTGGAGAATTATCAAGAATCACAACTGTTTTTTTAACGGTTTGTTCTACAAATCGATCCATAAAACAGATGATTCTGTCAGAATTAAAAGTCGTTTCAAGTACTTCAAAATAAAACTTATTTTTACGGGTCATCATTCCAACCACATTCAAATACTTGCCTTTAGAAGCGGGTAATAATATCGGATTTTCTTTTGTTTGCCATGCATAAGGCACATTGGGGGTAAGCCCAAAATGACTTTGATCACCAAAATACAAATCGATATATCCACTATTTTCCAAATCCTTTAAGGTTTCTATTTGTTTTTGTTTAAATTGAAATTGCTCTTTGTTACGTTTGCCATTTAAAGAGAGTCGGGCTCTTTTCCAACTATAGCCCAGTATCTTTTAAAAAATTCTGCAAAGTCTTTTTGCAGATTATAATATTGTGTTGCTCTTCAAAGTAAATTAATACATTTTTTAAATTTCTATTGTGAAGTGCTAATTG
>NZ_AJXL01000237.1 GCF_000264055.1 Flavobacterium sp. ACAM 123 | reverse complement strand
ATTAAAAATAAAAAAACTNTTTTTTTTGCCTCTACTATTGTACGTACTAAAAAATAGTTGTATTTTTGCATCCGCAATACAGAAGCACGGTCCGTTCATCTATCGGTTAGGATCTCTAGGTTTTCTATCCAGGAAAGAGGGGTTCGACTCCCCTACGGACTACTATTTTTGTTTTGCAAAGTATTCCTAAACTTTAAAAGGAGATGGTCCGTTCATCTATCGGTTAGGATCTCTGGTTTTCATCCAGGAAAGAGGGGTTCGACTCCCCTACGGACTACAATTTCAATTTAGATTGAAGAAAAAACTTAGGAGGATAATGGTCCGTTCGTCTAGGGGTTAGGACGCCAAGATTTCGTCTTGGTAACAGGGGTTCGATTCCCTTACGGACTACAAAAAAAGAATAGTAAAAGATAAAAAAGTAATAAAATGGCAAATCATAAGTCAGCTCTAAAGAGAATCAGAAGTAACGAAAAGAGAAGAGTGTTAAACAGATACCAACATAAAACTACTCGTAATGCAATTAAAGCATTAAGAATAGCAACTGATAAGGTAGATGCTACATCTAAGTTATCAAACGTTATTTCTATGATTGACAAATTAGCTAAAAAGAATATCATTCATGATAATAAAGCGTCTAATTTAAAATCTAAATTAACGAAGCACGTTTCTAAATTGTAATTATTACGGTTTGTATATGTCATAAAA
>NZ_AJXL01000236.1 GCF_000264055.1 Flavobacterium sp. ACAM 123 | reverse complement strand
GCGTGCTTAGGGTGCTTCTTTTGAAGTGTAGAATGATTCTTTTTACTGTAATTAAGTGAAAAACGGAGTTTTTTCACAGCCTGACGTTTTGCGGCTTCATGAAGTGGCGAACTTCGTAACCGATTTTTTTCCACTAGGATAGAATATTTTTGCGAAAGAAATTTGTCATGCAAGCACGTTTCTCGCCATTTCATGAAACCGCTGTTAGCAGATGTTTTTTTTAATAGTTGGATATTTTTCACAAGCTTTTGTCCAAGCTGTTAATATATCTATTCCTTGGCTTTCTAATTTGTTACAATATGCTTTTCTATTGCGTTTAGTTTCTTCATTCGGTATTAATAATTTTTCATGCTTTTTTCTAGTAATGTTTGCCCAATTATTGTCTAATTTTTCCAAAAGTTCATCTTGTTTTTGAAACATTAAAATTCTATAATCTTGATTTTCTATTCTGTTATTCAATTCATAATCACAAGCCATGGAAAATGTAATATTCTCAAAAACCCAAAACAGGAATTCTTGAAAGTCTTTGGTAATTCGACGTTCAAATTCTTCATTTCTTTCTGCTACAATAAAATAAAAGTTTCCGTAACTATCCACTTCTAAATGTGGATTTCCATTTTGACTTGATGAACCAAAATCAGGATATTTATCGTCCGAAACAAATATTATTTTCCCAAGTTTTAAAATTTCAGTTTTTACTTCCTGTAATGTCATATTTACGCGATTTCCTAAAATATATGCTAACGG
>NZ_AJXL01000235.1 GCF_000264055.1 Flavobacterium sp. ACAM 123 | reverse complement strand
CTTTGCCAATCTGACTTTTTGGTAGGGTTAATTTGATTTGCAAAAACATCCACTTGCCTAGTTCGTTTATAATAGGTAAACTTTCCCGAAGCCTCAGCTCTTTGATTTGCTCAGGTCCAAGGTTTTGTTCTTTTGCTTTGCGCTCCACCGCATATAGCTTTTGTATTTCAACTAAAACATGTTGTGCTTTTTGCTTGTCATTATCTAAGGCTCTTTCAAATTCTCGCCGAGCATGTGCCCAACAGCCAAGAGGAGTGATATCTGATTTTTTTCCATAAGCTTTGTATCCTGCATATCCGTCTGTTTGCAAGTAACCTTTAAAGTTTTGCAAAATAGGTAGTGCAGCGCTACTTGCACGAGTAGGGCTGTAATTGAACATCACAAGCTTAGATATTGGGGCATGATACACCCAATAATAACCCAGATGTCGTTTTGTCTTTTTTCTTGTCGTCTAAAACCTTGATGGTGGTTTCATCCACTTGAAGATAACCTTCATTTTTAATATCCATTACCAGCTTCTCATACAAGGGTTTTAAAGCATCCATGCTCTGAGCAGCCCAACCCTCTATTGTAGAAGAAGCAATATCGATATCTTCTCTAGAGAACCGTTGCTTTTGACGATATAGGGGAAGGTGATCCACGTATTTATCTACTAGGATAGTGGCTAGTAGTCCTTCTGAAGGGATTCCTTTGTCTATGATTCTTTCGGGTAAATCCCCGATGGATATCTTGGTGTTGTCTTTATCCTTAGTCGCGTATTTGTATCGGATATATCTTTTGATTTT
>NZ_AJXL01000234.1 GCF_000264055.1 Flavobacterium sp. ACAM 123 | reverse complement strand
GTTTTTTTATGCAAAGACTTTTCGTAGCTGTTGGTGTAATAATAAGGACTTGACTGCTGCTTAGCCTCGTGGGGCTACTCTGGTTTTCTATGTGCTTAGAATACGATATCATATTTCGTCCATTTACTAGTTTTACCACGGATAGTATAGAATTTCAATGAAGGTTTTCGTAATAGTAATTTAAGTCATTTCAAATGACTTATCTTTGCATTTTAAATTAAAACAATGTTATCAAAAGAAATACAGTTAGAAGTTAACAAAGGAGCAATGCTTCCATTAATGGAAGAGTTTTATACTATTCAAGGAGAAGGTTATCATACGGGAACTGCTGCTTATTTTGTAAGAATTGGGGGTTGCGATGTAGGTTGTCACTGGTGTGATGTTAAAGAAAGTTGGAATGCTGAATTACATCCGCCTTCAAGCATAGTGCAAATTGTGGCTAATGCAAAAAAATATGCAGAAACAGTTGTAGTGACAGGTGGTGAGCCATTAATGTGGGATATGACCTTGTTGACGCAGACATTAAAGGATAATGGGCGAAAGGTTCATATCGAAACTTCAGGGGCTTATCCTCTTACGGGGACATGGGACTGGATTTGTTTATCTCCAAAGAAAAATAAGCTGCCCACGCAAACGGTGTATGATAGCGCACAGGAGTTGAAGGTTATCATATTTAATAAGCATGATTTTATTTTTGCGGAGGAACAAGCGGAAAAAGTAAATGGCAATGCGATTCTATTTCTACAGCCGGAGTGGAGTAAGAAGGAAGAAATGACACCGCTTATTGTGGACTATGTTATGAAAAACCCAAAATGGAGAGTGTCTCTTCAAACGCATAAATATCTTAATATTCCTTAAGGAGTTGAG
>NZ_AJXL01000233.1 GCF_000264055.1 Flavobacterium sp. ACAM 123 | reverse complement strand
TGCGTCCCGGACGTTTATTACAAACTAAATAGTCGCAATAAATAGCGCTCACGTGTATAAATACAAATAAAAATAAGCAATAAATACAGGCGGACGCTGAACGGTAAGTGCCACGTAGCGGTCGTTTAAAAAAAAAATTAGTGAAGGCTTCTGAATATAATAGCTTTGAATCTAATATAGGCGGAAAAGAAGTGTTGGGCATTTATTTAAAAACGATTTTTTCCTAAATTGCTATATCGCCTCGTGCTAAAAAGCGAAGTGCGATAAGAGAGCTGTAATTTTTCTTCTGGTATAAAAAAAGCTTTCTTGTGTTCTATTTTATGTTCATTTAGAGCTAAAAATAAAGCATTTAAAATTAATATAAAAAAAGCGCCAATCCTTTCTTTTTGAATCTGTCTAATATTAGAGTTATTCAAAATAGAAAGCTCCCGATTCTTCGCGGTTTTCTATTGGTTTTTTAATTAAGCGAAACTCTATTAATTTTATTGCTCTTCATACTAAGTATCCCTAGGATGATCACCATACCAATCTTTAAAAGTGTTTGTAGTGGTATATTTATCAGTGAGTACCAGATAAATCGTAAATAGAATTAGTAATATCTCAAAAAGCATTAAACTCAGAATTAGGGACGATGCTATATTAGTTTGACATAAACTAACAAAAATAAAAACATATGCTGTGGTAAACCACACGAGCTTTAGTGCGAAGTTTTTCATGACTTTTTTTCTGCTAAATTCACGACTAATCGTTTTAAAAATTATTTAACTAATTGGTATTCAATTATTAAATATAATAAAAAAGGAAATAAATTATGGTGTGTGTCCAAAAAAACAGAATGGGTACAAATTATTATCTCTTTTGTGTTAAGAAATG
>NZ_AJXL01000232.1 GCF_000264055.1 Flavobacterium sp. ACAM 123 | reverse complement strand
CTTTATTCTTTTGTCTTAAGATCTCTCCTAAAACGGCTGTCAATTCAATATGTCTAGGAACGTGTTCTTCTTGTTTTTTCGTCTCAATAAACATGTTAAACATGTTTCTCGAAGCGGGTGCAAAAATAGTAACTTCTTTTCTTTCTCGCAAGAAAAATTTAAAGTTTTTTTGAAGATGTAAATCTTCGTTTTCTTTATCTTCTCTTACCAGTCTTTCAAGGAACTTTGCATGTTTTGCGCGGTGCAAAATTAATAAGCAAAATCAAATCTCACAAGCTTTTTTTGATTTATTTTTAGAAATAATTTCTAAGCATAAACCCTTATTTACCTGTCAATCTTTTAATGAACTTATTCGCTGTTGCGGGTGCAAAAGTAGACCCTTTATACCGTTAAACAATACTTTTAATTGCCTTTTTTTTGACCTTTACTTAACTCTGGCTTTAACTAGCTGGAAATACGCTTTTTGAAAACGAAAGTTTTTTTACCGTTCTGTGATTTACATCAACAAAACAGCTAAAACAGACTGGTTCTGCGCAGACTTGATAAGGATCTTAGCTGCGATTCTATTAAGACTCCTCTTTACGTACGGCTTGCCAAGCTATCACTAACCCTCATAAGATGACTTGCTAATCCTATCAGCAGCTGATTTGCGCAGAATAAAAAAACTAGGAACAGTCCTTCTTCTTATTTAAAATAAGAAAAATCATGAGATTGATTGCATTTATCTCCTTGCAGATTTCTCCAGGATATTCCACTGCCAACGGAATTTTAAATCCACGTTGCCACAATGCAACCTCTAACTCTATAATAAAGACACAAAGGCGAAGCATTAAAATTCCGTTTGTGCTGATTTTTGCAATTGTAATGTTGTGTGAACCTGACCTAGCGCTACTAAACAAAGTCAGCTATTAGAGAATTTTAATTGTAAAAGAGACAATGCAAGACCAGTCTAA
>NZ_AJXL01000231.1 GCF_000264055.1 Flavobacterium sp. ACAM 123 | reverse complement strand
TTTTTTTAAAATGTAATTTGGCCAGATTATAAGGGATTGCTTCAGCTGCATTGTAACCCTTTAAAAAAAAGCAGAGCATAAGGTTTTAGATAAAGCTAATTTGTTCCTCAATAAACAAAGCAAGACGGAATATACAGAAGCCGAAAAAAAGAATGTATTAGAAAGAAAGTTCTCGAGAAACTTTTTTATAAAAAATGTTTAATCTTGCCTGTTATTAGACAGGTTTTAAAAACTTAAAAATGAATCTAGATAATTTGAATTTAGTTGAGCTTAATCATGTCGAAAAAATTGTAATCGAAGGCGGTGGTAAAGTAGGAACATTAATAAAAATAATAAAAAAAGCAGGACACGAAACCGCCGATTTCTTCAGAGGTTTGTATGATGGTTTTACAGATTAATTTAAGATAACATGAGAAATTTAACTTTAGAAGAGACTATCAATATAAATGGTGGTCACAAAGGAAAAGCATACCAAGCTGGAAAAGCTGTTGCAAATGCTATAGAAAGTGCTTATAACCACGTTGCAGATTTTTGTACTGGTTTGTGGGATGAAATAACAAGCTAACAAAATTTAAAAACTTAGTTATTACGAGAAAATTAAGTTTTAGAATATTACTTCAGCTATTTAAAAATTTATAAACAATAATAATATGAATGATTTAACACATTTAGAACTTTTAAATATTGATGGCGGTTGCAACAAGTGTAATAACGCAGGTAAAACTGTCGGTAAACTAATTAAAGCAACAGGTGTAATTGAACTAGCAAATGATATTTATGATGAAGTTTCATCATGGTTTGATTAATAACAATAATAACCCCAAATATTAGAAATAATATTTTGGGGTTTAAACCCACATTATGAGATTAATATCATTTTTATTTGATAAAAAATTACATTTTGAAGAAACGTTAATGAATCCAACAGAGATTTTAAAGTTTACTTTAATTAATTATTTTAAAA
>NZ_AJXL01000230.1 GCF_000264055.1 Flavobacterium sp. ACAM 123 | reverse complement strand
GTAAATTACTTTTAAAGTGGTATTTTTTATTTTCTTGTAAGTGCTCTTTTGTTGTTAATAAGCAACAAGATCATTAATCCTAACTCAGAGACACCATGGAGTGCAATAGGAATGTTAGGAAGTGGCTTACTATTTTATGGAACAATGATACGACGAAAAAACATTGATAATAAGAAAACCAGCCTGTAACAGCTGTTTTGATATAGCTGGAATTTAGTGGAATTATCGTTACGCATCAAGTTTTCGTTAAGCCAAAAATTGAGCGGTTACGAACTTCCAGCCATCTCAAAGCAGCAAAACGTTAGCAACAATTATATCTATGAAAATTTTAAATATCATATTTTTCTTATTAATTGCTCTTTTAAGTTTTGAATCAAAAGCTCAAAGTTTTGAAGGAACAATAAAATTTAAAACAGAAATAGAAACTTATAACGATGAAAAGAATGAATTTAAAAAAGAACTCGAGGAAAGATATGGAGACAGTTTATTAGTTTCCTTCTCCAAAACTGGAATTTTAAAACGAGAATATTTAAATTCTTCTTATTTGGGAAATCACATCCAAGTGTATAATCCAGCAAAAGGCATCTTATATCTTCGTGGAAAAAATTCTCTAAAACTTGATAGTATAGATGTGAAAACTAATTCTATTGAAAACTTAATAAGCAAAAAGAAGATTGCTAGTGAAAGAATACTTGGTTTAAAATGCGAATGCTACGAATATATTGGAATCTCCAAATATAATGACACAGTCGTTTTAAATTATTGTTTCAGTAAAAAAACTCCGAAAATAAATCCTTTGCTATTTGAAAAACATATTGATTTCTTTCTTTATGATTATTTCGAATCTTCAGAGAAACCGTATGTAAGGTTCATAATTAAAACGGATATCTTTAAAATTGTACAGACGGCAACGGAAATTAAAGAAAAGCAAATAGAAAATACAACATTCGAAATTAAATAACTGTTG
>NZ_AJXL01000229.1 GCF_000264055.1 Flavobacterium sp. ACAM 123 | reverse complement strand
GTCTTATTGTATTTAAAATGTTCTACATCAAAAGCAAGATCCGGTGCATGTGCAGCCACTCCAGGAATGGCTACTAGAACAGCGATACCAAGTTTATGAGCATAAGCAAATTCACTTCCGGTATGATACCCTTTGTCATAAATGGCGGTGAAGTTGTTGTGTCCCAAAATAGTTTTGCTTCGGCGCAGCATGCCGCCCATGGCTTTTGAATCATTTTCATTGGTTACCTTAAAATCAATCGGGATATTATGTAAAGCGTCCACTACAGTTTGCACATTATAAGCGACTTCAGAGATGTTGTTGCGCGTCATGATTTGGCGGGAATCGGGGTCTGAGGTTGAGATCTGAGTGATACCTTTTTCGTCGATTTCTTTCTGAAATTGTTGGTATTTTATCTTTTGCGAACGGTGTTTTTTTATTTTCTTTTCAATATCTTTTTTTTGAATTTCATCCCCATCTTCTTTGGCTAAAGCCCCATTGTATTCTTCTAATCGAGCATCGATATAAGCAATATGACGTTCAATTTTAGCGGGATTAAAATTGTTTTTCTTGGAGTTTTGTGCCCTGAGTTTGGTACTATCACCCGCCACAAGGCTGCCACCAATGAGTTCAAAATGCGAAGCCATTTTCACGGTTGCTCTAAAAACACGCGCAATAGCTTTGGGATTGTCCTTTCTAAAGTTAGCGATGGTATTGTGATCTGGAACGAGTCCTTTCATCAGCCAGATAAGTTCCATGTTTCTAACGCATTCTTTTTCAAGAGTCCGAGACGATCGCATGCGGTTCAAGTAACCATAAATAAAAAGCTTGAGTAAATCTGAAGGGTGATAGGCGGGCCGACCGTTTTCGACAAATTCGAAAGCGAAACCAAAATCAGGGAGTTTTAAAGTATCAACAAAAAGGTCAATGAGCCTAATTTCGTTGTCTTGAGCTATAGCTTCATCTATGGATGAGGCAAAAAGCGGAAGTTGG
>NZ_AJXL01000228.1 GCF_000264055.1 Flavobacterium sp. ACAM 123 | reverse complement strand
AATAGCTGAAGGTTCCTAATTTAATACCTGCTTGATCGCAATACGCTTGTTGTGAAAGTCCACTTTGTTTCCAAGATTCAACTCGGGATAACATAAATTCATTTTTGTCCATGTCTAAATTGTTTAGAACAAAACTACTACCTTAAGTTAATCTAAAAAATATGTGGTTCGTCGGGCGGATACCGCAAGAAAATAGAAAAGAATGGATGCTATGGATGTTTGACAGGGCAGGAAAAAAGAATAGTAATGTCACCAACAAACAGTTTTGGCAGCAAAATAATAAACCAATCGAAATTTGGTCATTAAAAGTATTTGAACAAAAATTAGAATACATTCATAACAATCCGGTTGAAACGGGATTTGTAACGGACGCCATAGATTGAAAATTCAGTAGTGCTAAAAATTACGGTAATAATGACCATACAATTCTGAAGATAGATACGAATTAAATTGTAGGCAGGAGCGAGACGCTCGCGCTAGCGTGAGAGTTTTGTTGTAGCCGGACGATTTATCTTCGCAATAAAGTTCTATATTAGCCGAAAGAAATTGGCTACTAAGTTCGCAACCTCACAAAGCCAAAAACATTGGCATCAATACGAGACCCCGAATTTAGACTCAAAAGACACTAGACCTATAACTAATGCAACCACAACTCCAATTTATACAAAGTAAAAACTATAGAAAAAGATCATAATTTCTATTTCAATTACTTTAGCAATTATAATCAGTGTATACTATTTTTTAAGACACGAAGAAAATAATAGTTACGAAGAAAAAGGGAATAAGATGGTTATACAAATTTATGAATTTGAAAAAATTCATAATAAATTACCAAATTCTATATCAGATTTTAAAGTTGATACAGAAATGGGTGAGGGACCATACTATGAGAAATTAAATGATTCAACATTTATTGTATTTTTTAATAAAGGATTTGATGATAAAATCATATTTAATTCAAATAAGAAAAAATGGGAATAAAAACAACCGAACCGCCAACAGCTGTTCCTATGT
>NZ_AJXL01000227.1 GCF_000264055.1 Flavobacterium sp. ACAM 123 | reverse complement strand
CTATTGCTTGGCAAGGTGTTTTTACATTTAGTTCCTTTCTCAAAGAACCGTGTCTTCTATAAAGATTATAAAACGACAGGAAGTTTGCTAAATCTTGATTCATTTCATTAGGATTTTTATACTGGTTTTTAAGAATTGTATTGTTTTTAATCGTTCCATTTACTCTTTCAACCATTCCATTAGTTTTGGGTGTAAATGGAGCAGTTAATCGGTGTTCAATTTCGTTTTCTAGACATTTAACATCCATTTTAGATGGCTTTGTGCATTTATTTCCTTTTTTAGAAACCAGTAATCTATTGGTGAATTCTAATCCGTTATCGGTTAAGATATGTGAAATATAAAAAGGGAAAAAGTCAAAACATTTATCCATAAAATCTTCTGTATTATCAGCTGTTTTATTTTCGTAAATCCAGTAAATCATTGCTCTTGTACAGCGATCGATCGCTACGAAAAGATAATACGATTGCTTATTAAATTTAGGCAAATAAGTAACATCGATGTGCAAATACCCAGGTTCGTATTCCTTAAACTTCTTGGCTTTCTCTTTCTTTTGCGGCGGAACAACATTAATGTTTTCCTTAACCAGAACCCGATAAACAGAGCTTCTTGATATTTTTGGGTTTTCAGTTAAAAGCGTTTCCCAAACTTCATCAATGGACATCCAAGACGATTTCCGTAAACTAATAGCTAGTGCTTTTTCTACGTCTGATAAAGCATACTCGATTTTCAAAGGCTTACAAGAAGCATCTTGAATAAAATCTCGATTTCTCCATTTTGAAATCGTTTGCTCTGAAACATTAAACCGAGTGGCTAAATCCGAATTGCTTGCAGAATTGTTTTGAATTTGCGAGCGAATGTTTAAATTCGTTGCGGCATTGGAATGATAGACTTGTTGCATAATTATTTTTCTTTTTAGTCAAACAAAAATAATCAACTTTTTTATCTTCCCCTTCTGGGTTTTCTTTTTCGGCTACGCCTTCAAAGAAAACCCAGAAGGGGGCAAAATGTCATCAACAATGTTATGAAACTTTAC
>NZ_AJXL01000226.1 GCF_000264055.1 Flavobacterium sp. ACAM 123 | reverse complement strand
CTTTTTGGTAGGGTTAATTTGATTTGCAAAAACATCCACTTGCCTAGTTCGTTTATAATAGGTAAACTTTCCCGAAGCCTCAGCTCTTTGATTTGCTCAGGTCCTAAGGTTTTGTTCTTTTGCTTTGCGCTCCACCGCATATAGCTTTTGTATTTCAACTAAAACATGTTGTGCTTTTTGCTTGTCATTATCTAAGGCTCTTTCAAATTCTCGCCTAGCATGTGCCCAACAGCCAAGAGGAGTGATATCTGATTTTTTTCCATAAGCTTTGTATCCTGCATATCCGTCTGTTTGCAAGTAACCTTTAAAGTTTTGCAAAATAGGTAGTGCAGCGCTACTTGCACGAGTAGGGCTGTAATTGAACATCACAAGCTTGGATATTGGGGCATGATACACCCAATAATAACCCAGATGCGTTTTGTCTTTTTTCTTGTCGTCTAAAACCTTGATGGTGGTTTCATCCACTTGAAGATACCCTTCATTCTTGATATCCATTACCAGCTTCTCATACAAGGGTTTTAAAGCAGCCATGCTCTGAGCAGCCCAACCCTCTATTGTAGAAGAAGCAATATCGATATCTTCTCTAGAGAACCGTTGCTTTTGACGATATAGCGGAAGGTGATCCACATATTTATCTACTAGGATAGTGGCTAGTAGTCCTTCTGAAGGGATTCCTTTGTCTATGATTCTTTCGGGTAAGTCCCCGATGGATATCTTGGTGTTGTCTTTATCCTTAGTCGCGTATTTGTATCGGATATATCTTTTGATTTTAAAGTGTCCCGGAACATAATCAAGTACATCTGTAGTTTCTTTGCCAATACAAACCTGATCAGACAAATCTCCTTCAGGGTAAATCTCGATTTCTTCAACTGGTAAATGATCCGGAAGTTTAGCCCTGCCAGGATGTTTCTTTTTAGAACGAGAATAAGTGATTTCTTCTTTGATAACCTCTTCTTGTTCTTCCAGAAGCTCTTGTTCTAGATCTAAAGGTAAAGTAGTTTGAGAAGGATCTTCAAAACGCTCTCGTTTTTGACCAAA
>NZ_AJXL01000225.1 GCF_000264055.1 Flavobacterium sp. ACAM 123 | reverse complement strand
AGTAAATATATGTATTACGAGTTCTTTTTTTGTTTAATAATTTATTGAATTATTTTCTTCCTTTAATCATTCACGTTATTGCACAATTGACTACGAAAAAAGTTAGTCTTACTTTTTTATAATTTTTACAAAAAAAATATTAGTCACCTATTTCAATAAAGTGTTAATCATCAATCCTGGTGTATTACAAACTCTATTTTTAAATTTTATTCAATAACAGATACCTTTAGGGTTGTTTTTTAAGTAGCAACTATCCACCTAACATTAATTTAACGCAAAATATCACTAAATTTCACTTAAAAACCGATATAAGTGTATTAAAATGCCATTTAATTTTTATTTAAATTACTAAATGTTGTAAAAACCAATATTTTTTACTGACATTATTAAACTATTACACTTTGGGTGTGATAAATCACTCTTAGATCATGTGTTGAATTTAAAATAACGAACAAAAAGTGAATTAATTTTTATAATAGTTAACCTTAAAGAACCTAATTATGAATAATTTAGATGTTTGTTATTAGAATTAGAAAAGATTTGAAGTTGACGCAACTAGAATTTGCTCAACATCTAGGAATTGACCGCAGAACTATAATTAATTACGAGCAAGGAGGTAAAATACCTGAATCAAAAGTGAAGTTGATAAATATGGTAGTAGATGGATATTTTCCTGCTAGTATGAAACCATCGAAGGAAATAGTCGCTGAGAAAAAGGAGGTTTTGCAGGAGGATAAAATGAGAGAGATAAGCGACTTGAAGGATCATATCTCTACGCTGAAACAATTCCTTGAAGAAAAGAACGAGACAATTATGTATAAACAAACTGCAATTGACAAACTAAAATTAGAAATAGAAGAGTTAAAAGTAGCTAAATAAGAGTTTTAGCAGTTTATTTTGTCCACACAGATTCTACACAAAGCCAGTAAAAACAGGAATTCAAAAAAAGCTTAACTCTTGTTTTTACTACTGTTAATTTTTTTTTAAATACATTGAAAAAGACTTCGATTCTCCGTTAATTCACAAAAAGCCTTGTAAA
>NZ_AJXL01000224.1 GCF_000264055.1 Flavobacterium sp. ACAM 123 | reverse complement strand
ATTAAAATTGATTTGGATAGCATCTCAAATGTTAGAGTTGGAAAGCAGAGGGTGTTATTAATCAATTATTTTTTTATTTTTCTTATTTTACTTTCCCATTATTTATTAGATAAATTATTAGCTAGTAATATCACTTTCCATTTTATTATTAAATTTAGTTCTTTTCACCACCATTTTATTTTCTTTGAGAATAAAAAAAATAAATTCTCATTCAGTACTAATCAATACTAGTGATTTAAATTTCCATAAATTTAAAATAAAAAAGGCAGCTGTTATCAATCATTCTAGGATACTCGAGCAGCAGCAGTTTTCCCCTCTTGAGGGGTTCAGGGCTATGTCTCATCATAAAAATACCATTCAATAAAATTACGTCATATTTCATACCAAACCTCCACAAAAAATACAGCCTTCTCCTCTGGGGGGGGGCATGGTGGTGTGTTGTATCATAAAACACGATGCGCTAGAATTACATCATGATCAATACTAAACCTCATGAAAATAAGCAGCTTTCCCCTCTTAAGAGACTTATTGGGTATAAAATCACAAATAAAGACATGATAATCCCTCGAGCCTTGTTTGCCGCAAACCAGGAAACTCTTGCAACATATAGTGTTAAACTAGAGCTGTATTATTTCACAACACTGATCCTTAAGTACCTTAAAAACATAAAAGAGCTAATTAGTACTGAAGTTTGTCAACTGGTAGCAAAAAGATACAATGTACCCACTTTTGCACGTTTCAAGTAGCTAAAGATTCAACAGGTCTAATTATAAAGTGATCCTTTAAGCACTTATTTATGTAGGCAAAAAATAGCTAGCAATTTAAACAACAATGTTATTAAACATCACTGGCCATCAAGCGGTCTCCCTCCGGTCGTTCCCTTTGTTCCGCTCGGCAGTTCCAGTCGGTCAACCAAATATTTCCACAACAAATTTTCGTGTAATTTAGGGGATCTTTTTTTAATCATAAATAGCTTGGTCTCCCTCCATTCCACAGACACTACACAGCACTAAAAAATATAGCAGTCCCGCTAAAAGAAAAGGCGGGACAGCTA
>NZ_AJXL01000223.1 GCF_000264055.1 Flavobacterium sp. ACAM 123 | reverse complement strand
TTAAACCAAATAATTAGAAAATAAGATCATTAATTACTATCTAGTTTATCTAGACAATCCAGTTTGTCTACAGGTTCAATTATTGGTAATGTAAAATAAAAAGAAGAGCCTTCTCCCTCTATGCTTTCGGCCCAAATTTCACAACCGCTTCTTTCTAAAAACCCTTTTACTAATAACAAGCCAATTCCAGCTCCTTTATTTTCAGCTCTTGTCTTTGAAAGAGAGGCCATTTGCGCTGTAAAAAGATTCTTCATGATTTCTTCCGACATTCCAATGCCGTTATCTTTCACTGCTATAATAAGTTTATCTTCATTCTTTTTAGCCGTAACTGTGATTTTTCCTCCCGCTTTTGTATGACGTAAGGCATTTGATATTAAGTTTTGCAAAATAGAAAGCACCATTTTTTCATCTGCAAAAACACTTTCGTTTTCTTTAATTTCGTTGTGAAGACTTATTTCATTCGCAGTGGCAATCTCCCCCAACTTATCAAAAGTATCTTCTACATATCTTGCAAGTTCAATTTTTGTGGGAGAAAATATTTCTGATGCATATTTGATTCTTGCCCAATCCACTAAACTGTCCAACATATTTAATTCAGAAATGGAAGCTTCATGAACTAACTCTAGCATCTCCTTTACTGTTTCAGGCTTCATTCTTTCAAAATTATCTTTCAAATATTTTGTTGTAGCAATAATTGATGATAAAGGGCTGCGAAGATCATGCGAGAGAATTGTAAGGACATTCTCCTTATGTGTATTCAACTCTTCTAGTTCTTTTACATAATTTTTAATAGAATCTTCAGCATTCTTTCTTTCTGTCAGGTCAAGCAGTATTTTTACATATCCTAACATCTCTCCATCTATACCAAGGAGTGGAAAAACTAAACCATAAGCATAAAATGTACTATTGTCTTTACAAATATGCCATCTGTTATCTACTGCTCTGCCTTCTTTTAAAGCTTTATCAATTTCTTGCTGGGGAATTCCATTTTTTTTATCTTCATCCGTGAAAATGATATCAAAATATTCACCTAAAACTTCGTCTGGCTCATATCCGAAAATCGTTGCAGAGCCTGAACTCCAACTATTAATTTTTAAATCATTA
>NZ_AJXL01000222.1 GCF_000264055.1 Flavobacterium sp. ACAM 123 | reverse complement strand
AAAATCGACACGTAGGGATATATGTAATGTCTGTAGCCCAAACTTAATTATTTTGTGTTATCTCTAAGCCTTTGAGTAAATACGGATACTTTTTATGTTCTTTAACAGCAATTGTCGTGCGTGGTTCTCGGTAAATCGTTTGCCAGTTTACCAATTTCATTAAGCGTCGAACTCGTTTTTCATTAACCACAAAGCCATGGCGTTCAAACCAAACAGTAATCTTGCGATAGCCCGAAAAAGGAGTTTCATGATATTTTTTTTTAATAATTCCATCAATGATAGGTTTTCAGAACCTTCCCCTTTTGGTGAAAAATAAAAAGAATTCCAGTTGATATTCAATAATATACACTGTTTAGATAGACTCAATTTTTCGTTCAAATCTACCATGTTCTTTCTCTCGATCAATGGCATTAGCTCAACTTTTTTTTTAGAAAGTCATTCTCTAAAGTCAGTTGTTCAATTCTTGCAAAAAACTTTTCAATTGGAATTTCTGCTTTTTTTGCTACTGCTTTTTCTTGATTGAAAACTGCCGATATATTCTTAATCGCCTCGGCTTTCCAGATCGAAATTTGGGTCGGTAAAAACTCATATTTCTTAGCTAAAACCTCTAATGTTTCTTTCTCTCTTAACGCTTCTAAAAACAACTTTTGCTTTAAAATCCTTTCCAAATACTCTTCTTGTTCTTGACATAATTCTGCTAATTTAAGGTTTTTAATTCTATCTTAATTTAAAGCAAAAAATTGTACGTTTTTTGGGGAGCAGCATAGTCTGGAAAGTTTTAGACAGCCTTTTTTTATTCACCTTATTGGAAAGTATTACCAAAATTCTAATTATTCTACATAAAGAGTATTACACTTCTCTAAAAACCCTCTTGTTTTAATTTAAGAAATAAATTCTAACAACTATCAACACGATTAATGCTGATATTACTAATAATATTCTTTGGTTAAATTTATTTGTATTATTTAATTTGTCAAATTTTAAAAGTTGTTTTAATTCAAAAAAGGCCAAAGAAATAATTGCGATAAAGCAAATAATATCATACCATAAACTTTCTGTAAATCCTTTTATTTGTAGCAACTTTGGTAAAAAATAAAATAATGAAACTACTATAGAATATATTT
>NZ_AJXL01000221.1 GCF_000264055.1 Flavobacterium sp. ACAM 123 | reverse complement strand
TTCCTGCGGGTTGTATTTGTTGCAAATGATTAATCACTAATAAAAACAAAATTTATGGATGCTAAAAACTTTTTAAGAAATAAATCAATATTTAATGAATCATATGTGTATAACATTGATGACGAAAGTTTTGAATTAAGCCAATTATTAACTGAATATGCCGAATCTTTGCAATTGATACAACCTGTTGTTATAGAATCGGGTTGTAAAATTCACAATGATAAACAAGGATGTACTATGTTTAGATTTAATCCTGATAATTCATGTAAAACCTGTATGCATAAACAACCTGTTCTATAACGTGTTTGTGTATGGTTTGTTGCGTTTAAATATGCGAGTATTTTCGGCAATTACCTAAAGATAATAAATAAAAAAGAAATATTGAATTAAGCGAAAAGTAAGCAATAAATTATACACGTTGTTGTGCAAAGTATTTTATTAATTCATAATTCCACTTGATATAATTCCAACTGCAACTGCTCCAATTATTACAGCTTTTAGTTTCATATTCGAACCATATAAATGCCCATATAAAGTTGTCAAGATTTCTAAATTAGTAACTTTCTCGTTTGATATTTCAATTTCGTATTTATTCTTGTTTATAAATTGGTTTTCGTTTCTGATTTTTACAAGAGTATTTTTCTGCTTGTCTATCATTTTGGTTCCCCATTTTAATCCAAATACACCTGTTATCCTATTTCCAGTTTCTAAAATCTCTGTATTCCCAGAAAAAGAATTCATTTTCAAATTATATATAACTTTATCCTTTTCCGAAATTTTAGTATTCCATTTATTGCGAGTTAGTTCAAATTTTTTTTCTCCGATTTTGATTTCAGTATTTTCGAAATTCGATTGTATTTTTATTCCGCCAATCAAAACATTTCTTTCGTTATAAACGTTTAAAACATCATTTTCTAATTTAGCTTTCATATTTTAAGGTTTCTTTTATTATCAATTTCTGTTCGTTGCTTTATATTTTGCACAACGTTTCGCGGCTTGCATAAGTGGCGAACTTCGTAAACGATTATTTTCGGCTAAGATAAAATTTCTTGCGAAAGATAAACGTGAATTAACCACATATCTCGCCATTTTTGCAAACCGCTGTTGAACTAAACCTTCGGTAGTGTATTGCGTGAAAATGATAGTCCTTT
>NZ_AJXL01000220.1 GCF_000264055.1 Flavobacterium sp. ACAM 123 | reverse complement strand
AAGTACATGACAAAAAACTAAATAAGCTGTATTCTAATCTATTACATCGTGTAAAAAGAGATTTTGATAAAAAATCTAATCCATATTTGAATACGCTTATAGCCCTTCTGCCATGTTTTTTTATTTTTATTTTTAGGATGTATTCATCCAAATAGTCTCCAATTTTATAACACCAGACAAAAGCGATTATTGTTAGAGAAAAAAGTTTTTCTAATCTTTCTAAATTTGTCACATGCGTATCTTCTATGTTGAAGCCACTACTTTTTAATCCTCTAAAAAGAGTTTCAATCTGCCATCTTTCTTTATAATAAATCATTGCTTGTTCTGGCCTATTGAATGAAACAATGATTAAAAATTCTAGTTTTCCGTTTCTATTAACAGTTTTACTTCCTGATAGATAACATCTTTGCCCATGTAATTCTACAATTTTTGGATAATGATAAAATTCGCCTACTTTCAAATTATTGAACAACCAAAAAGCCTTAATTTCTTCTTGTTTTTGATAGGAATAAATTTTAAAATTATTCCTGATGCGGATATAGTATCTAATATTGTTTTGGTTCAAAAATCCCAACCATTTCTCACCAACAAACTCTCTATCTGCCAAAATACAATCGATACTTTCTTTGCCAAACCATTCGATATAAAGTTTGATTAAATCAATCCGCTCTTGTGTATCAGAATTCCCCCTTTTATCTAACATTTTAAACATCAAAGGAAAAGCAACATTTTTATAACTAACTCCTAACATCAGAATATTAATGTTTTTTGTTCCAAATTTCCAATTGGTTCTATCTAATACCAACGTTAAGTTAGATTTAAATGGTAACAAATTAAATATTAACGAACTAACTATCTTCATTGGCAAATCAAAATCCTTCATGAATCTTTGTATTCTTCTGTAAGAGCTATTCTTATTAGCCTTTGTGTCAAATCCACAGGCTAACCTATCATAATTAATTGTCTTTATTTTACAAAGAGCTACTATAAATAAACAAATGAGCTTGACCCTTGCTAAATTCAATTCCCCTTTGAAATGACCTTGTATAACCGAAATAAGCTCAGTATCTTTACCCTCAAGACTGGTGTTTTTCATTATAAAAATTATGTGGTAATAATCTTATAATTTACAAAACATCGGTCTTTTTTCCTAATT
>NZ_AJXL01000219.1 GCF_000264055.1 Flavobacterium sp. ACAM 123 | reverse complement strand
TGTTTTTTTATTTGTAAACCAATTACTTTACTTTTTTATTATTTTGTAAATTTATTAGCTTACTTTTATCTCTATTTGTATACTTAAATCGTTAAAGTTATGAGAAACACGAAGAAACTATTAATAGAACAATTAGACCAAAAGCTACTACCTTTTCAAAAAACAGAACTGGTTTTAATCCCTCAAAAAGGTTGGATAAACACTATTCGTATTGGGCTAAATATGACTATGAAACAACTTGGAGCTAAACTCAATATCACCAGGCAGGGCATAAAAAATATTGAAGAGAGTGAAGCAAAAGGCTCTCTATCCATTAATGCATTAAAGGAAGTAGGAGAAGTATTGGATTTAAAATTCGTATATGGATTCGTTCCTAAAGACGGAAGTATTGACAATTTAATCAACTTGAAAGCGGACAAATTGGCCCAGAGAATTGTATTAAGAACCAATCAAAATATGAAATTAGAGGATCAAAGAATTGGAAAAGCCAAAATTAAAGAATCTATAAAAGAGTTGGCTGCCGAAATAAAAAGAGAAATGAGAAAGTCATTATGGGATTAGATTTACACTACTCAGACGGACAAACACCATTAAGTGAAGAAGAAAAGGAAGGTTTAAAAATCAAGTCAATAACGACACAAAGAGAATTAGATGAGTTTGAACAACTAAATATTGAAAAGGCCGTCGAATGGACTATTCGAACCAATTTAAAAACGGAGAGAATATTGACTGAAAAATTTAGTAAAGACTTGCACAAAAAAATGTCCGGTGAGATATGGAAATGGGCAGGAGAGTTTAGAAAATCAGATAAAAATATTGGCGTAAAGTGGACCCTAATTAGTGTTGAGTTAAAGAAATTATTAGACGACGCATTATATTGGATAGAAAATAGTACTTATTCACCAGAAGAGATTTCCATTAGATTCAAACATAGAATTGTTGCTATCCATTGTTTTCCAAACGGAAACGGTAGACACTCTAGAATGATGGCTGACATTATTATAGAGTCTATTTTTGGAAAAGAACTGTTTTCTTGGCAAAAATCAAATATGACTAAAGCGGATGATACTCGCAAAGAATATATTGCTGCATTACAATCTGCTGACAATGCAAATATAAATCCATTAATTGAATTTGCAAAAAACTAAAGCCTGCAATGGATAAAAAAAACTTACACTTTATGAGACAGTGCCTTATTTCACTACCATAATTATAAAAAAAAATCCCAATTCTG
>NZ_AJXL01000218.1 GCF_000264055.1 Flavobacterium sp. ACAM 123 | reverse complement strand
TTTTGTCTTAAGATTTCTCTTAAAACGGCTGTCAATTCAATATGTCTAGGAACGTGTTCTTCTTAATTTTTTCGCCTCAGTTAACACACTTAGTGTGTTTCTCGAAGCGGGTGCAAAAGTACAACTTCTTTTGTTTCTCGCAAGAAAAATTTAAAGTTTTTTTGAAGATGTAAATCCTCATTTTCTTTATCTCCTCTTACCAGTCTTTCAAAGAACTTTGCGCGTTTTGCGGAGTGCAAAAGTAATAAGCAAAATCAAATCTCACAAGCTTTTTTTGATTTATTTTTAGATATGAATTCTAAGAATAAACGCTTATTTACCTGTCAATCTTTTAATGAACTTATTCGCTATTGCGGGTGCAAAAGTAACCTCTTTATGCGCTAATACAAGCTTTTTTATTGACTATTTTTTGACGTAATCGCAACACTAGGTTTAACTCGCTGGAAATACGCCTTTTGAAGACGAAAGTTTTTTTGCCGTTTCGCCATTTACATCCTCAAAAAAGACAATAATAGTCGTTTCTGTACGGACTTTATAAGGATCCTTGCTGTGGTCCTCTGACTATTTTTCTTGCCGTAGAGCTTCCGTGGACATGACTAACCTCCACAAACTGCCTTTCCAACCCTTTCAATAGCTAACTTACTATGCACATAAAACTATGAACAGCCATGCCCTGGCCTCTTACAGCAAGAAAAGTCGTAAAACAAATTACTTCCGCCTTCTTGCCGACACGTCATTTTATTCTAGTGAGACCCGCATTTTAACATTGCATTATCGTAGTTCTGCCTCTCATTCCATAATAAATACAGAAAGTCGAAGCACCAAAACTCCGTTTGTGCCGATTGCAGTAATTGTAATGTTGTGCTAGCCTAACCTGACGCTGTCCAAAAATTCCGATTTCAGGGAATTTTAATCGTAAAAGGGGTAGCGTAAAATCTGTCTAGGCCTTACAAAAGGAGCATCCTGGTTCATTACATGTCATCAGGAAGCGACAGAATTCCACTTTGCATTGGCATTATTGTTTCTGAAAGAAATCGAACAGCAGCATCTTGCACTAAAAAAAGGACTTATTTCTACAAATTTCCTTTTTCAGGTTCTGATTTGAGCAGAATCTAGACGACGTTTGCCCTATAGAGTCCTGTAAAATCTAAAAATAGCTACAGGTCCTTAAATTGCGACTAAAAATAACGTTCATTGGGGTTTGACCTGGCAAAAACTGTGACTTTACAGCAAACAAAAAAACTATTCCAATAAATAGGGTTTAGGTGGAATCTGATTCGTTGTGGAATCAGCTAACAAACAAAAAACCCATTCGTAAGAACAGGATTTTTAAAGACCCTGAACTAAATTCAAGGTAAAGAAAGGCGTACAACCGTACCCAAAGGACCAACCGCCTTACAAAACAATCTTAAAA
>NZ_AJXL01000217.1 GCF_000264055.1 Flavobacterium sp. ACAM 123 | reverse complement strand
GAAATTCATTGTTGTCCGATAAAAAAAGAAGCCAAAATAATGGCTTCTCTTAAATAATCGTAATTTCGAGTTGCAAAATTCAAATAACGATGGGTAAAAATAAGTATTTTTCGTCAAAATCTGTTTTCGGACAGTTGATTTCTTTAATAGACGATTCGATGATTTCAAAAGCTGTTATAAAGTATGATTCTGATCGATACGTTAAGCATTTTAAGAGTCAGGATCATTTATTTAGTATGATTTTTTGTTGTCTAGAGAAGTGTAACTCTTTGCGTGAAGTGGCGGGGGGAATGGTTGGTTTGTCAGGGAAAGAGGAAACCGTCAGAATTAATCATCTTCCCAAAAAAAGTACGCTGGCCGATGCAAACAAAAATAGAAAGGAAGCGTTTTTTGAAGAAATTTATAACAATCTGCTTGCGAAATTTAATGGCACTTTATCGGACAGTCGAATTTTTAAGGTCCTAGAAAAGGAAATTAAAATAGTTGACAGTACAACAATAAGCTTGGTTATAGATATTTTACAATGCGTAGGAAGAAAACCTATTAAAGGTAAGAGTAAAGGCGGAATTAAGTCACACAGTGTTATCAATGCCGATGAGAAAGTTCCACATTTAGTTTGGTTTACACCCGCTACAACGCACGATCATCAATTTTTAAAAAAATTAAAATGTGATGAAAACACAGTTTATATATTTGACAAAGGATACAATGATTACAAGGCTTTTGAGCATTTTACAGCGCAAAGTACTGGTTTTGTAACTCGCATAAAGTCAAATGCAAGATATGCAGTAATCCACGAAAATGATATTCCAGAGCCTATTCACAGCGGGATTTTATCAGATGAAATTATTGAGGTTGATATTCATAAAGACAAAGAGAAATCTAAATTAAAGTTAAGGAAAATACTATATTATGATAGGGAACATAAGAGGACTTTTGAGTTTATTAGCAATCTATTTGAATTTAGAGCAGATACTATAGCGGCACTTTATAAAATACGATGGCAGATAGAATTAGTGTTCAAACAAATTAAGCAAAATTTCCCTTTAAAATACTTTCTAGGAGACAATGAAAATGCAATTAAAATTCAAATTTATTGTGTTTTAATTGTAAATCTTCTAATGAGCGTGATAAAGAAAAGCTTGAAAAGACAATGGTCTTTTTCTAATTTGGTAAGTTTTTGTAGGATTCATTTATTCAACTACATCCACCTAACTAAATTCTTAGAAAGCCCTGAAAAAAGTTGGGAATTAGACACGAAAAACGATAATCAACTCGGGCTATTTGAGCAGTATTTATCAACTGCATAAAACAGAAAAAACAAGAAAAACTAAGCTCTGTAAACGCAATAAATGAAATTAAAAAAAAATATTTTCTGTGTATCGTATTCTCGAGGCCAAGGCAAAAAACAAGTTACAACAGGACAAAACCTTGTTAGGTACATAAATATATAGGAAAATGAAAGTTTATAAAACTTTAACCGGACAACAATG
>NZ_AJXL01000216.1 GCF_000264055.1 Flavobacterium sp. ACAM 123 | reverse complement strand
TTAGGGTCTGCTGAAAAACTCATACTAATTTGTATTTCAATTAGATATAGTTATATTTGACAAACTAAGTGCAAGGAATTATGCGAAAGAGTCCAAAAAAGTGTGCACCAACACCTAAATTTATCAGTCAAAACCAGTTAGTTTTTGAAGGATTTGAGTCCCCTTTCGAAAAGAAATTGAATCCCGAAAACCGCTGGGTTATTTTAGCAAAGCTAATCCCTTGGGATGAGATTTGCAATATTTATCTTAAGGCGGTTCCAAAAAGCACAACTGGTCGACCAGGTTTAAATCCGAGGATAGTTTTAGGTTCAATTATCATCAAGCATTTGTGTGATATTGACGACCGCGAAACAGTTGCACAAATTTCAGAAAATATCTACATGCAGCATTTCTTGGGTTATTCTAGTTTTTCAGACGAACCTCCATTTGATGCCTCTCTATTTGTAACATTCCGAAAGCATTTAAGTTTAGATGTTGTCAATACAATTACAGAGAAAATTATTGCTATAAAAACTAAACTTGAACAGCATAAGAGTACACCTAAGGACGATTCTGACCCTGCTTTGAGTCAGGTAAATCCTAATAGAGGAACGGTATTGATGGATGCTACGGCATGTCCTCAAAACATTGCCTATCCAACTGATTTGAATTTGCTCAATGATGCCCGTGAAAAGTCAGAGATGCTCATCGATATTTTGTACACGAAAGAACTCCACGCAAAAAAACCGCGAACCTATAGGGAAAATGCAAGGACAGATTATCTTCATACGGCTCAAAAAAAGAGTAAAACCAGTAAGATAGTTCGTAAAGGTGTAGGGCAACAACTTCGCTATTTGAAACGAAATATTGGATATATTGACAAGTTATTAGACAAGTTTACTGGTATTCCTCTCAAAGAAAAAGAGTTAAAGTACTTGTATGTAATTCAGACGCTTTATGCTCAGCAGCAGGAGATGTTTCGAGAAAAAAAGAAATCAGTTCAACACAGAATTGTTAGTATTCACCAGCCTCACGTAAGACCAATCGTAAGAGGAAAGAGCCAAGCTAAAGTAGAATTTGGATCAAAGATACATTGTTCATTAATTGATGGAATCACTTTTTTAGACGAACTCAGTTGGGATGCTTTTAATGAGGGAAGTCACTTAATGGATTATGTGGAGCAGTATAAAAAGAGATTTGGATGCTACCCAAAAGACCTTTTAGTGGATAAAATATATAGCACCAGAGCGAATCGAAAAAGCTTAAAAGAGAAAGGGATAAACCTGATTGGAAAGCCGTTGGGACGACCCTCACTGGCAGCGCAAATCGTCTTAAGTCCAGGAGAAAGAAATCCTATAGAAGGTAAATTTGGTCAAGCAAAGACTGGATATGGTTTAAACTGTATCAAGGCTAGGTTACAAGACACAAGTGAATCTTGGATTGCCAGCATCTTTTTAGTGCTCAACCTAGTCAAATTGGCTGGGGTGGCACTCTATGGACTGATGGTTCTTATATTTAATTGTTTGTCGGGATTTATACTGCAAAAAAATAGGCAAAACGAAAATAGGTGTGATTTAAACGAAAATCACACCTATAAGCAATGTCTTTTATGAAAATTAAGAATAAACGTGTTCCTG
>NZ_AJXL01000215.1 GCF_000264055.1 Flavobacterium sp. ACAM 123 | reverse complement strand
AAGTTCCGTATCCTCCTGTTGGCGCGGATACCGTAATTGTTCCATCATTGGCTTCAAAACAAGTCACATTAGTTTTAGCAACTGAAGCGTTCAATACAGCAGGTTGCGAAATGATTTGGTCAACCAAAACATTGACACAGTTGATATATGTCTTATCTCTTATTTGTACGCTGTAAGTAGCAGGAGCAAGGCTGGTGAAGCTTCCGCTAGACTGCCAAGTTCCAGAATCAAGACGGTATTCATAGACACCAGATCCGCCACTTGGGCTGCTTAGGGTAATAGTTCCATCATTGGCTGCAAAACAAGTCACATCTGTTTTATCAACTGATGCAGTTGGAGGTGTAGTTGCCGTTATTGTTCTGGATTTATTTGTCACACAATAATTAGCGTCAGTAATTTGTACACTATAGGTGCCTGGTAGTAAGTTAGTAAGGTCTTGATTGGTTTGTTGACCGCTTAGGTTTGAACCATCTGATGTTGTCCATAGGTAGCTGTAAGGAGCAGTACCTCCTGTTGGCGTTAAATCAATGGCTCCGGTGGCGGAACCGCATTCTGACGCTGTGAGTGCAAATTCTCCATTGACACCTGCATTAATTGCTAAGGATGGCAACGTACCACATTTTGGATTAATGGTGGCAGGATCAATTGGACAATTGCTATTTGGAGAGGCATCAGTCCAAGCCAGTCTTAAATTAATTATTTTTAATATATTTCCACAAGTATAAGTGATATTGTTTGCAACTAGGTATGTTATTGCATTACCAGGTAACGGACCAAAACAAGAAGTAATTGGTACAGAAGACACTAAAGATCCATCACTACCACTATATTCTTCTAATGTTCCCCAAAAAGCAAAAGCAGTTCTTGTAGATCCAGTTGTGTTATTAATGGATACTGTCAATGATCTTGTTATTAGAGTATCTGTTGGGCAAGAATTACATAAATCCCCTCCCGATAGAACAGCTCCAACTAATTCTAAATCCTTAGAAGTACAAGAACTTGCATCTGGGAATGTTTGACTAAAAGTATAGTTAGTTAAACTAAATAGACTTATTATAATGAATAAAAGTAATTTTGTCGAATGTGTAAAAGTTGATTTCATATTGACTTGATTTAAATCGTTAGAAAGTGAGGTGATTGTAAATAGCGAAATTCACCTCTGTTAGTAGTGATATAGATTGAGGGGCGAGCAACTATCGTTAGCTTCTCCAGCTTTATAGGTAGAGAATCGATATTTATGGCAATAGTTCTTAAAGAGTCAAAAAAGGGATATACAGCTGCTATTTCTTGAGAAAGAAATACAACAGTTCGAACTAAATCCGTCCAAGATTTTGGAATATCAAATTCAGAGTATTTATTACCGGTTAATAGAAGCGAAACCAGATTAGGGAATGTAATTTTTGATTTCATAATGATCTTGTTTTTAATTTATTATCAAAAAAATAAGTTGTTTATTTTAACCTTTTTACGAAATAAAAGGGGTTTAGGAAATAATTGTTTTTTATGTTAAAGCAGTACTATCCTTTTGGATATTTGATTAATACGTTTTTTACGCCAATGCCAATTATGCTATCTGATTTTTAGGGATGTAAATTTTCTTTCTAGGGGGTAAAGAATATTTAGCGTCGTAGGTGACTTTT
>NZ_AJXL01000214.1 GCF_000264055.1 Flavobacterium sp. ACAM 123 | reverse complement strand
GAATGACATAGCGTTCACGTTTGTTCTTCTGTTTCCAAATCCTAATGAATTCGAATTAGATGTTAATTCGTCAGAAGAAGAGTCATGATGTACATAACGAACAGAGAATTTATTATCATTATTTATATTCCAATCAATTTTAGCCAGAAACTTTTTAGAAACTCTTTGCGCATCATAATTTTCCCACGGCCCAGTGGCATAATCAAATTTATCTTTCATAAAAGTAGAAAGATCCTGCATTTGCTGAAATGTAGGTGCGGATATTTGAGCACTTGGTTGTGGAGAACCTGTAGAAGTCCAAGTTGTAGCGGGACTCGTATTATCAACTGTTTCAAAGTTTCCAAAGAAAAATAATTTGTTTTTAATAATTGGCGCGCCAAATCTAGCTCCCAATATTTTCTCTTCAAATGTCGCTGGTATAATTCTAATTTGTCCAGCTTTAGTACCAACAAATTCCTTTTTATTACTTCTCGTTGAAGCATAAATAGAACCTTCGAATTCATTCGTACCACTTCTGGTTACACCATTAATTCCCGTCCCTGTAAAACCAGATTGACGAACATCAAAAGGAGCGATACTCACTTGAATTTGCTCAATTGCATCTAATGAGATTGCAGTAGAACCAGTTCTTCCTCCTGCTTGCGCATCAGATCCAAGTCCAAAACCATTATTAAATACCGATCCATCAATAGTGAAATTATTTAATCTTGAATCTTGCCCTCCAAAAGAACCTCCACCACCGGCATTAGCATTATACTTAGTGATTGAATTAATTGACCTTGACCCTGTAACAGGAATAGAGGTAAGCTCTCTGTTAGAAAATTGTTGCGATGCACCCGTTTTTCCTTTATTGAAAGTTCCGTTTGACTTAGTAGAGACAACAACTACTTCTTTTAATGCATTAGACTCCTCTTTGATTACAACATTAACAGTTAAATTACTTCCCAAGGGCGCATTAATTTCAGTGATTTCAGTCGTTTGGTATCCTACATAAGTTACTTTTACGGTATAAGGCCCACCCGGCCTAAGCCCTTGAACGGCATAACCACCTTTACCATCAGTGGTAGAGTAATATTTTGTTCCAGTAGGTTTATGAACAACCTCGACCGTAGCTCCCGGTAAAAACTCACCCGTCGCAGATTTGACAGCTCCGGACATCGCAGAACTAGTAACCTGCGAATGACCAACAACTGATAATAAGATAATCAAAATAAAAATAATTCTTTTCATTTTTGTCTTTTGTTTAGTTTGGTTTATTAATTTTCGGCAAAAATCTGATATTTTTGGCAAATCAATGTTAATTATTTGTTAATAAAAAAGTTGCTACAGGTAAAGTTTAACATAATACCTCAATATAAGTGCTTTTTAAGTCTTTTACGATTTTCAATTTAACATTCCTTAATTAAAATGTTAAAATATAGCATATTTAAAGATAGACAGTAAAATAGGGCAAATTGAAAAAATATAAAATGTTTAAAAAATAAAAAAGGCCTTGATTTAAATTTAAATCAAGGCCTTAAAAATTTCGCTTTCACAACAGAATCGCTACTTTTTATTCGCCATAATTGCTAAAACAATTAAAAATTGCGGCAACTAACACTACTAAAATAACATCAATGATACATTCACACTACTTATGTGGATTTTCAAACGCAAACGTTTCTATCAAAAAA
>NZ_AJXL01000213.1 GCF_000264055.1 Flavobacterium sp. ACAM 123 | reverse complement strand
AGCCTATGAATGTGCCTTGTGGAGGATCTGAGGAGTCGTATGCAAATCATTATATTACTGAATTTAGAGAGGTAATTGATGATGAATCAGATCCGTGCAAAAATATTAGTGATCAACTAAATGATACTGAATTTACACTAAAAATAGAACAGTTAAATAAAGTTACTAATAAAGACTTAGAAACTGGCTATGTACAAAATAAAGACGGTACTTTTACTTCACTTAATCCCGTTAATGGTGGACACTCTTTAAGTTTAAAAGGAATTAATTACAATGGAATTAACGGCTTTATACATACTCACTTAGATGATTTCCCAACAGGAGAAATGGATCCTAAAAGTGGCCAAAGAAAAAATAAACGAGATTTACAGAATGTTCTCTCCCGCCGATGTTATTGCTTTTTTATCTATTGTGAAAAGTTCTACTATCAGCAATATATCAAATGTCTATGCAGGGGTTATTACAAGTACAGGTGATTACACCCTTCGATTTACAGGTAATCAAAATGATATTGTTAATATTAAAACTGCAGATGATTATAAAAAAGATTATATCAAATATCTTAATGAAAAAGGTACTGAAAAAGGTTTTTTACATTTTATAAAAGACCATATTAAAGTAGCTGGTATTGAATTATATAAATTAAAGAAGCCATTATTCAGTAGCAATATAACAATACAGTCTAAGAAATTAAATGACAAAGGTAAAGTAGAGACAGTGGACTGTGAATAATCTATTAATATTAAAAATAAAAACAATGAAAAGAGCAACTGTATTATTAACAATTTTTGTTTTATCAACAATGAGTTGTAAAGCACAACATATTATACCCATAGAGGACACTTACAAGTACAAAGGTACAGAAGGGGGTTTATTAGGTGATTATGACTATGTTTATGTTAAAGACGTTAACAATCATTTAACTAAATTTATCGGAGCCTGGAAGGGCAATTATGATGATAAAAATTACGAGGTTAGAATTATAAAAAGAACAACAGATGATCCTGAGGTTAAAAAAGACGAGCTTTTAATGCGTTACAAAATAACCGACAGTAATGGAACGGTTATCGAAAACACTCTGTCTTTACCAAATGACAGTAATTTTGTACTGACAAACGGATATGTAGATAGAGATGGTGGTTATGTTTTTTCTTATATCGGTAGAGATATAGCCTGCGGACAAAATGGCTGGGTTTTTACTCAAGTGTACGGGGATACTAAGCAAAAAATGCAATTGTTTTTATCAGTTGAGGGCGAAATGTATCCTGAGTGTCTCACTGGAGATGCTAAACAAATACTTCCAGTGCATGCGATGATCTTAATTAAGCAATAGATGAACAAGGCGGCATCAAAAAAATAGCAGTTAAGATCTAAAGCATAAATTATATGAACCATTAATTAACAAAGCCTGATTTAAAGTTGCCCCAAAAATTTAGACACTGTTTGAGGGCTGCTCAAAAAGACGAATCATAATTTCATTTAAAATAAGAAGTCAGTAACGGAACGCAGAATTTGTTACCGACTTTTTCTATAAATTTACTAATTCTAGGCGAAAACCTAAATATCACTAAAACTGGGTATTTGATTTACAGTAAATTAGCTGTAAGTTTGAAAACGATGTTTTTTACAAAAAAAGCACTAATTTAAATTCATATTATGAAAGTAAAATTATTTACCCCCCCCACTTTTTACTTTACTATT
>NZ_AJXL01000212.1 GCF_000264055.1 Flavobacterium sp. ACAM 123 | reverse complement strand
TTCGCATAATATACGATGAAGAGTTTGATCCTGGCTCAGGATGAACGCTAGCGGCAGGCTTAACACATGCAAGTCGAGGGGTAGGGAAAGCTTGCTTTTCTGAGACCGGCGCACGGGTGCGTAACGCGTATGCAATCTACCTTTCACAAAGGGATAGCCCAGAGAAATTTGGATTAATACCTTATAGTAATACGACTTGGCATCAAGATGTATTTAAAGATTTATCGGTGAAAGATGAGCATGCGTCCCATTAGCTAGTTGGTATGGTAACGGCATACCAAGGCTACGATGGGTAGGGGTCCTGAGAGGGAGATCCCCCACACTGGTACTGAGACACGGACCAGACTCCTACGGGAGGCAGCAGTGAGGAATATTGGACAATGGGCGCAAGCCTGATCCAGCCATGCCGCGTGCAGGATGACGGTCCTATGGATTGTAAACTGCTTTTATACAGGAAGAAACAACGCTACGTGTAGCGTCTTGACGGTACTGTAAGAATAAGGATCGGCTAACTCCGTGCCAGCAGCCGCGGTAATACGGAGGATCCAAGCGTTATCCGGAATCATTGGGTTTAAAGGGTCCGTAGGCGGTCAAGTAAGTCAGTGGTGAAAGCCCATCGCTCAACGGTGGAACGGCCATTGATACTGCTTGACTTGAATTATTAGGAAGTAACTAGAATATGTAGTGTAGCGGTGAAATGCTTAGAGATTACATGGAATACCAATTGCGAAGGCAGGTTACTACTAATTAATTGACGCTGAGGGACGAAAGCGTGGGTAGCGAACAGGATTAGATACCCTGGTAGTCCACGCCGTAAACGATGGATACTAGCTGTTGGGAGCAATTCAGTGGCTAAGCGAAAGTGATAAGTATCCCACCTGGGGAGTACGAACGCAAGTTTGAAACTCAAAGGAATTGACGGGGGCCCGCACAAGCGGTGGAGCATGTGGTTTAATTCGATGATACGCGAGGAACCTTACCAAGGCTTAAATGTAGGTTGACCGGTTTGGAAACAGACTTTTCGCAAGACAATTTACAAGGTGCTGCATGGTTGTCGTCAGCTCGTGCCGTGAGGTGTCAGGTTAAGTCCTATAACGAGCGCAACCCCTGTTGTTAGTTGCCAGCGAGTCATGTCGGGAACTCTAACGAGACTGCCAGTGCAAACTGTGAGGAAGGTGGGGATGACGTCAAATCATCACGGCCCTTACGCCTTGGGCTACACACGTGCTACAATGGCCGGTACAGAGAGCAGCCACTGGGCGACCAGGAGCGAATCTACAAAACCGGTCACAGTTCGGATCGGAGTCTGCAACTCGACTCCGTGAAGCTGGAATCGCTAGTAATCGGATATCAGCCATGATCCGGTGAATACGTTCCCGGGCCTTGTACACACCGCCCGTCAAGCCATGGAAGCTGGGGGTGCCTGAAGTCGGTGACCGCAAGGAGCTGCCTAGGGTAAAACTGGTAACTAGGGCTAAGTCGTAACAAGGTAGCCGTACCGGAAGGTGCGGCTGGAACACCTCCTTTCTAGAGCCTTAGTGTTAGCTTATTTATAAGCACGGTAGGGAAAGAGACGAAAAGAGAAAGTGGAAACAAAGATTGAAATTATATTACTCTTGCTGTTAGTTCAAATAATACAATTTAAGTAAAAGATAAAGATTTACGGATGTTGGTTGGGGGTTATTGCTATAGATTTTAAATCTGAGGGCATCAATCTAAGATCGGTTATCCTACATCATTTTGTCTCGTAGCTCAGCTGGTTAGAGTATTACACTGATAATGTAGGGGTCGACAGTTCGAGTCTGTCCGAGACAACTA
>NZ_AJXL01000211.1 GCF_000264055.1 Flavobacterium sp. ACAM 123 | reverse complement strand
TTTCTGTTGGTTCCTATTATGAATTTACTCATGTAATCTCTTTTTAGAATAGTATAATTTGCTTTAAATCACACTTAAAGGTACAAAAAGACAGGCACACGATCAAATACTTTGAATGAAAAATCATTCAAAAAGTAAATTAAAAGGAGGGAGGGTTTTTAGACAGTTTGACGTTCCGCCGCTACAAGAAGTGGCGAACTTCGGAACTGCGTACTTTCGGCTAAGATAATATTTCTTGCGAAACGCAAACGTGAATTTACTACAAAATTCGCCATTTCTTGTAACGGCTGTTAGCAGAAGTGGCTTAATCTATTTTCTTCAATCTTTTTTCAATATCAACATACATAAGAATGAACCCAATCACAAGTGTTGTTAAAATCCAAATTTCGCCGTCATACTTTCTATAATTAAAAATTAGAGATATTACCAAAGCCAGTGTGTAGATTATAATCATATAATTTGCAGCATATCTATTCGCAATCTTCCAATGTTCGACGCTTTTTTTTGCACTTCCTAATTGATAACCAAGTAAATAATTCGGCTTTTTTGGTGTAAATAATTTGAGAATAATTGCGAAAATCAATAATATTGAGATTACTAATGTCATATTTTTTTATTTTAATTGTTTGTTCAACGTAATTTTTGTGGCCATTTCTGCTAACGTCAGTCTGTGAAAAAACCTACGCTTAACTTTATCAAATATAAACAAATAATCTACTTATTAGACAGAAAAGTTGTATATTTAATGATGCAACACATCACAGGAATTCCGCGCAATCAGTTGGTTTTTATAAGTTTAGAAGATACTATTTTACCAGAAAACCCCGTCCGTTTTATTGATGCTTTTGTCGAAGCGTTATCATTACACACTTTAGGTTTTTCTGTTCAAACGTTAAAGACGGAAGGTCGCCCGAGCTTTGATACTAAAGTCTTTCTAAAGATCTATTTATACGGTTATCTCAATGGATTAAGAAGCTCCAGAAAGCTAGAAAAGGAGTGTACTCGCAATATCGAATTGCAATGGCTTTTATGCGGAATTGTACCCAACTACCATAGTATATCTGATTTTAGAAAACAGAATCCAGCGGGCTTAAAAAACCTATTCAAACTCTTTGTTTCTTTTCTTAAAGATGCCGACATGATTGGGGGTGAAACTATCGCTATTGATGGTACTAAAATCAGAGCGCACAACAGCAAGAAAGCTAATTTCAATCAAAAAAAGATTGATAGACATTTAGCTTATATCGAAGAGCGAACCCAAGAATATTTGACACAATTAGAGCAAAACGATTTAGAAGATAGTAGTATCACAGTAACTAAAATCCAAGAGAAAATAGAACGCTTAAAAAAGAATAAACTACACTATGAAATTCTGGCAGCAAAACTCAAAGCCAGTGAACAGCCGCAAATAAGCACTACTGATCAAGACGCACGCGCCCTTTTGGTTCAAGGAGTAGTAGTTGAGATAAGCTACAATATGCAAGCAGCAGTGGATAATAAGCACAATTTAGTGGTAGCTACTCATACGATAAATCGCAACGATCTTAACGCCTTAAGTGCTATTGCGCTCGAGGCAAAAGAAAATTTGGGTGTAGATACTTTCACCGCTTTGGTAGATAAAGGCTACCATAATGGAAGGGAAATTGCCCAATGCATAAAGCATAACATCATCACCATTGTGGCCCATCCTACGCCAGGCAAAAGCAAAGAAAGCGTCACGCAGCTGGATTATTTGGTAGCCAAGTTCACCTACAATAAAGCCGATGACACTTACACTTGTCCCCAAGGAGCAACTTTAAAAACTACAGGAAGATGGCATAAAAAAAGTGGGAGAACAGAACAAAGCGGTTATCAATTCAAGAAATACCGAACGCCATCTTGCAAGGAATGTCCCGTAAAACACCTGTGCACTAGTAGAACC
>NZ_AJXL01000210.1 GCF_000264055.1 Flavobacterium sp. ACAM 123 | reverse complement strand
ATAGCGCCATAGCATTTATATGCAGTTCTAACTCCCCCTTGAAATCGAAGATTCAACGACTCCATACAAAGTAACATCAGGAGTTAAAGGGGTTGGGGGTGTGTTGCTCCTGTTCATATATAAAAAACTCAATAGCTCGAATCACATTTTCCATGTCTTTTAATACTTCTTCATCACTGAATCGAAGAACAGTTATTCCCAATTCGTTCATCCGTTTTTCTTTGATCCCATCTTTATGATATACTTCCAAAAACTGATGCGAATAACCATCCACCTCAATACCCAACATTAATTCATAACAGAAAAAATCCAAAATATAATTATCAATCGGCTTTTGTCGATGAAAATCATACCCGTACATTTGCTTGCCTTTTAATTTCAACCAAAGAAATATCTCTGTTCGAGTGGAATCGTTTCGAAGTTGTCGAGCATACTCTTTAAGGTGTGGATTGTAGAGAATGATTTTTCGTTTGTCCATAATAAATAATTTAGTTGTTTTTACTAACAAAAAGAACACACCCCTAGCCCCTCTCGAGAGGGGAATACGCGCAATTGAATCATTAACGATACTGTTTTCAAAACAAATTTAAATAAATTGCTCCCGTAAATAATGACAATCTCTTCCTAACTTTCTAATCATTAAAAAGAATATAGCAATCTTGCGATGAAAAATGAAACACAAAATTTAAAAAAGCGTTTTACTCCAACCATAAAGAGAGACCTCTGTCTTTTTTCAGGAAGATTTATAGTTGAAATAATCAGCCCTCATTTTTAATTTCACCCTTTAGGGAGGGGAAAAAAATTAAAAAAATAATCCGTTCAAATAAGCAGCCCTCATTTTTAATTTCACCCTTTACGAAGGTGAAAAAATTAAAAATACCTTATGCCTTGAAAAGTAAAAAAGCAATTCCCATAAAGCTGAGCTATGATAAATAATTTAGTTGTTTTTACTAACAAAAAGAACACACCCCTAGCCCCTCTCGAGAGGGGAATTCGTACAATTGAATCAATAACTATACTGTTTTCAAAACAAATTTAAATACATTGGTACCATAAACACAATATAAATCTACCGACACATAATACCCAATTTTTACGGGAGGTTTCAACCACACTTGATATTATAATAGTTTACTTTAGCATAAAACCTCAATATCTCAAATCACGTTTATAGCACAATAGCAGTTTTAAGTACTTCTAACTCCCCTCTTGAGAGGGGCTGGGGGTGTGTTGCTCCTGTTCATAAATAAAAAACGCAATGGCTCAAATCACGTTTATAGCACAATAGCAGTTTTAAGTACTTCTAACTCCCCTCTTGAAATCGAAGATTCAACGACTCCATACAAAATAACATCAGGAGTTAAAGGGGCTGGGGGTGTGTTGCTCCTGTTCATAAATAAAAAACGCAATGGCTCAAATCACATTTATAGCACCATAGCAATTATATGAAGTTCTAACTCCCCTCTTGAAATGTAAGATTCAACGACTCCATACAAAGTAACATCAGGAATTAAAGGGGTTGGGGGTGTGTTGCTCCCATTTATATATAAAAAACTCAATGGCTCGAATGACATTTTCCATATCTTTTAATACCTCTTCATCACTGAATCGAAAAACAGTAATTCCCAATTCGTTCATCCGTTTTTCTTTGATCTCATCTTTATGATATACTTCCAAAAACTGATGCGAATAACCATCCACCTCAATATCCAACATTAATTCATAACAGAAAAAATCCAAAATATAATTATCAATCGGCTTTTGTCGATGAAAATCATACCCATACATTTGCTTGCCTTTTAATTTCAACCAAAGAAATATCTCTGTTCGGGTGGAGTCGTTTCGAAGTTGCCGAGCATACTCCTTAAGTTTTGGATTGTAGGGAATGATTTTTCGTTTGTCCATGACAGATCATTTAAGTGTTTTTACTAACAAAAAGAA
>NZ_AJXL01000209.1 GCF_000264055.1 Flavobacterium sp. ACAM 123 | reverse complement strand
TTTCTGTTTTTATACCAGAAGGTATTGGACTAAAATAGGTTTCGTTTAGTATTATTTATCGTCTAAAACTTCTTCTAGAACATTCGCCCTAGTACCATTTGGAAATGAAATTTTTATTTTTTGAGCAATTGTTGGGGCGATTTGCGTAATCTCTTTTTTATTAAAAGACTCTCCTTGTTTAACATGCCATCCGTAAAAAATAGCAGGAACGTGTGTATCATAAGTATAAGTGGTTCCATGTGAAGTTCCGGTACCTTGATATTCTATGTAACCTGGCTTATCTAAAATAACCAAATCTCCATTTTGAGTCACATCGTACCCCTTAGCTATAAAATTTAAAAAATAATCATTACCAGTCGAATTTAAAATATCCTCTTCGCTATAGACTCTTTTTACATAGTCTTGCGTCATTAAATATCCCTTAAATGCCTCTTTAACTTTAACTAAATCCAAATCTTTACTTTTAATTATTTCTTTATTAAAGAATAAATTAAAACTAGAATAATTTAATACTATATCCACTCCATACGTTTTTATCGAAAAATCTTTCAGGTTATTTCTTATGTCTTTTGGACTGATACTATTAACATTATATTTATGGTCTTTTAAATAATTTACATTTTCAGCACCGGCGTGATCAGCAGTCAAAAACAGCAAATAATTATCTTTTCCTACTGTCTTATCTAAATAATTTAAAAAATCAGCAATAGTTTGATCTAACCGTAAATACGTATCCTGTAATTCCATAGATCGCGGTCCCAATAAATGCCCTACATAATCAGTTGAGGAGAAACTAACCGTTAAAAAATCAGTGATTTCATCTTTACCTAATTCTTCTTGCTCTATTGCTTTCATAGCAAACTCCGCCAATAGATTATTACCAAATGGAGTTGCACGTAATACCCCAGCATCGTTCTTAGCATACATGTCTTTTAAATCATATGGGAAAACTGGAGCATCACTATTATAGAGTTTCCCCTCGTATGGATTATTATCTTCTAAGCTTTCATTATAAGTACCTTTTGGTCTATACAAGTCCCAACCTTTATTAATGTATGGCATATAATGCTTTTCATCGTTGAATTTTTGAACCCAATCCGGCAACTGCTTGCCATAAAAAGAACTAGAGATGAATGAGCCGGTTTTGCTGAACCAAAATGCCCAATTTGCAAAATGACCCGCTGGTAAAATAGCACCACGATCTTTCAAACTCATTCCAATAACTTTACCTTTGAAGTTAGTTCCCATTCGCAACTCATCAGTAATCGTTGTTGTTAACAAATTCTTAGGAGACATTTCACCCTCTTCCTTCGTTCCTTCACCTACCGTACTTACGCTAGCGTCATCTGTACAATACATTTCTTTACCCAACGTTCTGCTGAACCATTCATTACCTACGATACCATGCGTATCTGGAGTAGTTCCTGTATAAATGGATGCATGTCCCGGCCCTGTATAAGTTGGCATAAAATTAAAATGCATATTTTGAAACGTATAACCATTATTAATTAATCGTTTGAATCCATTAGAAGAAAAATCATCTGAAAAGCGATACAGATATTCCATTTTCATCTGATCCACGACGATACCCACAACTAATTTTGGACGCTCCTGTCCTTGTACATTCGCGAAGAATAGAAACGCAAGAAACAAAACTACTTTTTTCATAAGACTATTTTAATTAAATGTAAAAATACAATTTAATGTTCAAAACAAAACTGTATTAGAAAAAAATAATGGTTGCTTAACCTCCGTTATTGATAAGGAAAGTACCTTTAATCGATCTATTAATTTGGCCTGCAATAAAATTAAGAACAAAAGACATTATTACGACCTAAGCAAAAAGGATACAAAATACGCACTATTATCTGTAATACTTTTTACAAGAAAGCCACACTAATACTATATAGGTAGTTCCTTGAATTATGTACCTGTTTTTAATTTCTTTT
>NZ_AJXL01000208.1 GCF_000264055.1 Flavobacterium sp. ACAM 123 | reverse complement strand
CGTTACCAGCAATTTTGCCACAGAAATCGCATAATAGAACAAATATCAATGACTAAAATACTAAAATTACTTTTATTTATTCCATTAATTTCTATCGGTCAAGAAAAAATCGAAACTAAATCTGAATATCCAAATTATGTTGGAGACATCGAATTTAATTCTGAAATTGACAATAATAAATTTGAGTTATGTAATTCAAAACACATTTTTCAATACTTTAATAATTCTGGTGGTTTAGAATATGAAGGTGAAAAATTGGCAATTGAAAAAGAATTTTCTGAAAAATATAAATCAGAAATCATTAAAAATGAAACTGGATTAATAAGAATTAATTTTGTAGTTAATTGCAAAGGAAAAACGGACAGATTTCGTTTGATTTCAATGAACCAAAATTATGAAGAAAAAGTTTTTGTCAAATCAATAACAGAGCAACTTATAAATATAACAAAAAACTTAAAAGGTTAGGAAAGGAAAAAAATACAGAGAAAAAGAAATTGATTATTATCAATACTTAATTTTTAAAATAGAAAATGGTCAATTAAAAGAAATACTACCTTGAAAAAATTAATCTACATATTGTTAATTCTACCAATTTGGTTATTTTCACAACCAAATTGTAATGCTTATTTATATAAAGGCGATACTTTACAATATAAAGCTTGTATAGAGGCTGAAAAAACTGAAAAACTTTATCAATTTCAAAGAGAGTTTCAAGAAATTCTTGATAATGCAATTAAAATTTGTCCAAATTTCGCATATGCTTACAGAGAGAAATCTACAGCGTACTTAAAAAGTGGAGACTTTCTAACTTGGAAAAAATTAATAGACAAAGCGGTTGAATTAGATTATGGCTCAAATTTAGGATATAGAGCCTGGTGTCGTTATCAATTTTTTAGAGATTACAAAGGAGCGATTAATGATATAGAAAAACTGGAGAGTTTAGTTAATTATAATATTGGTTATTCAGTGGATGGCGATTATCACTTAAAAATCGCAAAAGCAATTTGCTATAGCGCAATAAACCAAAAACAAAAAGCAATTAAAATTTTTCTTGAGCAAATAAACACTAAAGATTATTCTGCTGGTTTATATGATTATTATCAATTAGGTGTAACTTACTATGAAATAAATGATTTTCAAAATGCTTTAAAATCATTTGAAAAACAAAGCGAAATAAATGAATTTGCAGACAATGCTTACTATAAATGCAAAGTATATAAAACTTTAAAAAATGACGCTGATTATAGAAAATATAAGGAAATTGCTTTAAAATTATATCTTGAAAATAAAAAATTATTTGATTTTTATACTCAACATTCTAATAGTATAAATTATGAAACAATCGTAAATGAATAAAAACTGCTGGTAACAGCGATTTGCATAAATGGCGAAATATGTGGTAAATTCACGTTTATCTTCCGCAATAAATTTTATCTTAGCCGAAAATAATCGGTCACGAAGTTCGCCACTTCTGCAAGCCGCGACACGTTATAATATATATTTCGCCATTTTTGCGGTGAAAAAATTACTCACTTCGCTCCTACTAAGAAAATAATCTGCAATCCAAAAAATTGATGATTATTAAGAAGGTTTTGAAAAAGTTTGTGTCGAAATAAATTCTGTTAAAATCGTTAAGCCGAAAATAATCTGATGAAATTAAAGTGATGCAGTTTGCGTCGAAAAATATTGTGGCGAATTCATTTAGCCGAAAGTATTTTGGTTAAATTGAAGAGATGCAGTTTGCGTCGAAAAATCTTATGATGAAATCGTTACGCCGAAAGCAGTTTGGTTAAATTAAAGTGATGCCGTTTGTATCCAAAAGTATTGCGTTGAAAAATTGAATAACGAAGAAATTTTGTGCAGAAAAATACATATTATAACACTGGTTTAGCATGATGGGGAATTTAGTGGAATCTCCGTTTTTTTTTCATATATTCGTACAGCCAAAAATAATCTACTTATAAGTTCCCCACCAAGCTAAGCCAGGAACC
>NZ_AJXL01000207.1 GCF_000264055.1 Flavobacterium sp. ACAM 123 | reverse complement strand
ACAATACCCACTTTTAGTGATATTTGTTATTTTTAAAGAGCGTCTAAATACCATTGTAATTCATACCATTGTATTAAATTAATATACTTCTTCTGAATAACGTAGATTTCAAAAGCTTAACATATTATTTTTCCTTCGATATCTGCTTATGTAAAATTCTACCTACGTAAAAAAGAATCAGATGCGGGATCCCGTAAAACAATGATGATAATTTATTGTATTATTGTAATAATTTAGCTCACAACACAATAATGACGAGTTTATGTATATAAAAATCGATAAGTTAAATATCACTAAAAGTGGGGATTTTATACTACGATGAATAGCACGTTCTTTACTATATTAAGAGTTATTAATAATTTGTATGAAATAATTATTAGTAAATATTTAAATTACGAATCTTGTTTTGGACAACACTTTACAGATAGATTTTGGGACAAACACATAGATAAATTGATGTGTTATGATTTTTTGTTTATTGTCTACGATAATTGACGGTTATTAAAACAAAGTCGGAACATTCCGAAAAACGACTTAAACCAGAAGTAGGCATAGCTAAAATTATTCATTTATCGGATTCAATATTTTCTATCTTATATGGGTATTCTATATGATTGTTAGACTATTGATCAGACTTCAATCACCTGTTAGCCAAGGAACACTTGAATCAGCTGCGATTGGAATATCATTCGTATTTGTGTTCATGTTCTTGACTTGGTTTTGTGGAAATCTAATTCTGGGATTGTTTACATTATTTACAAGACCTAAAAAGACAATTGAAAAAATAAATAAACCGACATGAAAACGTGTGGTGACAACAGATTTACATCAGGCGGACTGAGATGTGACCTTGGAGCCTTGGGCTCCTAAAATGACCCGAATAAAGGTCTGAACCAATTAGCAACATAAATAACAAAAAACAGTAATGGACATACAATTTTGGATTGACCACGCAGACTCACTATTTCATCAAATTTTCATGATTGTGATGGGAGGTCTTGTTGGCATGGCTGCACTATTCGGCACGACGTATAATGTAATTAATATTTTGGTCTACTACATACTGATACCTGCCTCGTGGATATATTTGATTAGTAGAAAAACAAGCATTTGGATTAATGTTCTATCCTTAATCTCGTTATTATTCTTTTTACTTCTTCCAGGCTTAAGAGCAAACTCTGACTATGCATTTCAAAAAAGTGTTGACTTTCTAAACTGGACTGCTAAAATATTTAATTCAAACTATATAGATATGTCCGTGTACATTTGTGTGGTTGCTGTCGGTCTTATTTATTTAGTACTAGTTCCTTTGACACTTCCAAAAAAGCTAACAAAAAAGATAGGAATATTTAGCGCAATTATTAGTGTACTCTACCTGATTATAATTTATCCAAACTTTAAAGAAATGCTACTTTGGGGGCTCAATAAAATGAATGTGAAATATTAATCTAAAAGATCTGTAATTTCAATTTATTTAGGACTTTACTGCATTTATTTGTCTCTCCACCTACCTACTTATTCAGCCTTTTTAATTAAATGTTTTTCTCAATTCAAAGCCTTTAATAGACATAATAAATACTATGGGTTTTTAGTATGGTTACAAATTAATTAAGATTAATTATTATGAATTTTCATAAGGTTACTAAAATCCTTAATAACCTCAAATTTATACTGTACATCGCTCGGCATTTTTGCATAATCATAGTCATATAGATAAAATTCAATGTGCTCAAGATGTTTGAATAGTAAACCAAATCTACCTCTTAAAATGTCTATGTTAGCCCCTATAGATAGTTGAGCAGTGTCTACAGTTCTTAAATTTTCGTATAGTTCATCAATGGTCTTACCTATGCAATTTATATCTAATCGACTAAACTCATTTTTGATTGTTTCGTAAGAAGAGTTGAACGTAATTTTCTTGCCGTCTTCATTTATATAAGCGTAATATTCAATCGCCCTTTTAAAGTAAATCTCGAACTGTTTTTCTTATGGTAGATACTGTAATTGCGATACTAACATAGTTTTTTATTTTAGATGATATATTAATACAGGTCGTAGCTTACAACATACTCTAGTTTGTCCAGCTGTTTATGGGTGATCAACAAGATGAATTTTGCTACTGTTTGACTTAGAAACAGTTGTTCCAGCCCACCTAGACTACAAATTGCTCCTATAAA
>NZ_AJXL01000206.1 GCF_000264055.1 Flavobacterium sp. ACAM 123 | reverse complement strand
CGTTACAGGAAATCGTGAGGACGTTCAACGACTTCGAATTTATATACCCAAACAAATGGATTTTCATCCCAACTTTCTTTTCCGTTTATTTTTTGCCATAAAGTCTGATATGATACAATTGGAAATACACAAGCATCATATTTTACAGCATAAGAACGGAAGGATAATAATCCATCAGGTTTTAATCTTTCAATCCCTTCTTTTATAGCACTTTCTTCATCAATATCTTTTAATCTTTCAACTTTTACATCAACTACTTTTAGGAAAATTCTACAAGCTTCTTTTGTCATAAATAGAGGTGGTTTCCATTTAATACCAGGATAAATTTCATTATCGGCTTTATACCAATATTCGGGTCTAATTTCAGGGAGATCACTATGAAGATTGAAAGTTTCACGAACCCAAATAATATCATTTACGTTTACTTTTGGATAAATACATTTATCATTTGTAACGTCCATTTCGTCTGTAACAACTGCAAAAAATTGGCTAATTCCGCTTTTTAATTCTATAGGTTGTGGTTTGCCATTTACGCAATTAAGAAAATAATCAGGTTGTGGTTTTACAATTCTTCTTGTTTCTGTTTTAGTACCGTTTAATATTGCAACTACCATTGGAGTTGACATCAACATTGGTACAAAACGACTTCCTGTAACAGCAATTTGGCAAGATGCAGGCTTTTCGTTTATATCGTTTTTATTCATATTTTTGTTTTTAATAATTAAACTTTCGGTTCTAATCCTGCACCTCGCCAAGTTGCGACCCGTTATGTGTAACTCTAAAAAACCAAAAATGAAAAAACTCATAATATTCATAATTATTTTTATTTCATTCGAATCATTTTCACAAACGATAAAAGAGCAGTTACAACAAATAATTACAATTGATGATGCTAAAAAATTAGCTGCAGAAAATCCAAATCTTGAAGCAGAACTTTTAAACATACATCCCGAAATTGAAACTGATAATTTTGTAACTAAATTATCTGAATCAAAAACGGGTGAAATATTTTCAGATTTAGATTTTACCTATAAAATACTTTTTGAAACAAATATAAATGCTTTTCGTGTTAGTTATATTTTTCTTGATGCAAGTAAAATTTCACTTACAGAAATTGAAAAATTGAGAAGTAAAATTTTGAATGAATATAAAAATGGAATTTCATTTTCGAATTTAGCAAAAAAATACACAATGGACAGTAGTAAAGATGGTGATTTAGGTTGGTTTACTGAAGGAATGATGGTTCCAGATTTTGAAAAAGCAGTAAAAAATCATAAACAAAATGATATTTTTAAAGTAGATATTACGAATGAAAAATGGTATTACATTGTTTTGAAAACATTTACCGACAAACCAATAAGAGAATATACAGTACTGAAAATAAAGAGCAACACATAACAGCTGTTTTGATATAGCTGGAGTTTAGTGGAATTATCATTTCGCAATCATAAATCTGCAAAGCCGAAAATTGAGCGGTTACGATTTTCCATCCATATCAAAGCAGCAAAACGTTAGTTGCAATATTACCGAAAATCGTGATAAAAGACAGAAAAATAAAAATTGTTGGAATAATACTAATTGTTTTGGGAACTCTATCCATAACACTTTCGCCTTATACTTTATATTTCTATTACTTACCATTAATTGTATTAGTTATTGGAATAATATTGATTTGGCTGACGAATAGTAAAATAATTAATAAAATTAGTTTAACATTATCTCCAATTTTGTTCTACTCAATTTTCACATATTTATGGACTTTGTACAATACTTTACCACCTGAAATTTTTCTAATCCCAAAAGATTACAGAGGAAAAGTAAATATTTTATATAAATCTAATTGTGGAGAGTCGCTAATGGAAATTGAAGACAAATTAGTTTACAATATACCTAATGATGGAATTCTAATTTTAAGAAACGAACAAGAATTTGGATTTATTAATCAAGAATATTATCTAATCGACAAAAGTGGAAAAAAAACTAAACTACCGAAAATGGATGTACGAGATTTTAATGAGGAATGGACGTTAGAAAAAAATCTGAACGAACCTTCAAGAAATCAACTTGGCGTTTTTCATTGGGGAAGAACAGGAACATATGGAGAAACTATTGATACAAACGGAAAAAAAGTAGACAACTATAAAGAATGTACTTTTCAAGAATTTTATATATCAACTTACAATGACTTAACGAAGAAATTTGAATTTAAATATGAACAGAAATTTGATACGATACGAGATGAAAAATTGAAAAAATACTGCAA
>NZ_AJXL01000205.1 GCF_000264055.1 Flavobacterium sp. ACAM 123 | reverse complement strand
CTAACAGCTAGGGTTTCGTTGCGTTCGAAGAACGAACAATGAACCCGCGGTTGAACGGAACCGCTCTACTTCCGCCACTATGGGGATATCGATAAACAAGTTTAGGTAATTCAAGAGGACAAAGCGTCCTCTTTTTTTTTGAGCCGTAAATTAGGCTATTTTTATCGTGTTTTTCTTCACATCATCGCATACGTGCCCTACCCACAAAACTATTTTTTGCAGGGAGTAGATCTTTGGCTAATACCAAGATACCAAGCAGGCGGACCACGCTGGTCAAAAACGGCTATTCTATGCAAATTGCCTGTTTTGCAACAAGGACATTTGGGTAAAAAAGTCTTCTTCTCTACTTTTTCCAGTACCTTCACCTTTAGTTTTTCTTGTAAAACCTTTAATTTTCCCCTTTTCCAAGTGCTGCTCAAAAAGCCATAATGGCGTATTTTCACAAAACGTTTGGGCAAAATATGCAACGCAAACCTTCGGATAAATTCGGCGTGGTTTAAACTCATACTTTTCTTTTGCCCGTTGACCCGATAATCCTTGTAGCCAAAAGTTACATTTTGGTCATTTACACTTTGTATTCTATGATTACTTATGGCAATCTTGTGTGTGTATCTTCCCAGATATTCCACCACTGATTTAGGACTTCCAAAAGGCTTTTTGGTAAAAACAACCCACTGTTTCTCCCACAATTGTTTCTTGACTCTTGTATAATTATCCGGGCTTTTCACTTTTAAAGCTTCACAATATTTAGCCCTAAAAACCTTAGACAACGCCTTGACTGGAAACAAAAACTTACCATCAGCTCTTATATTTTTCCAATTGCCTTCCTTGTCGACCCCGCCGCCAGGCACAATGCAATGCAAGTGCGGATGCAGCGACAAATTTTGTCCCCAAGTGTGTAGAACTGCAATCATTCCAGTTTGGATTTCTTTGGCTTTGCCAAAACTTTTTAAAGTTGCCCAAGCGGTTTCAAAAAGGATGTCATAAACCAATCTAGGATCTTGCATGGCTAGAACATTGATACTATCGGGCAAGGTAAAAACTACGTGGAAGTACGGAACTGGCAAAAGTTCGCTTTGTCTAGCCTGTATCCAATCTTCTCGGTTTTTACCCTGACATTTGGGACAATGGCGGTTGCGACAAGAGTTATAGCTAATGCTGATGTTTCCGCAAGAATCGCAACCATCGATATGACCTCCCAATGCAGCAGTACGGCATTTTCTTACGGCAGATAAAGTTCGTAGTTGCCAAGTGTTTAGCCCCAAGCTTTCAATGTTTTGACCCAGTTTATCCAGTATATGAGCTACTTCGTGCTGCACTTAGCAAACAAGGTATCAAGTGGACTAAAGGCTTTTATGGTGTCGAGTTGCGCAATTTGTAAATATTCCATCGTCGTCTCGATACTTTCATGTCCCAAGAGATTTTTTAGACTGATGATATCGAGTCCGTCCTCGAGTAAGTGTGTCGCAAACGTATGTCGAAGCGTATGCACGCAAACATCCTTAGTTATTCCTGCTGATTTACTAGCTTGCTTAACTACCCATTGTACGCCACGCTGTGAATAACGGCTGTCAAAATCTCCTCCTGCTATGCCTTGCGGTTGACCGTTGAAGAGATACGTTTTAGGTTTCTCCGCTTCGATATATACTTTTAGTACCCGCATAAGGTGTTTGGATAGCGGTACATAACGGTCCTTTTTTCCTTTTCCCTGAACTACTTTGAGTTGTTCACGGTCAAAATCAAGATCTTGTAAGCGTACACTTCGCGCTTCCATACAGCGTAAGCCACAACCATATAAAAGTCCTATGAGTACTTTGTGTTTGAGTAAACGGCAATTTTTTAGTAGCCGCCAAACTTCTTCTTTACTGAGTACTGTGGGGAGTTTTTTGTCGTGTTTTATAGAGGGTAAATGTAGGTATTCATAAGGCAACCCTTCAGATTTTAAAAGAAACCTGAGTCCGTAAACACAATGTTTAAAGTACGTTTGTGAAGGTGTTTTGGAACGCTTTTGAAGTAGAAACAAGTATTCTTGTACTTGTTCTACATCAAGCTCTGTAGGGATTTTTCCAAAATGCAATGCCATAGCGGCAACATGCTGACCGTAGTTTCTACAAGTACTTTCACTTCTACCTAGAACTGACATTGTTCGCTTAAAGCGATGAAATAAATCTGGGAAACGTGGAACTTCTGCGATAGCTCGATTGATGATAGTAACGTATTTAACTACTTCATCTTCTTTTTTTTATCATTGTAAATAGTTTTATATATATTTAC
>NZ_AJXL01000204.1 GCF_000264055.1 Flavobacterium sp. ACAM 123 | reverse complement strand
ATATACTCCTGGTCGGACGTTAGTTTTTTATTAGTGGTCGTCCAAGCTCCACAACTAGTACCGTAATTTTCAAAAACAGTCAGAGAGCCTTTGTTAAAGAAAATGAAAATGAAACTTCGAATATTTTATATAAAGGGAAAGAAACTAAAAAGGAAGCTTGGAACAATAACAATAGTGACATAACTCCTGAAGACACTATCAAAAGAATTCGTTTGGGCTTTAACTCCCATAACGATTACCACAAACAGCTGTTATTAGGCTTTATGAATGAAAAAGCGACTGATGCTATTGATTATGGATATGACGGAACCAGTTTTGACAATCTACCAAATGACATTTACTTTTTAACTAACGAGATGAAATTAATCATTCAGGGAGTGGGGCGCTTTGATACAAAAGCCTCCTATTCTATTGGTGTAAAAGCTGATATTGAAGGAACAGTAAAATTTATGATTGACGAACTGGAAAACTTCGGCAAAAATGAAAAAATATTTATCTATGACTCGGAAAATGAAAGCTATAATGATATTCGAGATAAAAGTTATGAAGTTATAGTGCCTAGGGGAGTAAGCAATAATCGTTTTTCATTATGTTTTAAACTAAAAAAGAAAAAAGAAAAAGACCCGAAAGAAAAAGATTATATAGAAAACTCAGATCCAGATGATGTAAAAATTGCTCATATTCAGAAAAAGAATGTTCTAGAGATAACTAATAAGCCATTAATAACAACTGTCCAAAAAGTATCTTTATACAGCATGACTGGGCAATCCATTGCCAATTGGGAAATTGAAAATTCAATGCAAGAGAATATCCAACTCCCTATTAAAAATTTAAGCTCAGGTGTGTATATTGTAAAAATTCAAACTTCAAATGGAGATTTAAGCAAGAAAATAATTATCCCTTAATTTTTTTAGCCAATCTTAAGAAAACCAATAAAACTGCCTATTACGGCTAGTTTTTTGTTTTTATGTAATTTAATAGTAAAAATGGATGAAAAAAGAAACCAAATCTCTTAAAATAAGTCGTTCATCGGTTTTCGTAGCCCTTTAATCGAATAAATATTTTTTATCGCTGAAAAAAGTTTCTACTTACTTAACTTACAATTAGATAAGTCCAAAATCTATATTTTATATTAATAAACTATCTAAAAATGCATACTGTTTCCTGCATTAAATCAAAAAAAAAAAATAGTTAGTAAGCCATTATATTGCTTTGTTAGGTGAAATATCATAAATATAATTGGGCATTATTACTGTTATAAAACGGTCTTAGATTCTTCTATTTCCATTTTATAAATTATTAGAATTTTATCTCTAAAATGTAGATGCCATGATAAAAAAATACTTATTTACAATACTGTTAGTTCTAAGTTCGTTTTATAATTATGGGCAAGTACTTGGTGATTATAAATCTTTAACATCTGGAAATTGGACTAGTGCTTCCTCTTGGCAAATATTTAATGGAACTGCCTGGGATACTACAACTTCCTATCCCGGACAAAATACAGGATCCTATTCAGTAACTATTCAAGCAGGACATACCATTACAATAGTAACTAATTTAACTACCCAAGCAATGGGGGCAGTTACAGTAAATGGCAATCTTAATTTTAATGTTTCAGGAAATTCAGATATTATAACTTTGAATAGTCAATTAATTGATATTGATGGAGGAAATTTAAACTTTACAGGTTCTAAAGTGAGACTAAATTTACCTGATGGGAATGCTGTAATAATTGTTGAAAATACAGGGACTATTACTGCTGGAACTTGCAATAACAATAACGAAATATTTATTGGATCAAGTAAATATGCTGCCTGTGCCGGTGGCGGTAGCGGTACTTATTCCTTTGGTGAAATAACAACAGCTGGGGGAACACTGCAAGCAAAAATAACAAATCCACTAACAGATCCTTACACTATTTGTCAGAACCTTACACAAAATTTAACTGGAGGCTACACTGGCCCAGACACCGATGTTACTTATGAATGGACTCTAAAAGACCCTAGCAATAATTTCATAACTGTATCACCTTCTTCTACTGGCACACTTAGTAATGATAGTGAAACAACAATTAGTACATTTACTCCTCCCTCTTTTGGAGAATATTTACTTTCATTAAAAATCACAAATGGCTCTGTAACAAATATTGCAACCAGGACTTTTATTGTTCAAGCAATTCCTACAGCAGGGTCTATAGGTACAAACCAAACTATCTGTACTGGAACTTCACCATCTGAGCTAATTTCTACAACAAATGGGACAGGTGATGGCAATATTACTTATGAATGGCAAACCAATGCTAGTGGTAGTTATGTGCCGATTCCAGATGAAACTTTAGCGAGTTATTCCCCATCATTACTATCTGCAACAACTAGTTTTCAAAGACGGACAGTTTCAACATTAAATGAAGTTGCTTGTTATTCTGTTTACACAAATTCTGTAGAAATTACTGTTGGTGATACTACTAAACCCGTATTCACTTTATCCCCTGCCAATTTAACGATTG
>NZ_AJXL01000203.1 GCF_000264055.1 Flavobacterium sp. ACAM 123 | reverse complement strand
CGTAACTCCTTAAAGTACAACATTTTGATTATTTTATAATAAAAAAACGAATAATATATTGTAATAATAAAAAGTAATACTAAATTTGTAATATTAAGAAATGAATAGGATAAATAATGAGTGTAATTGCAGAAATAATTGATACTCTTGAAAATAAGGTTGAAAAACTAATTCTAAAAATAAAACGTTTAGATCAAAATACTCAAGAATTAAATATTGAATTAACAAAATCTGCACACATCATACAAACTCAATCAAATGAGATTGTCGCGTTAAAATCGCAATATGAGACACTTAAGATTGCCAACTCATTATTAGGCAGTGACGATAATAAAAGAGATACTAAGCTTAAAATAAATTCATTAATTCGTGAAATTGATTACTGTATAGCACAGCTATCTGATTAGTAAAACATATGGACGAAAAGCTAAAAATTAAAATATCAATTGCAGATAGGGTTTATCCGCTAACCGTAGAGCTTGCTCAAGAAGAAGGACTGAGAAGCGCTTCAAAAAAGATTGATGTGATGATGAAGCAATTTGAAGAAAATTATGCAGTTCGTGATAAACAAGATGTTTTAGCCATGTGCGCTTTGCAGTTTGCCTCACAATCAGAACAAAAACAAATTGATAACGCTATTAATGGTGAAGAAACCATCGAAAGAATTAAAAAAATCAATGCGCTTTTAGATCAATATCTCGACAATTAAACGTTCTTTACAGCAACTAAGATACTGCCTACATTAGTTCACATTTGGTAAACTCAACACTAATAATTTAGAATGAGCAAATCATCGCTACTAAAGCATGCCACGCCCAGGCGAGGAAACTTGAACAGTGAGTTAGCTCAAAACTTGTCAATTTCGAGTTTATTCAGACAACTTAATGTAGGCTTTTTTTTATATATAAATTTTAACAAACATGGACATATTAACGATCGTTATTTCAGGAATTATAGGTATTGTAGCGGGTTTTGGAATCGCTAAAATTATAGAAAAAAGCAATATTTCTAATCTTATTAAAAACTCAAAAAAAGAAGCTGCATCAATATTAAAAGATGCCAACTTTGAAGCTGAGAACATAAAGAAAGATAAAATTCTTCAGGCGAAAGAAAAATTTATTGAACTTAAATCAGAACACGAACAAGTAATTCTAGGGAGAGACAAGAAAGTAGCTGAAGTTGAAAAAAGAACAAGAGACAAAGAGTCCCAAGTTTCTAACGAATTGTCTAAGGCAAAGAAAGTCAATGACGATTTTGAAGCGAAAACGACCGAATATACTGCTAAAATTGAAGTTTTAGACAAAAGACAAATAGAAGTTGACAAGCTGCATAAAAGCCAATTACAACAACTTGAAGTAATTTCAGGCTTATCTGCCGAAGAAGCCAAAGACCAATTAGTAGAAGGTTTAAAAGCGGAAGCGAAAACCAAAGCGATGTCGCATATTCAAGATACAATTGAAGAGGCTAAGCTAACGGCGCAACAAGAAGCGAAGAAAATAATTATCAATACTATCCAAAGAGTAGGAACAGAAGAAGCTGTAGAAAACTGCGTATCTGTATTCAACATAGAATCTGATGATGTTAAAGGTAGAATTATTGGTCGTGAAGGACGAAACATTAGAGCGCTGGAAGCGGCAACGGGAGTAGAAATCATTGTAGATGATACACCGGAAGCGATCATCCTATCTTGTTTTGATCCTGTACGTAGAGAAATAGCACGTTTGGCTTTACATAAATTGGTAACGGACGGTCGAATTCACCCTGCCCGCATTGAAGAGGTAGTTGCTAAAACAGCTAAACAAATTGACGATGAAATTATAGAAGTTGGAAAACGTACTGTGATCGATTTAGGAATTCATGGATTACACCCTGAATTAATAAAAGTAGTAGGACGTATGAAATACCGTTCTTCTTACGGTCAAAACTTATTGCAACACTCCCGTGAAGTTTCAAAACTTTGTGGAATTATGGCAGCTGAATTAGGTCTGAATGTAAAATTAGCCAAAAGAGCTGGTTTATTGCATGACATCGGTAAAGTACCGGATGCAGAAAGTGATTTACCTCATGCTTTATTAGGTATGCAGTGGGCTGAAAAATATGGTGAAAAAGAAGAAGTATGTAATGCTATTGGAGCTCACCATGATGAGATAGAAATGAAATCTTTATTGTCTCCAATAATTCAGGTTTGTGATGCTATTTCAGGTGCAAGACCAGGCGCTAGAAGGCAAGTATTAGATTCTTATATTCAACGTCTGAAAGACCTAGAAGAAGTGGCCTACGGATTTACCGGTGTTAAAAACGCTTATGCGATTCAGGCTGGTAGAGAACTTAGAGTTATCGTGGAAAGTGAAAAAGTGTCTGATGACAATGCAGCCACGCTGTCTTTTGAAATTTCACAAAAAATTCAAACAGAGATGACTTATCCAGGTCAAGTGAAAGTAACCGTTATTAGAGAAACAAGAGCAGTTAATATCGCTAAGTAATCCTCCCCTAACCCATCCGAAGGAGGGGAATAAAAAAAAGACCTATTGAATTCAAATTCAATAG
>NZ_AJXL01000202.1 GCF_000264055.1 Flavobacterium sp. ACAM 123 | reverse complement strand
AAGCTTTTTTTATTTTATCTTTTTAATGAAAAATGGGATCTATACTTTTTAATTATACCATCCTCAGGATAATCAACCACAAACCAATAATCGGTTGCGGGGAGAGGTCGTCCATTATATGTTCCATTCCAACCCGTTCCGTTTGGACTAATCTCTTTTATAAGCTTACCGTAACGATCAAATATCTGAATCTTGGACCCAAACTTATCAACTAAAGTAAAGACATTCCAGTAATCATTAAATCCATCATTATTTGGAGTGAAAAACCTAGGGTAGTCGATAACTAAGATATTATCATTTCTTAATACACTACAACCATTTACATCTTTTACCGTGATAGAATGCATTCCTAAAGAAACTATTTCAAAAACAGTTTCTTCCTGGAACGGGCCATCATCCAGTTGATACAAATAATTAGCTCCCAGTGGATCTGTCACGGTGACTATTTGATTGTCAGCAAACGCCTCGCTAACCGTCCAGCCCATACTCAAAATTGTGTTTGATGGATTTACTGTAACATTTATGGTTTTAGCGGTTGGCGAACACGCTTGTCCAGGAAACGGCGTAAAAAGATAGTCCTTAGTTGTTGTATTGTCAACGCTTGACGGTGACCAGTCTCCGCTAATTCCATTAGGTGACGTAGGACTCAAAACCGGAACTGGCAGCACACCAGAGCAGATTGAAAAATCGGTAAAACTAGGTTCAACAGGTCCGACTGTTATAGCTAACTTTCTAGTTAACGCACAAGGAAACAATACAGGGTCTGGGGTAAAAACATAATTTGTAGTGCCCGCTGTTGCAGTCTTTACTTTTTCATCAGGAGACCAAGTTCCTGTAATAGCAGGACTATCATCAGAACTGGTTGGTAAGTTTGTTGTGGCTTCATTAATACAATAGGATGTTGGAACTGAAGCAAATGTAGGAGTAGTACTTGATGCTCCACAAGGAACGGAACAGGTGATTGTTTGCGAAGGAACGCATGGATGCGAAGCGGAAGTCAATGTTAATTCTACTGATTGTCCAGGTAACAAATTAGAAACTATAAAATGTGATTCCCTTTTGTTTGGATTAAAACTAGTCACAGATGCTCCACCTTGAACAGAATACGTACAAAAATAAGTTTGTGAAATAAATGCATTGTTGTTCGCCCAATCAAATAAAACCGAATTATTAATAGTAGCTGGAGGAGTATAATCTAGAGAATAGTCTGGAATCTGTGAACGGTCACATCTATAATTTAAAATAGTTGCTCCACTATTAGCTTCTACTTTAACAACAATTGGAGTGCGAGTACTTTCAACACCCGCAATAGTTTGACTCACATAATAAGTTGTAGTTGAACCAATTATAGTAGTAATAGGTATTGGAGCTGTACTTGTTGGAAATTCTGTTGGTAAATTTGTAAGATACCAATTCAAAGTTCCTCCTCCTGAAGGAATTGCCATTAATGGTTTTGAACAATTTTGCCAATAAGTAACTGGCGAATAAACTGAAGGTGCTGCGGTAGCAAGATTCTCATGTCCACTAATCTCAATATTATTTTTAGCAAATACAGCTGTATTCGATAAAATGTAAACAAAAAAGAGAAATACGAACGACCTGATAAATTTTCCCATTATTTATATGTTTTAATTTGATCAAAAATAAAAAGCTAATTCAAGCTCTAAGTAGTAAATATATAAAATTACACAGTTTAATAAAATTAAAAAACTACTTATTGTAGAACTATCTAACAATAATTTACCGCAATCAAAAAAGATGATAAACAATTATCCCACCCAACAATTCCTCCAAACAATATAAAACGTTGTTACAATCACTGCTCAGAACAGCTGCGCTTTTTTGGTCATACGCCCTAATTACAATACCTCGTTTAAACCTAATTCACCATTTAACGTATGAAAACCTTCTATACATTACAGACCTGCATCGGATAAATGGCTAAAATTGGGTCTGAGTTCAGACAATCAATTCTAAATTTTTAATAAAAAACCAAAAGAAAATACGTTGGAGAAAGCGCAACCTTTAGATAGCATTTCAGTCTGTGTATCGATAACCATAGAACCCACACACATCAACACGAAAATGCTGAACTTTTCGGATAAAGTCCTATAAACTACAAAACCGAAATTTAACTATTGTACTTAATCTTTTTCAGCTTACCATAGTATCCCTTATTTTCAAGGTAATTCAGGACATCTGATGCAATGTAGTACGGGTTCAAAAGCTGACCTTCCACAAAATCAACTTCCGTCTGCCCAATAATTACTATTTCATTCTTTTGCACACCTCTATTATGTTACAAAACTGCCATTTAAAATAATGCCTATTACAACCATAGTCTGTGTTTTTGAAGCACTTCCCTAAACCGTAATAGAAGTACAAGGCAAATACTATGCTTGCCCTCCTAAACATGCATTGCTCCAAAAAAATAAAGCAAAAGACGTATTTCTACTCATGACCAGTCCTTTTTCAAAAATGGTATATAGCAAAATACCATTACTCAAGTTAAACAATTTTAAACCGATTAAAACAAAAAGTCAAAAAAA
>NZ_AJXL01000201.1 GCF_000264055.1 Flavobacterium sp. ACAM 123 | reverse complement strand
ACGTTTTGTTACTATTTATCTTTCAAGATTATCCTCAAATTGACTATCGGAATTGTTGAAAATCCTATTTGTACTAACTAAAAATAAAAGCAACATTCCTCGTTCTTTTTTTCTTCTAGCTATACTAAAATAGCTCCTTTTTATTAGCTAAAAAAGATAGTTTTTCTGCTTTTGTGGCTAATAAAATAACAGCCCATTCTTAAAAAAGAAGCGATATTAATTAGGCAATTCCTGTGTTAAAACTTAACATAATATTTAGCTTTAAATACCTGTTATTTCCCAAATTATAAAATATTCATATATTAAATTTCCATAAAAAGGTACTTAAACGAGTATTTAGGTTGTTCAAAGAGAAAAGAAATAAAGTACTATTAATTCTTTTTAAATTTGGACATTATTATTTCACACGAGATATTTTATTGAATAACAATGGTTTCCGCCCCGAAATCTACTAAATAATTTAAAAACTTAAAATCCTGCTGTTATGATTGAAAAAACTACTTTCCTTTTATCTGCTCTATTGCTAGTTTCTACTATCAAATGTGCAGAAATCCAAAACCTAAAATTTTGGACTGGTTTGCTTACTCAAAAATCGGAACTATTATCATTATTTTTTGATTCCCATAAAACAGTTTTTACTCAAATATACCTGGTTCCCTTTAGAATCAAAACCTAGTAATACGACCCGTCGTAAATCAGTCCGCAAGATTTATTAAAAAAAGAATTATTCCCATTAACAACCCCAATTTCTAACGATTTAAAAGAAATCAATATGAAAGCAAACTTTACTCATTCGAAGAAATTATTTTTTCTTTCAATTATTTTTTTTTCTAAATCTTACTTATAGTTTTAGTCAAACTTTTATACCAGATGGTAACTATAGTTCAACAGAATACTTAGGAGCACAAACAAAAATAGTTGATGCTAATGCATCATCATCATGTCAAGTGGAAAGAGTATTTGCTATAACAAAAAGTACTATCTCTGAGAACTACTTATTGTTAGGTATTAACAATGGAAATGGAGGCTCTGCAATTTTTAGATATTATATTAATACCGACGGAAACGCTGCTACTGGGCTAAAAAGTGAAACTTACAAGAGTACAGCATATCCAATCGCTGGTGCTGAAATTGTTTTAGAATTAGATGCTAGTAAAAATGCTCTAACTGTATTCAAATACACTGCCGCAGGTGCTATAGATCCCAACTTTACGTCATTAGGCGTTCTGAGTGCTATTGGTAGCTATGTTCCCGGTGACAATAGCTTTATTGAAGTAAAAATACCTATATCAGCAGCTACTTTTGATGTTTGTAATTCAACAACGAACGGTGTTATTACTTTAGCCAAGTACCTTTCGTTTTCTGGAGGTAGCATTAACTCCGCACCATGCGCATTAAAAGATATTGATTTCATAATTGCTCTTAACGGAATCGTTTCTCCAGATAAGACCTATTGTTATGGACAAGATACTAAAACAACGCTCACACTTTCGGGGCAGTTAGGAAATGTAGTGAGATGGGAATCTAGTACAGATATTCTTTTTCCTTTAGCTACAACCACTTCTATTTCCAATATAACTGCATCGTATGATACTCCTGCTAACCTGACTACAACAACCTATTTCAGGGCAGTAATTAACAGTATATTGTGTCAAAATATAACTTTAAAATCACAACCTGCTACAATCACAATAAATCCAGCTACTCCAGCTCCTTCAGTAACAGCATCGGTTGTCTATTGCTTGAATGCAACCGCATCCCAATTAACAGCTACTGGAACGAACCTTTTATGGTATACTGTAGCAACGAATGGAACAGGAAATACCACTGCACCAACTCCACTAACAACTACTGCAGGAAGTACTACATATTATGTAAGCCAGACTATAACTGCGAACGGCATCTCTTGTGTAGGTCCAAGATCTCCAATTGTGGTAACGTAAATCCAGCTACTACAGCTCCTTCAGTAACAACACCAGTTGTCTATTGCTTGAATGCTACCGCAACCCAATTAACAGCAACTGGAACGAACCTATTATGGTATACTGTAGCAACGAATGGAACAGGAAGTACCACTGCACCAACTCCACTAACAACTACTGCAGGAAGTACTACATATTATGTAAGCCAGACTATAACTGCGAACGGCATCTCTTGTGAAGGTCCAAGATCTCCAATTGTGGTAATGGTAAATGCATTACCTACAGCCACAATATCTGGAGTATTAGAAACTTGCATCTCAACAACATTAACAGCAAATACGAATGCCAGTAATCCTAGTTATATATGGTATAAAGATGATGTAATAGTCAATAATGCTATCTCTTCAACGCTTGTTGTAACCCAAAACGGGAATTATAAAGTAAAAATAAAAAATGGTCTAACTAATTGTGAAAACACCTCCATTGCAGCCACTGTTTCAGTAGAAGACAATACCAAGCCAGTAACTCCAACCTTAGCTGATGCTACAGGGGAATGTTCTGCAACGGCAACTGCTCCAACAACCACTGACAACTGTGCAGGAACAATCACAGGAACTACAACAGATGCTTTGACAAGAAGCACCCAAGGAACTTCGGTAATCAC
>NZ_AJXL01000200.1 GCF_000264055.1 Flavobacterium sp. ACAM 123 | reverse complement strand
GACAACATATTTTTGATTTAACCTAGTAAAAACATCTATCCACCCTACTGTTGTTATAGTGATAAAATAAGCTTCTTCTGTACTTGTAGCTTTATATTTGGTTGACATTGGTTTCGGTTTATTTACTTATCGTTGCTTTTGTTTACGGGCACGGAATACAATTCCGCGCTATCGATGTGCTGATATATCCGAGCGATCTGGTTATTTACTTTTTGATTGCTTTTGTTTGCAGGCATGGAATGCAATTCCGCGCTATCGATGTGCTGATATATCCGAGAGATCTGGGTATCGTTGCGTAGATATATCCGAGCGGTCTGGGTTGTCGAACCGCACTAAATTAAGTAAATAACTGATGGATTAACGTAAACCACCGTCAGCTATTTTTGCACAAATTTGCTTTTACGCGATGCTTATTCTTTTTCTTCATACGACCAAAAGTTATTTGTTGTAGTCCATTTAGCAAATAGTTCCTTTTTAACCATTTCATTGTTTACATCCTTGTATTTCAGGGAAATTCGGAAAGAAATTTGAGGAGGCAATTCAATTCCTATTGGTAGTTCAAAGTCAAAATGAACAGAAGTTGTTTGTCCACCCGAAAGGTTAATTGTAGTATTTGATGTGAATGCATTTTGCCAGCTTTGATTTGGAAGTTTTGCATCAATTATCATTGATAATTCTTGCGTCACTGTTTTGCCCATATTTTCAAAGGTAAATTTTGGGCGAAATAGCATAGCAACGGAATGGCTTTTGCCTTTAAATTGAATTCTGTTTAACTCCTGTTGTATTTCAGTAAGAGTATAAACCGAGTTTACTCTTTCGATTTTATTATTAAATGAATCTCTCGCTACCAACTTATAAGGCAATACATATAAGTCTGTAGCTTCTCCCTTAGCATAAATTAGAGGATTGTAACCCCAATTTTTATTGTGAGCTTCATCATGGGTTATCTCTTTCCAATTAATTAGTCTTATCTCTAGTAATTCAGGATTAGCATTATTTAGATTTTCCCATCGCCGATTTTGTTCCCACTGATTTGCTAAAGTCCAAAAAAGACTAACTACAGAGATTATGATAGCAGTTATAGAAATAATGACCTTCGGGTCTGAAAAAAAGCTCGGTGTTTCTTGCATTTTATCGGTTTTTAAGTTTCGCCTAACGGTTGGCTATGCGTAGTGTGGGTTTTCGACGCACATCACTTTCATCTTACTACTAAATTTATTTACTTACACAATCTTTCAATTTAGCACCAAAATCCGATAGCTCGGATTTTCAATCTGTGCCCGCTCCAGTAGAAAACTAAAATAGATCTAATATCAACACATCTTAATTATTTTCTAAATTCGATAGCGCGGATTTGCAATCCGTGCACGATCCAGTAGGCAACTAAAATAGATCTAATATAATTACTTCTAAATCATTTTCTAAACTAGCATAATTTCTAGCGGAGTTAAAATAATAATCTTCAGGCAAAGTAACGATTTTTTCTTTCACAGAATTATTATGGATATAATTTATCTTTTGCTTTATAAACCAGTTCGTCTCAACTATTTCTGCATGATAGCTATCTTGCCATACTTTATACTCTTGTTTTCGTTTGAGATGAGCACATGCTTTTTTAAAATTTATTAACATCCATTCTCTTCTGCTCTCTGGTTCTTCAATAAGCATTTGGATTATTTTCTTTGAAGTAAATTTTTTAATATCACGAATCACATCCGATAGTATAAAACCATTTGTTGCTTTACATAATAAATGAATATGACTACTCATAATACAATACGCATAAATCTCTAACCCTTTATTTTGCTGACAATGTTGTAATGCGTTTATGACAACATATTTTTGATTTAACCTAGTGAAAACATCTACCCACCCTACTGTTGTTATGGTGATAAAATAAGCTTCTTCTGTGGTTGTAGCTTTATATTTGGTTGACATTATCTTTGGTTTATATACTTATCGTTGCTTTTGTTTACGGGCACGGAATACAATTCCGCGCTATCGTTGCGTAGATATATCCGAGCGGTCTGGTTTGACATTATCTTTGGTTTATTTACTTATCCTTGCTTTTGTTTATGGGCACGGAATGCAATTCCGCGCTATCGATGTGCTGATATATCCGAGCGATCTGGTTAACCTCGTAAAAACATCTACCCAACCTACTGTTGTAATTGTGATAAAATATGCTTCATCAGTTGTTGTAGCCTTGTATTTTGTTGACATTCACTTTGGGTTATTTGGTTTTGTTTACGGGCACGGAATACAATTCCGCGCTATCGATTTGTTGCTATATCCGCGCGGTCTGGTTTCCGTACTTTTTGCTTATCATTCTTTCCACAATTCTACATTTACATTTTTCAGAAATTATAACTTCCTCTGCGTATTTATCTCTTTGTGAATAAACACAAAATGAGAAAAAGATACAGGATAATAATTTTATTTTCTAAATGTATTTAACGATTAATTAAAAGACTTTAAAAAAAAGTAATAATAAACAAATAATATAAAAACCATATTGTTACAAAAAATAGCCCAAAATATAAATTGTTTAAATTTTTACTTAAGTCCCTTTTAATAAAAAGTCGATACAAAATCCAACCTATGAAAACAATTGTTAAACCTATTGCTAATTATCCCATATATTAAT
>NZ_AJXL01000199.1 GCF_000264055.1 Flavobacterium sp. ACAM 123 | reverse complement strand
ATTATTTTAGTTCAGCTAGAAATTATGCTAGTTTAGAAAATGATTTAGATGTGTTTATATTAGATTTATTTTAGTTGCCTACTGGAGCGGGCACGGATTACAAAGCCAGATCGCTCGGATATAACTCCGCAAAGATAGCGCGGAATTGCATTCCGTGCCCCTAAACAAAAGCAACGATAAGTAAATAAATCAACGATAATGTCAACCAAATATAAAGCTACAAGTACAGAAGAAGCTTATTTTATCACTATCACTACAGTGGGCTGGGTAGATGTTTTCACTAGGTTAAATCAAAAATATATTCTCATAAACGCATTACAACATTGTCAGCAAAATAAAGGTTTAGAGATTTATGGTATTGTATTATGAGTAGTCACATTCATTTGTTATGTAAAGCAACAAATGGTTTTATATTATCTGATGTGATGCGTGATTTTAAAAAATATACTTCAAAGAAGATAGTTCAAACTATTAGTGAAGAACCGGAGAGTAGAAGAGAATGGATGTTAAGACATTTTCAAAAAGCATGTATTCATCTCAAGCGAGAACAAGAATATAAAGTTTGGCAAGATGGCTATCATGCAGAAATTGTTGAGACGAACTGGTTTATAAAGCAAAAGATAAATTATATCCACAATAATCCTGTGAAAGAAAAAATCGTCACTTTGCCTGAAGATTATTATTTTAGTTCAGCTAGAAATTATGCTAGTTTAGAAAATGATTTAGATGTGTTTATATTAGTTTTATTTTAGTTGCCTACTGGAGCGGGCACGGATTGCAAATCCGCGCTATCGGGAATGGGGAAATGAAAAATTAATGTTAAATATAGGACCTGGAATACATATAAAAGGGAAAGAATATTCTAAATAAAAAAGACTGGGATAGTTGCATGAGCACTACTTTACTAACACGACCCTAGTTAACAAAGTAGGCTGAGCAGGGCTCCTATTACCTCTTTTCGTTATGACCTTATTTTGCGGGCACAAAATACAAAAGTAATTTGTAGCAGAGTGTAAATTTATTTTACTTATTTTTTATTGGATGAAAACAGAAAGTAAGTGTAGTTAAATCTTTCATAGTAACAATAACTAGTTTTATACTTCGTTATATAGCCTAACAATAACTATTTTATCCTTAGTTATGAATTCAAAGCATTTTACCTCATGAAAAAAAAGACAATTGTGACAATTGCCCTACTACTTATTACATCAAATATTTTTAGTCAAACTACAAAGAAATTTATTGATACAGCTATTGTAGCTACTTTAGAATATCAATTTGATAATCTTATGGATAAATCAAACAATTTCCAGGGTTATAAAGTGATTAATACAACATCGTTACTTAAATTACAATCGAATGTCCTCGATTCTCTTTCAGTTTCAAAAAATAAGCTTTTAGCCAATGCCGATTTTTTAAATTCCCAAAAACGACTTATTGATAGTTTACAAGCCAAATCAAACGCAACAAAAACTGTTGTTTCCGACCTAAAATCTGAAAAGGAAAGTATATTCCTTTTTGGCATTCAACTTGAAAAAACGTTTTTTAAAACACTGTTTTTCTTCATCGTTGTTGGATTGATCGCTGCATTGCTATTTTTTATCTTTAAATTTAAACAAAGCAACATCATAACCACAGAAAGCAAGCTGGCGCTAAAAGAGTCCGAAAAAGAATTTGACCTTTTTAAAGTACAAGCTTTAGAACGGGAACAGAAAGCCATGCGCAAACTACAGGATGAATTGAATAAGAAGAAAAAAGAATTTTCTACTGGTCCATCTCGTGGGTAAAAGAGGAAGGTTTGAAATTTAAGGTCTTCATTAAGTAATACTAGATATTTTAAAAAAAGGCTGTTGAAAATGCACCAACAGCCCTTTCTTTATTTCTACCGCTATTTTCTATTCTACTCCCGATTGTCCCTTCTGTGTAGTACTGTTTTCATATTACATCGGCATTATACCAAAACGATTTGGAATAAAGCAAAAATTCTTTTGTTGTAACATCCTAAAGATTGAATGTTACGTAGGGAAACCTAAAAACCGTACCTATTTATAATTACTTTTGCAATATGCATTCGCCTAAAGGACAAAGCAGATCACTCTAGTATAGTAAGAACTCAACAGCGAAAATACACGAGCGTTTAATTAGTTAAGAGACAAAAAATCAACTATTAATTTTTCTATTTTAGAAATGATAAACCATTACATCTGCTTCAAGAAGTAGTGATGAAGCTTTTCTATTTATTAGATTTAGTTAAGATTTGAGAAAAGTAGTAGGTTATTAATAGTTTGACTTAAATTTTTGATATTTTCGAATAAAAATTAAATGACAGGCTTACGGCATAAAACAGCTCTTTTTAGGATGTATTAGAGCTTTTTTGCAGTACCTGTCTTCCATTTACAACAAATATAAAATCTACTCGCTTTATTAACTTAATAGGGTGTTCAAAAAAAGTCTTCCTTATAAACTACATTGATTTATTAGAATTAATTATCTTTGACCTCAAATAAAGGTGTTCTTATTTTCAACCTTACTACTTCATAAAATAAAAAAAATGGCAGATAAACTGAAAGAACCAGAAATACTCAAAAGTCAATATGTTCCAACTACAGAGTTTTACAGTCAGATAATTGATAGTTTACAGGATTATTCCATTTTCACCTTAGA
>NZ_AJXL01000198.1 GCF_000264055.1 Flavobacterium sp. ACAM 123 | reverse complement strand
GATATGAGCTCTTGGGGGAGATCAGCCTGTTATCCCCGGCGTACCTTTTATCCTTTGAGCGATGGCCCTTCCATGCGGAACCACCGGATCACTATGCTCTACTTTCGTACCTGATCGACCTGTATGTCTCTCAGTCAAGCTCCCTTATGCCATTGCACTCTACGCACGGTTACCAAGCGTACTGAGGGAACCTTTAGAAGCCTCCGTTACTCTTTTGGAGGCGACCACCCCAGTCAAACTACCCACCAAGCAATGTCCCCCGTATAACGGGGTTAGGCCTCAGACAAACAAAGGGTTGTATTTCAACAATGACTCCACAACGCCTAGCGACGCCACTTCAAAGTCTCCAACCTATCCTACACATCATTTGTCCAAGGTCAATACTAAGCTATAGTAAAGGTGCACAGGGTCTTTTCGTCCCACTGCGGGTAAGCGGCATCTTCACCGCTACTACAATTTCACCGAGCTCATGGCTGAGACAGTGTCCAGATCGTTACACCATTCGTGCAGGTCGGAACTTACCCGACAAGGAATTTCGCTACCTTAGGACCGTTATAGTTACGGCCGCCGTTTACTGGGGCTTCATTTCAATGCTTCTTCTTGCGAATAACATCTCCACTTAACCTTCCAGCACCGGGCAGGTGTCAGGCCCTATACTTCATCTTACGATTTTGCAGAGCCCTGTGTTTTTGATAAACAGTCGCCTGGACCTCTTCACTGCGGCCAGCATTGCTGCTGGCGACCCTTCTCCCGAAGTTACGGGTCTATTTTGCCTAATTCCTTAGCCATGAATCTCTCGAGCACCTTAGAATTCTCATCTCGACTACCTGTGTCGGTTTGCGGTACGGGTACTATTAACCTGAAGTTTAGAGGTTTTTCTTGGAAGCCCTTAGGTGCACTATCTCTTTGTCCGAAGACTCCGAGTACTATCGTATTTCCCCAAGCCGCGTGGATTTGCCTGCGCAGCTTATAGGTAGGTACTTCAACGAACTATTCCGTCAGTTCGCGGCACTTTCATCACTCCGTCACCCCATCACAGTTAACAGTAGTACGGGAATATTAACCCGTTGTCCATCGACTGTCCCTTTCGGGTTCGCCTTAGGTCCCGACTAACCCACAGCTGATTAGCATAGCTGTGGAAACCTTAGTCTTTCGGTGTGCGGGTTTCTCGCCCGCATTATCGTTACTTATGCCTACATTTTCTTTTCTATCCGGTCCAGCAAGCCTTACGACTCACCTTCTACCCTGATAGAATGCTCCCCTACCACTACCTAAATAAATAGGTAATCCATAGCTTCGGTAATATACTTATGCCCGATTATTATCCATGCTCGTCCGCTCGACTAGTGAGCTGTTACGCACTCTTTAAATGAATGGCTGCTTCCAAGCCAACATCCTAGCTGTCTATGCAGACAAACCTCGTTCTTTCAACTTAGTATATATTTGGGGACCTTAGCTGATGGTCTGGGTTCTTTCCCTCTCGGACTTGGACCTTAGCACCCAAGCCCTCACTGTTAGTGAACATTATATAGCATTCGGAGTTTGTCAGGAATTGGTAGGCGGTGAAGCCCCCGCATCCAATCAGTAGCTCTACCTCTATATAACTTTATAACTAACGCTGCACCTAAATGCATTTCGGGGAGTACGAGCTATTTCCGAGTTTGATTGGCCTTTCACCCCTACCCACAGATCATCCCAAGACTTTTCAACGTCAACGGGTTCGGTCCTCCACTATGTGTTACCACAGCTTCAACCTGTCCATGGGTAGATCACACGGTTTCGCGTCTAACACTACTGACTAAAGCGCCCTATTCAGACTCGCTTTCGCTACGGATCCGTGGCTTAACCACTTATCCTTGCCAGCAACGTTAACTCGTAGGCTCATTATGCAAAAGGCACGCCGTCACCCCACTAAAGGGCTCCGACCGCTTGTAAGCGTATGGTTTCAGGATCTATTTCACTCCGTTATTCACGGTTCTTTTCACCTTTCCCTCACGGTACTGGTTCACTATCGGTCTCTCAGGAGTATTTAGCCTTAGCGGATGGTCCCGCCAAATTCAGACAGGATTTCTCGTGTCCCGCCCTACTCAGGATACCACTATCTATTATACTCATTACTTATACAGGGCTATCACCTTCTCTGGCCCTACTTTCCAGTAGATTCTAATTCTTTGTACATAAAATATCGTGGTCCTACAACCCCAACAATGCCGTAACATCATTGGTTTGGGCTAATCCGCGTTCGCTCGCCACTACTTACGGAATCACTTTTGTTTTCTTCTCCTCCGCCTACTTAGATGTTTCAGTTCAGCGGGTTTGCCCACCCGAAGGTGTACTATGTCTTCAACATAGTGGGTTGCCCCATTCAGGTATCTACGGATCAATCGGTGTGTGCCCGTCCCCGTAGCTTTTCGCAGCTTATCACGCCTTTCATCGCCTCTGAGAGCCAAGGCATCCCCCATACGCCCTTATTTTGCTTATTGTACCAATCTTAAATTTAATTAAGACTGTTCTTTCTACTTGTCTAATAATAAACAAGTAAAATGCTTTCTACTTTTTATATTTTTTCTTATCTCAATATGTCAATGAACTTTTTTCCTTTCGGAATTGTGGAGAATAACGGAGTCGAACCGTTGACCTCCTGCGTGCAAGGCAGGCGCTCTAGCCAGCTGAGCTAATCCCCC
>NZ_AJXL01000197.1 GCF_000264055.1 Flavobacterium sp. ACAM 123 | reverse complement strand
GACAATTAATATTGCAGAATACATAATTGATATTTCATAACTTTGCAGTAATGAAAAAAATATACCTCGATAACGCATCAACGACAGCCATAAGACCGGAGGTCATTCAAGAAATGACAAAAGTAATGGCGGAAGATTTTGGAAATCCTTCCTCAACGCACAGTTTTGGACGAAATTCCAAAAGTGTTCTCGAACTTTCCAGAAAATCAATTGCCAAGCAATTGAATGCTTCTGCGCAAGAAATTATTTTTACGTCCTGTGGAACGGAAGCCAACAACTGGATTCTTCGTTCGGCTGTGGCAGATTTGAAAGTAAAGCGGATTATTACCAGTAGAATTGAGCATCATGCCGTTTTGTATACGGTTCAGGCTCTGCAAAAGGAATTTGATATTCAGGTGGATTATGTTGCTGTCAAGCCAAATGGAGAAATAGATATTACGGATTTAGTCGAATTATTAGCACAAAATCATAAAACTTTAGTGAGTTTGATGCATGTTAACAATGAAATAGGAACCGTTTTAGACCTCGATAGGATTGTACCAATCTGCAAACAATACAATGCACTATTGCACTCTGATACGGTTCAGTCCATCGGAAAAAAGGAAATAGACCTGCAAAAAGTATCCATTGACTTTTTAGTAGCCAGTGCCCATAAATTTCATGGTCCCAAGGGCGTTGGATTTGCATTTGTGCGAAAGAATTCAGGCTTACAGCCCTTGTTTTTTGGTGGCGAACAAGAAAAGGGATTGCGACCCGGAACAGAAGCAGTGCATCAAATTGCAGGAATGGCAAAAGCTTTGGAGCTTTCCTATGATAACTTGCAGGAAGAGAGGTCCCAGATCTCTGCACTGAAAAAGTATTTAATGGAACGACTTGGAATTGAACTTCCTGGTTTTATGGTGAATGGAAGTCAAGATGGTTTTTATAATATGGTAAACGTTTTATTGCCTTTTTCAGAGGACAAAACAGCTATGATTCTATTTAATTTAGATATGAAAGGCATAGCGGTTTCTAGAGGAAGTGCTTGCCAGAGCGGAAGCATCAGAGCATCACATGTATTAGCTGAAATGCTTTCAAATGAAGATTTAAGAAGACCAAGTCTGCGTATTTCCCTAAGCCACTATAATTCGAAAGAAGATATAGATGTGTTAATAGAAGCTTTAAAAAGTATTTAAACATAAATTCTGCCTCGTTAAAGTAGTCCTAAAAATAGAGATACTATTTGGGTAGTTCACAGGGTGGATTTTTTTATACTTCATCATTTTCATCTGGGATTTCTTCTTTTACTTTCCTTTTTTCTTCTTTAATTGTTTTTCTCTTTTTAGCTGTTATCATTAATCCCAGCATCATTACAATTGCAGTCATCAAGATCACTTGAATAATTAATGATTTATTCACCAACAAGATCCTTTGTTCAGGCGCTATACCCAAGAACAATAATATTGTAATAAGTCCTCTAGGAGCTACAAAAAGTAAAGGAAATAAAGGTATTTTAGAAACCTTAAGCTGGATGAATCGCAAAAGAAAAAGGATTACTACAATACCAACAGCCCAGACAAGGGTAACTGTATTTATAATTTCGGTGGTTTTAATTAAATATCCAAATAAAAGAAAGAATAATGCCCTAACCAGAAAGGTAGCTTCAATTATCAACTCTTTAAACTTGATAACCTCTTTATTCAGCAAGTCAAGTCTAAATTGTTGTGTCCATCTATAATGTCTTAATTCATCTAAATTACCGATTGATAGTCCAAAAACAAGGATAAAAATAAGTGCCGGCAAATGGAATATTTTTGATATTTCATAAATTAATATAATTAGCAAGACGATTGGAACGAACTTAATATGATGTTGGATTTTATTTAGAAGAAAGGACAATAATATAGTTGCTACAAAAGAAATTGCGATTATAATTAGTATTTCTAAACAAAAATAGCCAAAAGTTTCTAATCCGAAGCTGGTGTTGTAGGCAATAAAATTGAAGAAAATCACTCCAAAAATATCGGATAGACTACTTTCGTAAATGATAAATTCTTTTTGACTCGAACTAAGGTTTCTTACGCTTGGAATGGCTATAGCACTGCTGATTACGCAAAAAGGAATTGCATTTATTAGACTTTCTCTAAAAGAATACCCTCCGTAATACTGTAATAAATAGGCAAGCGAAAAAGCTAAAATAATCAAAGGAAGGAAAGCGCCTATGGATGATTTTCTAATCAGCGCAACTTTAGATCTGTTGAGTTCTAGTTCTAATGATCCTTCTAATACGATAAGAATAAGCCCAATTGTACCTAATACAGGTAAAGTAGCGGTAAGGTCCGGAAGGTCAATGTCAAGTAAAAAGGTTACTTCTCGAACGAACCAACCCAAAAGTAATAATAATATAACAGATGGTATTTTTGTCCTTGCAGCTGTAAGGTCAAACAAGTATGCAATAAGCAGCAATAGACAAAGTGAGATTATGATTGTCATAGAAAATTAATTATGTTTTTTAACTTTTAATAGTTTCCATTACTGATAATGGAACTCTATTCGGTGAAATATAATACATTACTGGGTCAAAACATAAATATATTTTTAAATATAAAAAAAATAGCTGCCATGTAGCACTGTTTTTTAGGTCTAATAAACTGTACCTAAATGCTATAATTATTAATTTTCACTGGCCTCTCTTTTTTCAAAAAAGTAAAAGCAGC
>NZ_AJXL01000196.1 GCF_000264055.1 Flavobacterium sp. ACAM 123 | reverse complement strand
TTTTTATGTTAATTAATTTAATCTTTAAAACTTAAAATTTAAACCCGCTGTAAACGTAGTTCCGCTAAATCCAAATTGGTTCACTTCCCAAGCATATTTAAAACGACCTCCTAAATCAGTAACAACATCCCCTTTTGTATCCAATAAATCCGGGTAAACATTGAGTAAATTGTTTACCATAACATTAGCAGATAACGTACTTGTAAAATTATAAGCAACACCTAAATCTGTAATCACCTTTCCTGCAAAAGTTTGATCTTTTGCTACATCTGTGGCATGTTGCCAAGTAACTTCACCAAAATAAGTATTATTAAAAATAAAAGTAGTTTTATTCAAATCATAATTCATTCCTAGTAATACTTTTGTATTCGGTCGTGCACTAAGAATTCTACCTTGCTCTTTACGGTTAAAAATATCATATCCATTGGCACTCAAAATAGCTGGGGTACCAATTTTTCCGTCAATTTTAGTATTGGCAATATTAGATGCTAAATTAAGCCCTAATCTACCAGTTCCTATTTCCAGGTTTTTATAATTTAAAACTACGTCAACTCCCTTAGTTATGGTATTAACTGCGTTGATGAAAAACTTCATACTTGTAATATCATTATCAAGTAATACCTCTTCAACCGGATTTGTAGTTGTATCATCTCCGTCAAAGCCAACCTCGCCAGAAAACAATACACGATTTCTTACCTTTATATGGTAGAAATCAAGCGAGGCAGAGAAATTAGCCCCTGATCTAAATGTAATTCCTGTTGCAATGTTTTGTGATTCCTCAGCATCCAATTTAGGAACTCCTAACCCAATAACTGCTGGATCCACATTATTAAAAGTTCCTTGATTAGAAATTCTGCCTCCAGACACTAATGTTTGAATATTACTCAAGTAAATTTGGTGTAACGCCGGAGCTCTAAATCCTGTACTAAAAGAAGCTCGTATCGCAACATCATTAGTAAGTTTGTAACGAGAACTTACTTTCCATGAGATATTATCACCAAAATCTGAATAGTTTTCATATCGTATAGAACCTCCTATTAAGAAAGCTTCTGACATATCGTAGTCTAAAGTGGTATAAACCCCCACGTTGCTACGAGTTTCTTTTAGCGCATTCGCTGGTTGTAATCCAGGAAATGATTGTGCACCACCTCCTACGTAAGACTCTTCTTGACCCGCTCTTGCCTCAAATTGTTCTCTTCTTATTTCTGTTCCAAAACCGAAAGTGACCTTATCGAATGTTCTGGAAAAATCAGCATTCCCTACCAATTGACTAAAGGTATATCCACCAGCCTCAAATTGAGTAGGACTGTTAGCACCCAGAGAAACATTCAATGAGTTTCCTACTGTGTAATCTACCTTATTAGATCCAGCCGTTAAACTGAAATCTGCATTAAAACCAAACACATTAGATCTTAGCCCAATGGATCCTAGATTATCGAATATATCAGTCTCAAATGTAGGTTGGAATCCATTATAAGTCGTACCTGCTTCATGCAACAAATTGTTTGGATCTGAAACCCAGTAAGGCGCTCTATATAAAGCATAACTCGTACCTTTTCTAATATTCACATCGCCAAAAGCATACACTGTTGTCACTTCAGAAAGGGGATATTCAGCATTAACTACAAAAGCTCCCATTTTAGAATCAGGTAGTCCGATAGTCATCCCTAAATCAGGATTTCTACTTAACCAATCTCCCCATTGTGCATCATCTGCAGCTACTCCAAACAAATCGTCCTTTCCTGGTTTTCCAGCTCTGTTCGTTTTGTTTTGTGCTAAATAAGAAATATTAAAATTCACAAAACCTTTATCAGCGATTTTAAACCCTGAATTAAGATCAGCTCCAAAATTGAAACCATCTCCTTGTGATGTAACTCCTGAGGTAAGACTTACTTCAGTAAAGTTAGTTTGCTTTTTAAGGATAATATTCACCACCCCTGCAATCGCATCTGAACCATATTGGGCTGAAGCTCCATCACGTAAGACTTCCACTCTTTCGATTGCAGAAAACGGAATACTTTTCATATCTGTTCCTACCTCTCCTTTGCCCGGAGTGTCGTTTATGTACACTAATGCACTTTGATTTTTTCTTTTTCCGTTTACTAAAACTAAGGTACGGCTGGGTCCTAGACCGCGTAAATCTGCCGGGTCAAAATGAGCTGTCGCATCAGAAATAGCTTGGCTACTCGAATTAAATGATGGGATTTTGTAGGCTAACATCTTATCAAAAGTTACCTGTCCACTGGATTTGAGATCTTCGGCGTACAACTTGTCAATAGGCACTGCAGAATTTAATACACTACGCACTTTTGATCTGTTGCCCGTAACGACAACCTCATCTAAGCTATTATTAGGGTCTAACTTGAAAACAATCGCAGCAGAAGCACTATTCACTTCAATACTTTTATTTTGAAATCCTACATATTTAGCGATTAATGTAACAGGGAATCCTTTTACTTTAATTTCAAAATTACCATTTCCGTCCGTGGTAACACCATTAGAAGTTTCTTTCTCAATAACATTCGAATAGGGCAAAGGTTGCCCGTTCTCGTCCGTAACAATCCCTTTGATTGTTTGGGCATTCATAACTGTGGGTCCTACTATCATAAATAATACGCCTAAAAAAATAGTTAAAGTTTACTATAAATAGGTTGTTTTGGTTTTTACGTAATAAATTTAGTTAGTAGTTTACTAAACTTTAAT
>NZ_AJXL01000195.1 GCF_000264055.1 Flavobacterium sp. ACAM 123 | reverse complement strand
TTTATTTTAGCTCCGCTAGAAATTATGCTAGTTTAGACAATGATTTAGAAGTAATTATATTAGATCTATTTTAGTTAGCTATTGGAGCGGGCACGGATTCAAAATCCGCGCTATCGGGTTTATAAAGCAAAAGATAAATTATATCCACAATAATCCAGATCGCTCGGATATATCAGCACATCGATAGAGCGGAATTGCATTCCGTGCCCGTAAACAAAAGCAACGATAAGTAAATAAACCGAAGCCAATGTCAACAAAATATAAGGCTACAAGTACAGAAGAAGCTTATTTTATGACCATAACAACAGTAAGGTGGTTAGATGTTTTTACTAGGTTAAATCAAAAATATGTTGTGATAAACGCATTACAACATTATCAGTAAAATAAAGGTTTAGAGATTTATGCGTATTGTATTATGAGTAGTCATATTCATTTATTATGTAAAGCAATAAATGGTTTTATACTATCGGATGTGATGCGTGATTTTAAAAAATTTACTTCAAAGAAAATAATTCGAACTCTTATTGAAGAACCAGAGAGCGGAAGAGAATGGATGTTAAGACATTTTCAAAAAGCATGTGCTAATCTCAAACGAAAACAAGAGTGTAAAGTATGGCGAGATGGCTATCATGCAGAAATTGTTGAGACGAACTGGTTTATAAAGCAAAAGATAAATTATATCCACAATAACCCCTTTATAGAAAAAATAGTAACACTACCTTAAGATTATTATTTTAGCTTCGCTAGAAATTATGCTAGTTTAGACAATGATTTAGAAGTGTTGATATTAGATCTATTTTAGTTGCCTATTGGAGCGGGCACGGATTGAAAATCCGCGCTATCGGGTTTATGATAAAGAGAAAAAAATGATTCCATCTATTGTTTTTGGTTTAGTTTTTATTATTACTTTTCTCTTTCTTAAAAAACGATATCCCAATTGCAGTGCCAAATGCTATCCCAACACCAATCCATAAACTAAGCTGGTTAGTAATCATTCCTACGATGGATCCAATACATATACCTAATGATATTCCAAGAGATAATTTATTATTATTTTTCATGTAACTATTTTTAATTTAAACTAATTTAATAATTTTCTGCTTCATTCCAAAATTTTGATAACTATATATTGAGTTAATTTATCCTTAATCAATTACCCTATTTAAAAATACTTACTACCATTTAAATAGATGTTTGTAGAAAAAAAAATCAATTTATTGGTCTCAGTTTCGAGTTTAAAACCCTGCAATTTATTGCAGTACTTTAGTAATGCGAAAAAATATTTACCTTTATCTTATGAGTACAGATTTAAGAAAAGGGTCACATACTGTAAGTAGATTAACCTGCCATATTGTTTGGGTCACAAAATATAGATTTAAAGTTTTAAAAGGGGATGTTCAAAAACGTTGCCGTGAGCTTTTGATACAAATATGTGAAGCGAAAGGAATTGAAATTTTAAAAGGAGTTGTGAGTTCAGAACCAGATCGCTCGGATATATCTACGCAACGATAGCGCGGAATTGCATTCCGTGCCCGTAAACAAAAGCAACGATAAGTAAATAAACCGAAACCAATGTCAACAAAAAATAAGGCTACAAGTACAGAAGAAGCTTATTTTATCACCATAACAACAGCAGGTGGCTAGATATTTTTACTAGGTTAAACCCGATCGCTCGGATATATCTACGCAACGATAGCGCGGAATTGAATTCCGTGCCCGTAAACAAAAGCAACGATAATGTCAACCAGACCGCTCGGATAAATCAGTACATCCAGATCGCAGGGATATGTCAACGCAACGATAGCGAGGAATTGCATTCCGTGCCCGCAAACAAAAGCAACCAAAAAATTGACCAGACCGCTCGGATATATCTACGCAACAATAGCGCGGAATTGTATTCCGTGCCCGTAAACAAAAGCAACGATAAGTATATAAACCAAAGATAATGTCAACCAAATATAAAGCTACAAGTACAGAAGAAGCTTATTTTATCACTATCACAGTGGGCTGGGTAGATGTTTTCACTAGGTTAAATCAAAAATACATTCTGATAAACGCATTACAACATTGTCAGCAAAATAAAGGTTTAGAGATTTATGCGTATTGTATTATGAGTAGTCATATTCATTTATTATGTAAAGCAACAAATGGTTTTATACTATCGGATGTGATGCGTGATTTTAAAAAATTTACTTCAAAGAAAATAATTCAAACTCTTATTGAAGAACCAGAAAGCAGAAGAGAATGGATGTTAAGATATTTTCGAAAAGCATGTGCTCATCTCAAACGAGAACAAGAGTATAAAGTTTGGCAAGATGGCTATCATGCAGAAATTGCTGAGACGAACTGGTTCATAAAGCAAAAGATAAATTATATCCACAATAATCCTGTGAAAGAAAAAATCGTCACTTTGGCTGAAGATTATTATTTTAGTTCTGCTAGAAATTATGCTAGTTTAGAAAATGATTTAGAAGTAATTATATTAGATCTATTTTAGTTGGCTACTGGAACGGGCGCGGATTATAAATCCGCGCTATCGGGTTTATAAAGCAAAAGATAAATTATATCCACAATAACCCTGTGAAAGAAAAAATAGTAACACTACATGAAGATTATTATTTTAGTTCTGCTAGAAATTATGCTAGTTTAGAAAATGATTTAGAAGTAATTATATTAGATCTATTTTAGTTGCCTACTGGAGCGGGCACGGATTATAAATCCGCGCTATCGGG
>NZ_AJXL01000194.1 GCF_000264055.1 Flavobacterium sp. ACAM 123 | reverse complement strand
CTTCCCTTGTAAAACGGGAATAAAAATAGAATTAAAAGAAACGAAGGAACAAAACCAAGAATAACTAAAGCGTGCGGAATTAAAATTTATTTATTTATTTTCTAAATTTACAGTCGTTTTATTTTTTTTAAATGGGAGAATGTTAAGTAAGTCAAATCTAATCTATTTCTTCGTAATCGACATACTCTCCTACTTTTTTGGTTTCTCGTGGTTTTTTAGAATTTGAGCTATTGTATATTACATCATCACCGGACTGCCCTTTTTTCCATGAAGTGTCTTGTGACTCTTCTTGTTGCTTTTGCTGGTATTTTTCTCCCGCCTTCTCTACGACTTTTTTAACTAATAAGGGCAAAAGTAATTTTGCCAAAAACTTAAAAATATAATAGAAAGCCAGAATGTAAAACAGTATTCTTATAAAACCCGTAAAGGATGCAGTTTGCATAATTAAATATTTTTTAGCAAAATTAATAAAACCATCCCGAAATTTCAGGACAAAATTAAAATATCATTCATAAATAAATGATAAAATAGAGTACATTTGAGCAGCTTTATTAGTTTTAAACTCCTAAACAATATGTACAAAACTTAAAATAGTACTTGCTACTGTTATTTTTATGTTTCCAATAAGTCATTATGGGCAACATACTGATCAGATTAATTCAAACAGACCTGGTGAAACAATGTCGGCATTCGCAGTTGGAAAGTCTGTCATTCAGGTAGAAACAGGTGTTTACGGCATCAAAGAAAACCACCGTCTATTGGAGTATGACGCTACCGGATTCGGATTAGATTTGACTTTTCGATACGGTGCATTATTGGAGCGGCTGGAATTAATAGCCGATCTGCAATACCAAAATGAAAACTTCATCACGCCATTTAGTAGTACTAACAAATCCGCGCTAAAACAAACTGTTTTAGGTGCAAAATACCTCATCTACGATCCATTTAAAAATTATGAGAAGAACGTAAATATTTACAGTTGGAAGGCCAATCATTCTTTCAATTGGCATCAATTAATTCCAGCAGTATCCGTTTTTGCTGGAGCAAACTTTACCATGAAAAATAATCCTTATTATTTTTCTCCTGATGCCAGTATTTCTCCAAAAGCTATGCTGATCACTCAAAATCATCTTGGTGATGGAACATGGGTATTCGTGACGAACGTCATAGCAGATTATATTGCTACTGATTATCCAACTTATGGATATGTGGTAACATTGACAAAAGGGTTTAATGATAAATGGTCCGGTTTTGTTGAAAATCAAGGGTTTAAAAGTGATTTTTATAGCGACGCTATCCTTAGGGGAGGCGCTGCTTACCTACTAAACAAAGATATGCAAATTGATGCCTCTATAAGCACCAATTTCAAAGACACACCGACAGTGCTTTACGGTGGTGTTGGGTTTTCTTGGCGCTATGACGCTAACTATAAAGAAGTACGAATGAGCATTGATAGCGGTGACAATTCCAAATCAAAGGCGGAGAAAAAAGCGGAGAAGAAGAGCAAAAAACGTAAAGACGAAATTGAATCTACACAATAAAAACCTACAATGATTACAATAAAAGAAGCGATTACAAAAAGCGAATTAACCGATTATATCAAATTCCCTTTCTCCTTATATAAAGACAACGAATTCTGGGTCCCACCAATTATTGCAGATGAGTTGGAATCTTTTGACAAAACTAAAAATCCTGCTTTCGAGAATGCAGAAGCTTATTTTTATCTTGCCTATAGAAATAATGAGATTGTTGGACGCGTTTCGGCGATTGTCAATTGGAGCGAGGTAAATGATCAACAAAAAAAGAAAGTCCGTTTTGGCTGGTTTGATGTAATTGATGATATTGAAGTTACAAAGGCGCTTTTAGAAAAGGTATATGAACTAGGAAAAAAAAATGATCTCGAGTTTGTGGAAGGTCCAATGGGATTTTCTAATTTGGATAAAGTAGGAGTCCTTACAGAAGGCTTTGATCAGTTAGGAACGATGATCACCTGGTACAACTACCCCTACTACGCTACCCATTTTGAACAACTAGGCTATAAAATGGAAAAAGAATACGTCGAAAGTAAATTTCCTTTTTCGAATGTAAAACCGGAGTTTTTCGAGAAGGCGAATGATTTGGTAAAAAGAAGATACCAACTCACTCCACTGAATTTTAAGACGACCAAAGAGGTCATGCCGTATGTTGATAAAATGTTTGATTTATTCAATGAATCTTATGCTTCACTATCTTCTTTTGTAGCCATAACTCCTATACAGAAAGAATATTTCAAGAAAAAATACATCAGCTTAATTAATCCGGAATACATCAAATTTGTAGAAGACAAAAACCGTAATATTGTTGCGTTCAGTATTGTCATGCCTTCGTTTTCTAAAGCCTTGCAAAAAACAAAAGGAAAATTATTCCCTTTTGGTTTTATACATTTACTCAAAGCTAAAAAACAGAGTAAAGATGTCGTTTTTTATTTAATTGGTGTACATCCTGATTATCAAAATAAGGCGGTCACAGCCATCATTTTCAACGAATACTACCATACCTTCAAAGAACGAGGCGTAGAAAACTGCTTCCGCACACCTGAACTTGCGGACAACACGGCAATTCATAATCTATGGAAACATTTCAATACAGAAATTAATTGCCGAAGAAAAACGTTTAGGATAGAGCTTTAAGAACGTGCTCCGTTTTGAACTCTTATCAACACCATTTACTAAAGCTTGCAGGTATAAAAAAA
>NZ_AJXL01000193.1 GCF_000264055.1 Flavobacterium sp. ACAM 123 | reverse complement strand
TTTCATAAAAAATATTAGCAATTTGCATTTTTGAAATTTGACCTAATTATAAAAATCAATATATAACCTATTTAGTTTTTAATTTTAAAAACAAAGGAAACAAAGATTTCGATAGTTTTAAAATTCCCATTGTTTTTAATGTTTTTTTTATCATTAAACCTGTTTGGAAAGTATTAGAATTTTTAAGATCAGTCCATTTGTTTTTATACTCTCTATTTGATTTATAATATCTTGAAATTAGTAATAAAGAAAACTTCCGATATTCATCATAAGTTAATAAATTTTTAAAATAATCACAAGCTTCAATAAAATCAGGAAGCATATCTCTAGTGCTTTGCATACTCGCTGGATTTCTCCTATAGAAAGCCAAAGGTTTGTCAATAAAAATTACCGTGCAATTCGTTTTAAAAAGACTAACCCACATCACCCAATCTTCCTTAGCTTTTATGTGTTCTGGAAATTTAAAACCTTTAAAAAAAGAAACCTCAAACAAACCGCAATGAATTGGTATTGTAAAAACTTCTTCCCATTGATACAATACACTCTCAAAATTAAATAATTGTTCATAAATAGTACAATACGGAACTGTAGTATTTTGATGGTTTTCAACAAACATTCTAAAATTGGATATCACTATTGTAACACCACTATTTTCAGTAGCATTAAATTGCTCTAATGATAATTCTAACTTTGTCTTATCAATACAATCATCTGAATCTAAAAACTGAATAAAATCCCCTTTTGCCTTTTCTAGCCCTAGATTTCTAGCGCTACTTAAACCTCCATTTTCTTTATAATAATAGTTAAACCTATTGTCTTTTGCCGCCCATTTTTTAGCTACTTCTTCTGTATGATCGGGACTGCCGTCATTGACAATAATACATTCCCAATCAGTATAAGTTTGGTCTAAAACTGATTGCAAAGCCTCGTCCAAAAATTGGGCTTGGTTATAACAGGGGACGATGATGGAGACTAAAACATTATTTTCCATTTTTTAAGATACTTTTTTAATCTGTTTTTTACCATCACTTTAAGTAGCCTGAAATTTAATTGATTAATAAAAAAAACTTTGTTTTCACAAATCAAATGAGGAAAACTTTTTATGACATTGTCATATATCTCGTCCTTAATAACCTCAATATAATATACCGATTTTACTTTAAATCTAATTTTAAGCAAACAGTCTATCATTTTAAAACTGTTAATCATATCAATCACTTTTTGCTCTTGGTTGTGAGAACTCAAATTAGTATTATTTCCATATCTGTAATACCCGATAGCCTCAGCAGAAAAATAAATATTTTCTGTATTTACAAACAATCGTATCAAAAATTCAGTATCATCGTTCAAAGACATATATTCATTCCACCCCGCCGACTTTTCAATCAACTTTCGTTTTATTAAATAGCAATGTGGAGGGAAATATCCCATTGAATTGGCCAAAGCGGTCAAAAAGATTTCTGCTGAATCAAAAGACTGATAGGATTCTAAATTTTCTATCATTTTTATTTCGCCATCAATAGTCGAAAATCGTCCCCATCTACATGTGGCAATGGAATAATCCGAAGTACTATTCAAAATTGCAACTTGTTCTTGAAGTTTGTTTTCCGAAATCAAGTCATCTGAATCCAAATACTGAATATAACTGCCTTTTGAAATTTCGAATCCTATATTTCTGCAGGTACTTGCCGATTTTAATCTATCATCTGGTCTATGACAATACTGAATCCGGCTATCTTTTTCTATAAAACCTGCTAGAATGACGTCTGTATTATCTGTACTGCCATCATCAACTACTATACACTCCCAATTAGTGTAGGTTTGTGCCAAAACACTGTTGAGCGTATCACTTATTATGAGGCCACGATTGTAAGTAGGGATAATTATGGAAACTAATGGTAAATTCATTTAATAATACTTTTTAAAAACCTTCTGATGAGTTTTAACAAATGAAAAATAAAAAAATTATATAAATACATCACAAATAAAACTCTCCATTCTGATAAATATAATTTTCTAGTTTTTCTTATAGAAACTTCTGCTTGAAGCAATAACTTTAATCGTTGTTTGTGATTAAATAAATTTAACTTATGTTTTATTAAATCCATAAAAAAATTTGACTCTGCAATATTTTTTTTAAATACATTAGTAGTCATTCCTGATATGCTTTCATTGGAAACAGAAATCAAAACTAAAGCTTCATTAATTGATAAAATAGGCTTATTTTCAGCAAAATTTATCCACGCATAATCATCACTATGCCAAGCAAGGGGATAATTTTTAAAATTATACTTCAAATAACTTTCCCTTCTAAAAATATGTTCTGACAATGAACTCCTAGCTAAACCTAAATACCTACGGTAATAAAAATCTGTAGCCTTTTCAAATTTTTGATTTACAAAAATTTCAGAAACACTATTTGTCATTTTGTTTACAGACTGAGTAGCAAACTTAACTAGATTAATCCTGTTACTTTCTATCTCTGGCAAATTCCTGTAAAACTCTTCAACTACATTCTCTCCCAAACTATCATCATCCCCCAAAATCAGTAGCCATTCTTCACTTTCTGAAAGTGCGATACAACGACCCCACTGCCTAACCAAAGCCGTACCTCCAAGATTGTCTTCAAAGCGTTTATATACAAAATCAAATTTTCCTCGATACATTTCTAGTAAATCCGTTGGATCCTCTAGACTGCCATCATCACCAATATAAACTGTAAATCGCTTATCCTTCTGTGCATCTAATGACTTTAGGGTTTCTTCAAAAAAATTACGCTTGTAGTATGGGATTATGATTGCGAGCATTATATTAAAAATTCATTGGTAAAATTACGAATGACTTATTTTCCTTAACAATAGCAGATAATAAGTTAGTTTTTATTTGTATTTAACAACCCTAATTTATGCAATAATCGTTTCTTAAACATTCTAAAAAAGTATTGATGCACCTCTGAAGTAGGTCTTAATTTCAAAATTTTCAACCAATAAAAAAAAGCCTCTTTGGTATATCCACTTGCTAATAAAGTTTTACAAAATCGCTGTCCATTATCAAATTCT
>NZ_AJXL01000192.1 GCF_000264055.1 Flavobacterium sp. ACAM 123 | reverse complement strand
GGGGTTTTTTTTGTTCTTATATTTTATTAGTAGCTATTCCTGGCATACGTTGCAAGCTATTTGCTGTCAAACCCTTTTTCTAGGCGCTGGCAGGAGCTTCCTTTGGTCGCTCTTCCACCACCAGAAAAAAGTAGGTTTCCACCGGCATAGGCTTTACGCTGCTGTCAGGGCTATTCGCTTTGTAGAATAATGGAGGTGAGTGTGGTTTCCAGTAGTAATGGTACATAAAAGACTATCTGCTACTCTTGTATAGTCCCATAATAAAAGCATTCTATTTTTTACCAAACTACACCCGCATAGCTTCTCACGCTGAAAGCGTTTCAAGATAGACAAGTAACTTTGCTGAGACGCTTCCAGCGTGACGAATAATACGAATGATTGTTAACTAAACCACATTGGACTATAGAATAAATATAATTGGTGTTAATTGCCAGACAGTAATAACCTGAGATTATTTTATATATTTGAAAGAACTAAAGTTTTACTGTTCTTGCATATATAAACGAGTTAATTGTCAGCTTAGAAAAAAACGCAATCAAAAATTGAAATGACCAAAATTGAAATTCCTCGCAGTAAGAAAAAAATGTTTTTAGTCTTTATTGGGCTCACTAATTTTTGCGCTTTTGGGAATGGCATTTATCTGCAATCCTGAAAAATTTGTTTCCTATATTTTCAGAAACCCCGAATTAATTAGAATATCTGGTATTGCAGCGATTATATTTTCAACTTTATGTATTCTTTATATTTCAATCAAATTATTTGACAAAAAGCCAGGATTAACAATAGACCAGAAAGGTATAACTGATAATTCAAATTATAACAAAGTTGGATTAATAGAATGAAACGAAATAATTGGAATAAGAACAGAACAAGTAATGTCAACAAATTTTTTGCTGATTGCTGTCCGAAATCCCGAAAAGTTCATTAAAAACGCTTCAAAAATAAAAGCTTCGTCAATGAAAGCTAATATGAAAATGTACAACACTCCATTATCAGTAAGTTCAACAGCTTTGAAATACAGCTTTGAGAATCTTGAGAATCTAATTGAAACGGAATTTGAAAAGTATAACGAAAAGCCGAACAGCTAACCTCCGATCACGCAGATTTGCAATCCATACCCACAACAATATGCAAAAACAATCCGCTAAGCAAATTATCTCCCAATAGCAATCGGGATCACGAGACATAACACGTCTCTTTTTTTTTGGAGTATAAACAAGTTGGTTTTCTTGTGTTTTTTTAGTTCGAGTAATACGCTATATCTACAAAATAATTAAGTCGTTTTAGAAACTTCAAGGGTTTTTAGACGGACGGACATTAGCGCCAATGCTAGATAAGATTGCTTCTTTCCTCGCAATTACTTAACAAAGAGACGCTTTTATTAAACGAGTACCAACTAAATCACAAACCAAATCGCAGTTTGTTATGCGGTTTCCTACATCAAAGAATCCCTACTTTTTTAAAAGGTGGATTCAATTAATAAATGCGAATTCCTGATTATTGTTTAATAATTGTAAATATACTTCATTTAGAGAATCAAATTGATGCCTTTTTCGAGGTCTATTATTTAATTTTTCTACTACATTTTTCACCTGTATATCTGTTATCATTTCGAAGTTTGAACCCTTTGGAAAATACTGCCTGATTAAACCATTTAAATTTTCATTTGCACCTCTTTCCTAACTGCAATAGGGGTTTGCAAAGTAATAATCTATCTTTAAAGCTTGTGCTATTAATTCATGTTTTGCAAATTCCTTACCATTATCAGATGTAATCGTTTTTAAAAAAGGTTTCCAGCTCTCCAATAGTTCAATAGTGGCGTTTTTGACAATCTCAGCATCTTTACTCTCTATCTTTTTCATTTGTAACATCCCAGTTGCTCTATCATTTATCGTTAGTAAGGCTCCTTTGTGGTCTTTTCCGATTACTAAATCAATTTCTAAGTCTCCTAATCTTTGCTTTTCCGCTACTTCAGTTGGACGATTTTCGATACCAACTCTGCCAACTATCAATCCTCTTTTATCTTTTAAAGCACCACGCTTGCGATAGATCTTACCTTTACTTCGCAGATGCTTGTATAAACCACCTGCGTTTTTCTTGTCATTTAAAATAAATTTATAAATCGTTTCGTGGCAAACACAATTAATACCTTCTTTTAACGATCTTCCAACTATTTGTTCTGGCGAGTAATCGGCTTGAATTAGTTTGCTGACATAATCTTTAATTTCATTGCTAAAACATTGATTTTTAAGCTTCTCTTTATGCCTCTTATTACATTTTCGACTTGCTAGATCTGCTCTATAATTAGAGTTACGCTCGTCTGAATTACGTTTTATCTCTCTATGTATAGATGAAATGTGCACGTTTATATCAATAGCTATTTGCGCTTTACTGACGTTTTGTTGCATCAGAAATTCTAATTTGTATCTTTATTCAACGGTAAAATGCTTCATACTTTGCGAATTTTAGGCGAGGAGCAAGTAAGATAAATTTTTCCATTTCAGCAAACAGGGAAAAGAATTAATTTTCTTTTCTTTGTTCTGAAAAAATATTTCATCTTCATTTGCGATTCCTGACTTTCGCATTTATTAATTGAATTCAAGAAACTAAAAATCTACTTCCTACAAATACTAAATGCAATTGCGTCATTCTCCGCACCGCCCTACCAAATGAAATTTAAACAGCTAAATTATACTGGGTTTTCCTCAAAATACCGCGCTTCAATTCGTTTGATCTCTTTAATAGAATTCTTTGCCCAAGCCAATCTTTTTACTAGCATTTCTTCTTCAGACAAACGCCAGTCAATGCTGGAGTGTCGCAATCTATTTGTTAGATTCTGGATAATGATGGCAACCGATACAGAGATATTCAAACTCTCCGTAAATCCAACCATGGGAATTTTAAGAAAACCATCGGCACGCTGTAAAATTTCTTTTGACAAGCCGTCGCGTTGCGTACCAAAAAACAAAGTACTTGGTTTTGAAATATCAAAAACTTCCATCAAACAATCATTCTAGTGCGTTTTATGTTAGAAAATGATAAACTTAAATTGTACACTCTTCAAACAATTCCATTAATGCACAAAAGGCCATAGCTAAAGTCTTATTGCCTGAGCAACACAAATCATGAAACTCTGGTTCCACAAAAAAATCACAGCCGAACTCTCAAAGGTGTTTTAGTTGCAAACAATCCCTAAACTTTAATTTACAAGCGGATCGGGTAGTCTTGTTTCTAGTATTTTTGTAAAAACAAAGAAAAAA
>NZ_AJXL01000191.1 GCF_000264055.1 Flavobacterium sp. ACAM 123 | reverse complement strand
GTTTTTGTTGAATTAGGAAAATTCTTAAGCCAGTTTTCTGAAGATAATACGGTTAAAAAACTTGACGTTTTACACAACCATCTGTTTTTTGATGCTTTCACTGATTTAATAAAATTATCGCAGTCTCATAATGGATGGTATACTCCTGAACAGGTTTATTTTTCTATCCAATCGTGGGCTGAAGCGCTTACGGAAGAAAATTTGAAGCAATGGCTTTCCTCCTATACCATTCACACAACAAAACCCAAAAATATCGCTTTAATTTTAGCAGGAAACATCCCTTTAGTCGGTTTTCATGACTTTCTTTCCGTCATAATCACTGGGCATACTGTTTTAGTTAAAACATCTTCTAACGACCAACATCTGCTGCCCTTTTTAGCCAAATATATCATAGCGATTGAACCAAAATTTGCAGATAAAATCAATTTTGTAGAAGGCAAATTAGAAAATTTCGATGCCATAATAGCCACCGGAAGCAACAACACAGCTCGTTATTTTGAATATTATTTTAAAGATAAGCCATCGATAATTAGAAAAAGTCGAAACTCAGTTGCTGTCTTAAACGGAAAAGAAACACAAGCACAACTAAGCGCTTTAGGGGAAGATATCTTCCGCTACTTTGGCTTAGGATGTCGCAATGTCTCTAAACTTTTTGTACCCAAAGGATACACTTTTGATGCCTTTTTTGAAGCTATTTTTGAATATCAGGATGTCATTCATTATGAAAAATATGCTAATAATTACGATTATAACAAGGCTGTTTTTCTAATGAGTAATTTTAAACTGTTAGACAATGGATTCTTGACCTTAAAAGAAGATAAAAGTCACGCCTCGCCTATTTCGAGCGTGTTTTATGAATTCTATGATGATATCAATTTGTTGCAAACGCAATTAGAGGAAGAAGCCCATCAAATTCAATGTATCGTAAGCAACGAACTGATCGAAAACAGTGTCAAATTCGGGGAAACACAACATCCTGAATTATGGGATTATGCAGATAATGTAGATACTATTTCGTTTTTGTTAACAACATAGTGGAAAAATATTTAATAATTCCGAAATAATTAACGCTTTTTAAAGTCCTATTCCCGAGATTTGTGTTTTAATTTTTTGGACATAAACTACACCATGAAAAAACACAACTACAGCGCGGGACCATGCATATTACCGCAAGAAGTTTTTGAAAAATCAGCACAAGCCATTTTAAACTTCAATGATTCCGGCCTCTCTATCTTAGAAATTTCGCACCGAAGTAAAGACTTTGTAGCCGTTATGGACGAAGCCAGGGCACTTGCTCTTGAATTATTAGGCTTAGAAGGGAAAGGATACCAAGCGCTTTTCCTGGCCGGTGGTGCCAGTTTAGAGTTTTTGATGGTTCCTTATAATTTAATGAAAGAAAACGGTAAGGCAGCTTATCTTGATACAGGAACATGGTCAGCTGGTGCGATAAAAGAAGCTAAGCCTTTTGGAGAAACTGTTGTTGTTGCTTCTTCTAAAGAAGAAAACTACAATCACATTCCGAAGGGATATATAGTTCCTGCTGATGCAGATTATTTTCACTGTACCAGTAACAACACCATTTTTGGAACCCAAATAAAAGAATTTCCATCATTAGACATGCCAATCGTATGCGATATGAGTTCTGATATTTTTTCCAGAGTGTTAGACTTTTCAAAATTTGATATTATCTATGCAGGAGCTCAAAAAAACATGGGTCCAGCAGGAACCACTTTGGTGATAGTAAAAGAAGAAATTCTAGGTAAATCAGGCAGGGCGATTCCGAGTATATTGGATTATGAAAAACATATTAAGGCAGAGAGTATGTACAATACACCAGCTGTTTTTCCTGTTTACGCCTCCTTATTGACTTTACAATGGTTGAAAAACCTTGGAGGAGTTGCTGCTATAGAAAAACTAAACAACGCAAAAGCAGCCTTACTATACACTGAGATTGACAGAAACCCATTATTTAGGGGAGCGGCGGCGGTTGAAGACCGTTCTAACATGAATGCCACTTTCTTATTAAACGATACGACACATGCTGAAGCTTTTGATGCTATGTGGAAAGCAGCAGGTATATCTGGACTTCCTGGACACCGTTCAGTCGGTGGTTACAGAGCATCTATGTACAATGCGTTACCATTAGAAAGTGTTCAAGTTTTAGTTGATGTAATGCAAGCTTTGGAAAAATCAATTTAAAAATCAAAAGATTGAATAATCAAAGATTTATGAAAATCAAATAGAGACATTCGATCTAGTTCATAACAATTCAGGTTGAATTTTTAAACCTTCAATCATTAAATTAAAAAAAATGAAAGTACTAGCAAATGATGGAATTTCAAAAAGTGGAATTCTAGCTTTAGAAAAAGGTGGATTTGAAGTGATCACAACAAAAGTAGCCCAAGAACAAGTAGCTAACTTTGTAAACGAAAACAACGTAGACGTGGTTTTGGTAAGAAGCGCTACTAAAGTCCGCAAAGATATTATTGATGCCTGCCCAGGATTGAAAATTATTGGTCGTGGTGGTGTAGGGATGGACAATATTGATGTGGATTATGCTAAGAGTAAAGGAATACAGGTTATCAACACTCCCGCTTCATCATCAGAATCTGTGGCCGAATTAGTTTTTGCTCATTTATTTTCTGGGGTACGTTTTTTACATGACTCTAACAGAACAATGCCTCTTGAAGGAGATTCAAACTTTGACGGTTTGAAAAAAGCATATGCTAACGGCATCGAGTTAAGAGGTAAAACTCTAGGTATTGTAGGCATTGGTCGTATTGGTCAGGCCACTGCAAAAATGGCTCTTGGATTAGGTATGAAAGTAATAGCTGCTGACAGTTATATTGATAAAGTAGACGTTAAAGTAGAATTTTTTGACGGACAGTCCATCTCAACAACAATTATATCTCAATCATTAGAATCATTATTTAAAGATGCTGATTTTATTACTTTACACGTTCCCGCTCAAGATGGTTATATCATTGGAGAAAAAGAACTAGCTATCATGAAAGATGGCGTAGGTATTGTAAACTGTGCACGTGGTGGTGTTATCGATGAAGTAGCATTAGTGAAAGCGCTAGACAGCGGAAAAGTATTGTTCGCGGGTTTAGATGTTTTTGAAAACGAACCAAAACCAGAAATGACAATCTTAATGAATCCTAAAATTTCCTTGACTCCACACATTGGAGCTGCAACTGGAGAAGCACAAGACAGAATAGGAACAGAATTGGCTTCACAAATAATTAGCTTATTGAAGTAATTATTACAAAATGAGTAAAAAAGGGGAAGTTATTAATT
>NZ_AJXL01000190.1 GCF_000264055.1 Flavobacterium sp. ACAM 123 | reverse complement strand
AATTTGGTTTTGCGGTCTTATTTTTATTGGCTTCGGGATTATTTGGCTCTCTTATATTTTTGATTTTATTAAACACGCCTTATTTCGACACGCCCAAAGACCGGCTGTTAATTCGTGAAAATGAAAATTTAAAATTGAATTATGCTGTTTTAGACAAAAAAATAAATCAGCTTGACAATGTAATTGAAGCTATTGAAGACCGGGACAATAATCTATACCGAACCTATTTCAATACCTCTCCAATACCTAAAGAAGAACGCAAATCAGGTTTTGGTGGCGAAGATAGATATGCTGCTTTAAAGGGTTACGACAATACGCAACTGGTACTTAACACCACTAAAAGAGTAGATGTTCTTGCTAAAGAATTGGCAATACAATCAAAGTCGCTGGATTACATTCTAAAACTGGCAAAAGCTAAAAACAAATTATTGTCTGCCATTCCTGCCATTCAGCCTGTCAGGAACGAAAATTTAAAACGAATGGCTTCTGGTTTTGGATATCGGACAGATCCATTTACCAAAGCCCGTAAAATGCATGAAGGCATGGACTTTACAGCTAAGGTAGGCACTCCGATTTTTGCAACTGGCGACGGTGTTGTAGCACAAGCAGACAACAGGGCTTCGGGTTACGGAAATCATATTGTTATTAGGCATGGTTATGGATACGAGACTTTATATGGTCATCTAAGCAAATACAATGTCAAAGCGGGACAAAGAGTAAAACGAGGAGATGTTATAGGTTATGTCGGAAGTACCGGTAGATCTGAAGGTCCCCATTTACATTATGAGGTACACAAAGACGGCAAAGTAGTTAATCCGCTCAATTTTTATTACGGAAACATTTCCGCAGTGGAATATGTGGCCATTTCAAAATTAGCGAACCAAGAGAATCAATCATTAGACTAATGCATATAGAGCTACAACCCGACAAAAGATATTACAGCATTGGTGAAATCGCCAAAGCTTTTGCTGTAAATGCTTCTCTGATTCGTTTTTGGGATAGCGAATTTGATATTCTTAAGCCCAAGAAAAACGCTAAGGGAAACAGGATGTTTACTCCTGAAGACATCAAAAACCTACAACTCATTTATCATCTGGTAAAAGAAAGAGGCTTCACATTAGAAGGAGCAAAAACCCATTTGAAAGAAGGACAAAAAAAAACATTGGATAAATTTGAAATTATTCGAAAGTTAGAGACCATAAGAACACAATTGACAAATATTAAAAATCAACTTTAAATTGATGGTTTTTACACAATAATTGAAGATTTCAGATTATAAACACTAAATTAAATAGAAAAATGGATTTTAAAAAATTTTTACCTTGGATTATTGGAGCCGTATTTATAATAGGTATGTACAGTTATGTTAAAGGAATAAATAATAACGCTGTTGGGTATGAACAGGGTATTAATGAAGCTTGGGGTAACGTTCAAACTTCCTATCAAAGAAGAAATGACTTAATTGGAAACTTAGTGAATACCGTAAAAGGAGCTGCTGAATTCGAAAAAAGTACTTTAACTGCTGTGATTGAAGCGCGTGCCAAAGCAACTGCAGTGACAATTGATCCTACAAATATCAGTCCAGAGCAATTAACTGAATTTAATAAAGCACAAAGCGGTGTAAGTAGCTCTTTATCCAGATTACTAGTTAGCGTAGAACGTTATCCGGAATTGAAGGCAAACCAAAATTTCTTGAAATTACAGGATGAATTAGCCAGTACCGAAAATCAAATTCTTACGGCCAGAACGCGTTTTAACGAAGCAGTCAAACCATACAATAATCATATCAAAATTTTCCCAAACTCTGTCTTTGCAGGTATGTTTGGATTTAAGGAAAAACCTTATTTCGAAGCTGTTGCAGGTGCTGAAACACCGGTTGAAGTCCAGTTCTAAATAAACTATAAAACTGATACCACTTTAGAATTTAGGAACGGCAGAATAGAAAGACCTTACTATTCTTATAAAAAAATAGTAAGCTAAGATGGAACTTAAAACATTGAGAATTAATACAGATTACCTTCTTATTGGTTTTAAATTTTAACCGCTTGTGTCGTTCATTAATTTTCTAAAATAATTACAAAAAAAACAAACTTATGTCAAAAACAGACACTTTTTTAACCCAAGAAGAAGAACAAGAAATTGTTGATGCTATTTGCGTGGCCGAAAAAAACACCTCTGGAGAGATTCGAGTTCATTTAGAAAAAACAACAAAATTAGACGCCTATGATCGTGCTTTAGAAGTTTTTCATGAATTAAAAATGGACGAAACTGAACTAAAAAATGGAGTATTAATTTACCTTGCCGTGGAAGACAAAACCTTTGTGATTTGTGGTGACGAAGGAATCAATGATGTTGTTGAAAATGATTTTTGGGACAGTACCAAGGATGCTATGGTAGCTCATTTTAAAAATGGAAATTTCAAACAGGGGCTCATTGATGGAATTATAATCGCTGGAGAACAATTAAAAAAACATTTTCCTTGGTCAGAAGATGATACGAATGAATTATCAAACGAAATATCAAAAGGAGAATGATTTTACAAAAAAAGAATACCCTAACTTCCTTAAGCCTACTTGTGTTTTTATTTATTGCACAAATAAGTTTCGCACAATTTACAATACCTGACAAACCAAATTTAGCTACTTCAGTTTACGATTATGCTAATGTTCTTAGTTCAACCGAAAAACTCCAATTAGAGGAAAAGTTAATCAAATATTCTGACTCCACTACTACACAAATAGTAGTTATTACCATTGAAAGCCTAAAAGGCGAAGATGTAAGCCAGTTGGCCACTCGATGGGCTCAAACTTGGGGAATCGGTCAAGCAAAAGAAGACAACGGTGTTATAATTCTGGTGGCAAAAGCGGAAAGAAAAATAGCAATTAATCCTGGTTACGGTCTTGAGGATCGCCTAACTGCGGGAATTGGCGGTGAAATAATTAGAAATATTATTACGCCTGAATTCAAATCCGGGAGTTACTACAATGGTCTTGACAAAGGAACAGATGCTTTAATAGACGTTTTTAAAGGCAAATACAAAGGAGAAAGAAAACAGAAGACCAAAGGAAAAAGTTTCCCTATTTTACCCTTCGTTATTATTATCGTAATCATCCTTGTCCTTATTTCTAAAAACAAAGGTGGTGGTGGCGGGAATTCAGGAAACCGTGGTGGTCGAGGACCAAGTTTACTGGACATCCTAGTTCTCAGCAGTCTTGGAAGTGGCGGACGGGGAGGTTTTGGCGGAGGATCCTCTGGCGGAGGGTTTGGCGGCGGAGGCGGCGGATTCGGTGGTGGATTTGGCGGCGGAGGCTTCTCGGGAGGAGGTTCGAGCGGAGGCTGGTAAAAAAAATACTATATAAT
>NZ_AJXL01000189.1 GCF_000264055.1 Flavobacterium sp. ACAM 123 | reverse complement strand
TAATTTCTGATTCCATTCTTATACCAAGTTTAAAATTTCAGCTATTAGTCCATCGCTTTGTTGTTCTAATGCTAAAATATCCGCAGTTACCTCTTCAATAGCACGTAATGGTTTGTGTTGGTAGAAATATTTATTAAAACTGATTTCGTAGCCAATTTTGGTTGCGTCCAAATTTATCCAAGCTTCGATAACGTGCGGTTGCACTTCACGAACAAAATAATCGTGTATGTTTTCTTTTAAAGGAATGTTTTTGGTGTCTCGCAAATCACTTTCGGCTTCATAAACTGTATATTCCCCTTTTTTAGCTGTTGGGAAATAACCATAATCTGCTAATCGGTCTGTTTTGCAATCCAAGTAGGCTAACAGCTTTTCGAGTTTGTCACCTGCTAATTTGGTGGTGTTTTTAATCACTTTTTCGGCATCGGCATCGTACCAAGAAATGGCGTTGTAAATAGCGTTCAATTCTGATGCGCTTACCTTTAGTTTGTTGGCTTTTACAACTGCAGCTACTTTGTCTTTAAAAAGATTGAAATCATTGTATTCGTCTGTTCCTACGGCTATCATTAGCGTTTGTCCCAAGGTCATTAGGTCCAATTGCTTTTTCCAAATTGCTTCGGTGGTCAAGGTTTTTAATTGTTTGGCATTGAGGTTTAGCTCTTGCTTCTCACACCAATCGCTTATGGTTTTTTCGTGCTTTTTAATATCTGTATAAATAGCTTCGCCATAGGTTTCGTACACCCATTGCATCGGTTCGCGTAAGCTTTTGTCAAAACGCAATTCGGCAATGCGCTCTGCTGTGAACTGTGCTTTCAAACGTTTGGGTCTTTCGATGGTCACTTTGTGGTAACCAAAATCGCTGTTATCAAATACTTTGGCAGCTATGCCTTCGTCAGCGGTTCTTTCTACGGCTTGTAAATCGGTATAGGTTTGTACAATTTCGGTGATGTGTTCTGGAGCAAACTCACAGTTTTTGTTTCCGAGGTTTTTTCGGAGCTTTCGATACAATTGTCCCGCATCAATCAACTGCACTTTTTCCTTACGGTTGGCGGTTTTATTGTTGCTAAGAATCCAAATGTAGGTGGTAATCCCTGTGTTGTAAAACAAGTTGTTGGGTAGTTGTACAATGGCTTCTAGCCAGTCATTTTCGATAATGTACCTACGAATATTACTTTCACCTCCTCCTGCATCACCTGTAAACAAGCTACTCCCGTTGTGTACAGAGGCAATGCGTGTTCCTGAAGGACTTTGCGAAAGCGGTTTCATTTTGTCGACCATTTCCATCAAGAACAACAATTGTCCGTCTGAGGAACGCGGAATTGCATCGGCATCTTCTTCGATTCCCCAATAGTTTTTTAGGCGAATTTTAAAACGGCCGTCAATTACTTCCTTACCGTCTTTGATGTATTTTTGCTCACTAGCCCAAGATTTCCCATAAGGCGGATTAGACAACATAAAATCGAAAGTAGTTCCTGCAAATTCATCCGTAGATAGGGTAGAACCCACTCGAATGTTCTCAGGGTTGTTCCCCTTAATCATCATGTCACTTTTGCAAATGGCATAAGTCTCGTCATTGATTTCTTTTCCGTACAAATACACATCTGAATCTACAGCACGAATTTCGCCCTCTTCGTCTTTAATGAAATTTTGAGCTTCGGTTAACATTCCGCCACTACCACAAGCCGGATCATAAATAGTCATTACGGGCGGTAAATTGTTTTTTATAGGGTCGAAAATAATGTGCGTCATCAAATCGATTACTTCACGTGGTGTAAAGTGCTCTCCTGCTTCTTCGTTATTTTCTTCGTTGAATTTTCGAATTAACTCTTCAAATACATAGCCCATTCCAAGATTGGTCAGTGCAGGTAATTTTCGACCGTTAGAATCATTTTTCTCAAAAGGAGTCACGTTGATATCTGGAGAAGTGAATTTTTCTAATACATCTAACAAAACATCTTTGGATGCCATGTGACGCACCTGACTTTTGAGTTTGAATTTTTCGATAATCTCTTTTACATTCGAACTAAAACCATTTAGGTAATCTTCAAAATTGGCTTGTAATAATTGTTGGCTGTTGGTTGCCGTATCGTGTAAGCGTTGTAAAGTCCAGTCGCTTGTATTATAAAAAACATATCCTGAAGCAGCACGCAAACCGTTTTCGTCCCATTCAGTGAATTTAGCTTCGTCTCTCTGGAAGGCTAATTCTTGCATTACGGCCTCTTTGGTTGGTTCGAGTAAAGCGTCTAATCGACGTAATACGACCATGGGTAAAATGACATCTCGGTATTTTCCTCGTACGTAAACATCACGAAGGCAGTCGTCTGCAATAGACCAAATGAAAGAAACTAATTTATTGTGTACGGATTGATTCATTGAAATTTAGGGTTGTAATGTTATGCTTAATTTTTTAAAATACTGGTGTTTTTAGATTTAAAAAACTAGAAACGTCAACATGTAAATTTATACTTTTATAAAGAAATAACCTATCCAAATCTTGAACAGCTTGCAGTACTATTAATAAATAATGTATCACTATTTATATCAGCAGTTTGAATAAAATCAAAAATAGGATTCCATAATTGATTTACTTTACGGTTTCCCTCAATTTGCTACAGTTTAAAGCATTTTTAAATTCGTTTTGCTGTGTAGGCAATAAGTTTTTTCTTGATGTTATTAATTGATCGCTATTTCAGGATGAGACAATATTTACTATCATTACTTTACTATTATGCTTAGATTATCCCTTCAATCTTATTTTTGAATCTTTGATTACCGAAATCACCAACCCAATACTTACAATTACATCTACTATATTCCAAACAGTTCTTCCTAATGCTATCTTGAAAAAGGGTTGAAATAGAAGCGCTAAGGCGATATAGATAAATAGTTCGTTTTTCTCACTTTGCTCATTTGCTGAATACGCCAAATAGGCGAATCCTACCATTGCTGTAAAGCGCACGAATTGGTAAAAACCGTAGGGCATGTCGAGGAGACAGAGGAGGAGTAGGGTAGCTAAGGCAACTTTAATAATTGAATTATTCATTTTCTGATTATTTACATTTATATGTTCAAATTGAGGTGCTAAAATGAATTTTAAATAATTATTTACTAATTCATCAATCTTACTTACCGTATCAATATCCTCCTCTCCTAAGTACAATTCTAAAAATAACGTTGTACTATATAGCTTTGTTTTTTAAATTTTCAATAAACCTTATTTCTGCTGGCTCAAATTCGCCGTCTACCATAGCCATTTCATTTAGTCTTCCAATAATTTGATTTTCAATGTCATTACTTGAAAATTTCAAGTCCTTAGCTGTTAACTCTGGCAGTACTTTTGTGTCCATTAACGTAAATAATTCTTTCTTTTCAGTATTGGTAAAATCATCTAAATTTTTAATTATTTCCGTT
>NZ_AJXL01000188.1 GCF_000264055.1 Flavobacterium sp. ACAM 123 | reverse complement strand
TTTTATATATGATACCGATTAGATTCTCAACATAGTCTAATTATACTGTAGTGTTCTTATATTTCGTAGAAACATACTAAAAAAAACTAAAATATGATTGAAATCCTTTTAGTATGACAAACAAGTAGACGGTGATTTCATCAAAACAAGCAGCAAAAATGAAACTATATATATCTGTTTCTTACATATGCATCGCAGCCCTCAAAAATTCTTACCGATAATTCTTGATTTATGGGATAGTTTCAAAATAAAAAACATAATTATAACTTTTAACGTAACTATTTACCACGATTTATTTGTTTCTACGAAAACGATTGCGTAATATAGCGTATGAATTTACTTAGATATAAATGATAGCAATATACAGCCCATAAAGTTTCATATATGAGGGACATCATACGTCTCAATTACTTTTAAGAGTAATGAATTTGTTCCTAATAAATTTAAAAATATAATCAAATTAATACTAAATCACGTTACAGAAATGAACACACCTCAAGATGTTAAAATGAGAGTCTACAGTTTTGGAGATAGAGTTGCGGATGGCAATAGTGCTATGAAAAATTTACTGGGAAGTAAAGGGGCTAACTTGGCTGAAATGAGTATAATGGGCATACCAGTTCCGCCTGGATTTACAATAACAACTAAAACTTGTACAGAATACAACCAAATAGGTAAAGATAATGTTGTTTCTTTATTAATGACTGAGGTACAAATAGCTATTGCTAAAGTTGAAAAGAGCATGGGAACCCGCTTTGGAAGTAACGAAAATCCTTGCTTACTATCCGTTCGCTCTGGATCTCGTGTTTCTATGCCTGGAATGATGGACACCGTCCTTAACTTGGGTATGAATGATGATTCAGTTAAAGGATTAATTGCAAAAACAGGAAATAGTAGATTTGCTTGGGATACTTATAGACGTTTCGTCCAAATGTTTGGCGCTGTTGTCTTAGGAGTTAGCGCATTGACAAAAGAAGACCAAAACCCTTTTGAAGAAATTGTAGAAAAATACAAAAGAAATAGAGGAATTGAACTAGATAGCGATCTCGATGTCGCTGACTTAAAACAGATGGTTCGTGACTTCAAAGATTTATGTGAAATGCAAACCGGTAAAAAGTTTCCAGAAAATCCGTGGGACCAACTTTGGGCCAGTATTACTGCTGTTTTTGATAGTTGGATGAACCCCAGAGCGATTTATTACCGTACTATGCAACAAATACCGGAAGAATGGGGAACGGCTGTAAATGTTCAAGCGATGGTCTTTGGCAATATGGGAGAAAATTCAGGTACAGGAGTTGCATTTACACGGAACGCATCGACTGGAGAAAATATTTTTAATGGCGAATATTTAATAAATGCGCAAGGTGAAGATGTTGTTTCTGGCGTAAGAACTCCACAACAAATAACCTTAAAGGGCTCCAAAACATGGGCAGCTTCGGCAGGTGTTTCTGAAATAAATCGTAAAACTAAATACCCATCCCTCGAAGAGCTTATGCCCACTACTTACGCAGAATTAAATACTACGCAAGCTATACTTGAAAAGCATTATAATGATATGCAAGATATAGAGTTTACGGTACAAGAAGGTAAGTTTTGGATGTTGCAAACGCGCAGCGGTAAGCGCACAGCTGCAGCCATGATGAAAATTGCAATTGACTTATTAGCTGAGGGGCTGATTAATGAAGAGCAGGTCTTACTAATGCAGGAGCCTTCAAAGCTAGAAGAACTTCTACATCCCGTTTTTGATGGTGAGGCTATTAAAGCGGCAAAGATAATCGCCAAAGGACTTCCAGCGTCTCCCGGCGCTGCGACAGGGCAAATTGTTTTTTTTGCTGATGAAGCACATAAATATCAATTCTCGATTCTTGTTCGAGTTGAAACTTCTCCTGAAGATTTAGAAGGAATGAATATTGCAAAAGGTATACTAACAGCAAGAGGAGGCATGACTTCTCATGCGGCCGTTGTAGCTCGAGGTATGGGTAAATGCTGCGTCTCAGGAGCAGGCAGTGTAATCGTTAATTACAAAACCAGACAAATGACTATCGATAAACAAGTGTTCCACGAAGGCGACTGGATTTCGTTAAACGGAACAACCGGCGAAGTTTACAAAGGTAAAATACGAACGAAGGATGGTGAATTAAGTGATGATTTTGAAACTATTATGAAATTAGCCGATAAGTACCGAGTCCTTGGAGTAAGAGCAAATGCAGAGACTGAAAGGGAATGCAAAAATGCAATAAAATATGGTGCTGAAGGAGTTGGGCTTTGCCGTACAGAGCATATGTTCTTTGAAGGCGAAAGAATAATGCGAATCAGGGAAATGATTTTATCAGAAGATGAAACCGGTAGAAGGAAAGCGTTGGATAAATTGTTACCAATACACAGACAAGATTTAAAAGAGGTACTGAGAGCCATGGCTAATCTTCCTGTAACCATCCGTCTACTCGATCCACCACTTCATGAATTTATTCCACATAATATAGAAAATCAAAAGGAAATGGCTTTTGAAATGGGTGTTTCTATTGAAACAATAAAACAAAAAGTACAGGACCTCAAAGAATTTAACCCTATGTTAGGTCATAGAGGCTGCAGATTAGGAATAACCTATCCTGAAATTACAGAGATGCAAGCTAAGGCGATTATCGAAGCAGCATTAGAACTAAAGGCGGAAGGGATTAAAACGTTTCCTGAAATTATGATTCCGCTGATTGGTACAGTTAAAGAGCTGAAACTACAGAAGGAATTATTGAAGACAATTATCGACCGAATATTTGAAGAAAAAGGAGATACAATTGACTATTTAATTGGGACTATGATTGAGATACCACGGGCCTGTCTAATCGCTGATCAAATTGCAGAAGAAGCTGATTTCTTCTCATTTGGAACTAATGATCTCACGCAAATGGGATTTGGTTACTCCCGAGATGACGCCGGTAAATTTTTACCAATATATATTGAGAAAGGGATACTAAAGTCAGATCCATTTCAAGTTTTAGACCAGGAAGGTATTGGCCAATTGATCGAAATAGCAACTAAAAAAGGACGCGCAACAAAAACGCAGCTTAAAATAGGTATTTGTGGTGAACACGGCGGTGATCCCAGTTCAGTAGAATTCTGTCATACAATTGGAATGGACTATGTTAGTTGCTCTCCCTTCAGAATACCTATCGCACGTTTAGCAGCTGCGCAGGCGGCGTTAAGATAACTGTATCTATTGAAATATGAATTGCTAAGAAAAGCGGATCGAACAGCAGCATTTTATCCTAAAAAAGGCCTTATTTCTACAAATTTTCCTTTTTTCAGCGCTGATTTAGAGAACAGCCACCTTAAGCTTGTCTTATAAAGACCTTTAAAATATAAAAACGACTACAGGGCCTTTAATTGCAATAAAGAATAATGCGCACTGGGGTTTGCCTTGATAAAAAACTTGACTTTGTTATAAACAAACAAAGCGTATTCATCTACCTGAATAAGGTTTAAATAGAATTTGATACATTACAGAATAATCTT
>NZ_AJXL01000187.1 GCF_000264055.1 Flavobacterium sp. ACAM 123 | reverse complement strand
CCTTTTACTCCGGCACAGCCAACACTAAGTAGTGTAACACAGCCAACCTGTGGTGTTGCGGTAGGAAGTTTTACTATCACAAATTATGATGCTTCCTACACTTACTCAGTAAATCCATCGACGGGAGTTTTAATTTCAGGAAATACGATAACAGCATTATCGGGAAGTTATACAGTAACTACTACCTTAGGGTTGTGTGCTACCAGTGCGACGGTAACCATAAATCCTATTCCTACGCAAATTCAATTTGAAATTGTAGGAGACTGTACAAATAAGGAATATTTGGCTACAGCTAGTCCATTGGCAAATTCGTATGATCCAAATAATGTAAGTTATCAATGGAAAGATAATACTGGTTCCGCAGTAGGCACTAACTCAAACATTTTAAATATTTCTGATGTGATTGTTTCAAGTTTTGCAAAAGAAGTTTTCCCTTTAAACTATACTTTAACTATAGTGTCGACTGCAACAGGTTGTGAGGCAACAAAAGCGATTACAGTCGAAACCATTTATTGTAATATACAAAAAGGAATATCGCCAGATGGTAATGGGTCAAATGATTATTTTGATTTGAGATTAATGGATGTGAGAAAACTGGGGATATTTAATAGATATGGAATTAAAGTTTATGAGCAATCTAATTATACAGATCAATGGAAGGGACAGTCAGATAAAGGAGAGAATCTTCCAAGTGCAACTTATTACTATGTAATGGAACTTAACAAAGGCGAAACAAAAACAGGTTGGATCTATTTAATCAGAGAAAAATAGAAAATTAATTTATTTTTGGATTCCACGAGTAATTTCTGGACGAATAAAACGAAAAACAAATAGACATGAATAAAATAATTTTGACCTCTCTTTTAGTTCTTATTGCCTATATAGGTGCAAATGCGCAACAGAACCCTCATTATACGCAATATATGTATAATATGAATATCGTCAACCCTGCGTATGCAGGTTCTAAAGAAAGTATCTCTTTTGGAGCTTTATACAGAAAGCAATGGGTTAATATTGAAGATGCTCCCACTTCTTTTACCTTTTCCGGACATGCACCCGTAGGCGAAAATGTTGGAGTTGGTTTGTCTTTTATCTCAGATAAGATAGGGCCGGTAACGGAACAGAACGTATTTGGTGATTTTTCATACACCTTACAATTAAATGAGACTAGTAGACTGGCTTTAGGAATAAAAGCAGGTGTCTCGTTTCATCAAGTTGGTTTAAGAGACATTCAGTCTTCCTTGCCAGATCCTTCCGAAGGAATTTTTGGAGAAGACATAAGTGATGCTTCATTAAATTTAGGTGCTGGAGCATTTTATTATACAGAAAATTATTATGTTGCTTTTTCGATTCCGAATTTAGTAAAGTCGGTACATTTAGATTATAATGGACGTGAATATGGTTCAGACGTGTCTCACTACTTTTTAACCGCGGGTTATGTATTTGACGTTAACAATGAGTTAAAGTTCAAGCCATCATTTATGTTGAAATCTGCATCTAATGTGAGTCCTTCATTAGACCTATCTGTAAATTTTTTGTACCAAGAAAAATTTGAAATAGGTGCTACATATAGACTGGAAGATAGTTTTGGTGGTATGGTAAATTTTGCCGTGACACCGGAATTAAGAGTAGGTTACGCCTACGATCATATTATTTCGGATTTGAAGGTAACTAGTCCGTCTTCACATGAATTTATTCTATTGTATGATATATTTGTTTCGAAAAAAGTTTCACGTTCACCAAGATTTTTCTAATATTAAATTTTACGATTAATGAAAAAATTTACCATACTATCGTTTTTAGTACTTACGGGATTTTCGCTAAAAGCACAAAATAAAGAAACCAAGAACGCAGATAAATTGTTTGAGCAGTATGAATATGTTCAAGCAGCTAAGGAATATCTTTTATTAGTTGAAAAAGGAAACACAGACACTTATGTGTATAAACGGCTTGGAGATTCTAATTACAACATGGCTAATACTGTCGAGGCTGAAAAATGGTATGAAAAGGCCATAATTACTAAACGAGACGCCGCGCTATATTATAACTATGCACAGGTACTAAAATCGAATGGGAAGTATGAAGAGTCTAATGTTCAGATGAAGCAATTTGCAAGTATGAAGCCAAATGATCAAAGGGCTATTGATTTTATAGCTGATAAGGATTATCTCTCTAAACTTTTGAAAAAGGAGAAATTATTCTTGGTTAATAAATTAGAAATAAACTCTGAAAAATCTGATTTTGGAGCAGTGATGTATGATAACACCTTGTATTTTGCCAGTGCAAGAAATGTAGGTGGCAAAACATACGGTGTGAATAATGAACCATTTTTAGATATTTATCAATCTACGTATAATACAGATGGGACCTATTCAGAACCAAGCTCAGTTTCAGAACTTAATACAAGATTTCATGAAGGGCCAGTGTCGTTGTCTAAAGACGGTAATGCTATTTATTTTGCTAGTGAAAGTTTCAATGATGATTTGTATCAAAAAGACAATGTAAATAAATTAAAGATTGGCCAGGTTAACTTATACAAAGCGAGAAAGGAAAATGGTAAGTGGACTGAAATAACTCCACTGTCTTTTAACAGTAAAAGTTATTCAACCAATAACCCATCAATAGCTCAGGACGGAAAGACGCTTTATTTTTCTTCAAATATGCCTGGGTCAATAGGAGGTATCGATATATGGAAGGTTGAAGTGAATTCCGATGGGAGTTTCGGAACGCCTGAAAATTTAGGTAATAAGATAAATACTCCCGGTGACGAAAGTTTCCCTTTCATTGCGGACGATAATTTGTTGTATTTTTCCTCAAAAGGGTTAACAGGTTTTGGGGGGTATGACATCTTTTCGGTGGATTTGAAAAATGGTAGTCAGCCTAATAATATTGGTAAACCTATTAATTCAGAAAAGGATGATTTTGCTTTTACTTTGAATAAAGATAACAATATAGGTTTTGTATCAAGTAATCGTTCTGGTGTTGACAATATATACAGTGCTATTCCAATCTGTAAATCGCAAATAGTAACAGTTGTTAAAAATTCCAAGACAGGTAATCCATTATCAAATTCTAGAGTAGCTCTTTTTGATAAAAATGATATTGTTGTAGATAAATTATTGTCTAATGAGAGCGGCGAATTAACATTTGATGTAGATTGTAACAAAGAGTATGTTGTTGGAATAAACAAGGATGGTTTTATTTCTCAAAAAAGCGTTGCTTTAAAAACTGCGAGCGGAAGTGCAAGAGTAGATATCTCTTTGGTTCCTATAGAAGAGGTTGTTGTTACTGAAGTTGAAATTATTTTAAATACAATTTATTTTGAAAATAACAGAAGTGCTATAACAACTCAGGCCGCTGAAGTTTTGGATAAGTTAGTTTACATAATGGCTCAAAACCCTGAATTAGCAGTTTATGTAAAATCACATACAGATTCAAGAGGTAAAGACGATTATAATATGAATCTTTCCGAGAGAAGAGCGAAATCTACTGTAGATTATATCGTTTCTAAAGGAGTTAGTCCTGAAAATATATCAGGAAAAGGTTTTGGAGAATCTGAATTAAAAATAGAGTGTGATCCTAAATGTAGCGAAGACGATCACGCTACAAACAGACGATCGGAATTCATGATAGTAAAAAAATAAAAATTTTAGTTTGCATAAAAAAGAAAGGTAG
>NZ_AJXL01000186.1 GCF_000264055.1 Flavobacterium sp. ACAM 123 | reverse complement strand
ATTTAAAGTTAAAAAATTAGTACTTAGTAATACTAAATAGAATAATAAAAATAAAAAAATTATTAACAAACTCCCGTCAGTAGAAGACGGTATTTTTTTAATTCTATTCAAACTATTTTAGGATTCCCCCCTAAAAACATAGACCACTACAAAAAAGCATTTACGCATCGTTCCACCAGTAAGATAAATGCAGAAGGGCACCCCATAAATTACGAACGCTTGGAATTCCTTGGCGACGCCATGTTAAGCTCGGTAATTGCGGCACATTTATTTAACCAAGCACCGCAAGGAGACGAAGGCTATCTCACCAAAATGCGTTCAAAAATTGTAAGTAGAGAACACCTGAATGAACTAGGTAAAGATTTAAATCTAATTCGGTTTATCGAAAGTAAAGTCCCCGTGCAGCATTTTGGAGAAAACATACACGGTAATATTTTTGAATCCTTAATAGGCGCAATTTACCTGGACCGAGGTTATGAGTATTGCGAAAAATTTATTCAAAAAAGAGTCATCGTTCCATATGTGGACATTTCCCGCTTAGAAGGAAAAGTAATCAGCTATAAAAGTCTGGTTATCGAATGGTGTCAAAAGGAGAAAAAAATATTTTATTATGATATTTATGAAGACGACGGAATAGATGGGACACGTTTCTTCGGGGTGAAATTAAGTATCGACGGTAAGGTAATCGCAAAAGCAAGAGCTACCTCAAAAAAGAAAGCAGAAGAAAAAGCATCACAGCGCACTTATTTTGCATTACAAGAAAAAATGGATAAGAAATAACAGCAATTTACTTAGAGCTATAACGTTTTAGTTAGTAAATTCATCAAAACAACCTGCATTAGTGCGTCATAACTTCCTTGGATACACTATATTTACATCTTATTTTATCATTAAATGGCAATTCATAAACTGAATTTTGGCGAATTTGACGAAATAGATTACCATCTTATTGCTATACATACGTCATTAGAAGACTATCGATTAGCCTATTTTATCAACCAAAAGCTTTCTATAAACTTAGGTAAAAGTAAGGATGAAGTCCAAATCAATATAAAAGAAGGAGAGACAGCTTTTTCCAGATTTTATTATTATGATTTAGAACATGCAGTCTCTTGGAATTTAATTCAAAATAAAAACGAAGTAGCACAGCAAAAAATAGATCCTGTCCAAAATTTATTTTCAAATACAAAACTGGAAATTTCTACACGAGTATATCTACTTCCAGAATTTAAAAAAGCAGATTATTTTTTAAAAATTGAAAACACGGAAGATACGATGAATGCCACTAAAATAAGAACAATATTAAATACCATCGATAATATATCAGCGGTTTATATCGTAGATACAAGTAAAATAAAATCTAAAAACAATTTAATTTTTTAAGACAAATGATTTCAGACAAAAAAACCAAAATTGTAGCGACATTAGGACCTGCATGTAGCACAAGAGAGATAATAAAAGAAATGATTGACGCAGGTGTAAACGTGTTCAGAGTTAATTTTTCTCATGCCGATTATGCTGATGTCAAAGAAAAAATGAAAATCATTAGAGATCTTAATGATGAGTATGGCTATACTACAGCAATACTTGGAGACTTACAAGGACCAAAGCTTCGCGTGGGAGTAATGAATGAAGGCGTTATAGTACATGACGGTGATTTAATTACATTTACAACAGCCGAAGATATTCTTGGAACTGCTCAAAAAGTGTTCATGAAATATAAAAACTTTCCCAATGATGTTAATCCTGGAGAAAGAATTTTATTAGATGATGGAAAACTGATTTTTGAGATTGTCGAAACTGACAAAAACACAGAAGTAGTTGCCAGAGTAATACAAGGTGGTGAATTGAAGTCTAAAAAAGGGGTCAATCTGCCTAATACAAAAATATCTCTTCCTGCAATGACAGAAAAAGATATTGCTGATGCTATTTTTGCCGTTGAACAAAAAGTAGATTGGATTGCACTTTCATTTGTAAAGACACCCCAAGATTTAAAAGACCTACAAAATCTAATTGCAGAGCATTCCGATCATAAAATTCCGATTATTGCCAAAATAGAAATGCCAGAAGCATTAGAAAACATAGATAAAATCGTCGCTTATTGTGATGGTTTAATGGTAGCTCGTGGTGACCTTGGCGTTGAACTCCCTGCACACGAAGTACCCTTGGTTCAAAAAGAATTGATTCGCAAAGCAAAAATGGCTCGAATTCCAGTTATTGTTGCTACTCAAATGATGGAGACCATGATCACCAGTTTGACTCCAACAAGGGCTGAAGTAAATGACGTTGCAAACTCTGTTATGGACGGGTCAGATGCCGTAATGCTTTCAGGAGAAACTGCTACTGGTAATTATCCTGTGCAAGTAATCGAGAAAATGACACAGATTATTAAAGCTGTTGAAAACTCTCCATTAATTCACGTGCCTCAGAACACACCACAAATAAAAACAAAACGTTTTATCACTAAGACAATTTGTCGTCATGCCGCAATTATGGCCGACGCAATTAAAGCGAAAGCAATTTGCACTTTAACAAATAGTGGTTATACCGCATTCCAAATATCTGCTTGGAGACCATCAGCACATATTTTAGTGTTCACATCAAATAAAAGAATAGTTACACAACTGAGCTTGCTATGGGGAGTGAAGTCTTATTACTATGATAAAATAGTAAGTACTGATGACACTGTAACTGATGTTAACGAAATCGCAAGAGAAAAGGGATACGTCTCTAAAGGTGACTTCTTAATCAACTTAGCCGCAATGCCTATTAAAGAAAAGGGAATGGTCAATACCATGAGAGTTTCAGAAATAGAGTAATCGAAATTATACTAAATCAAAAACCGTCTTGTCAAAAATTAAACAAGACGGTTTTTTTGTGCTCGATTTTATTTTATCTTTACAAAATAAATTTTATTTAACATGAATTATAAAACGAAAAATCCGTTTTTAACTAATAAGTCTTTTTCGACTACAACAGCATCAAAAAAGGAAGAAGTACATCATGCCTCTGTTATTGATTACGACCAAGAAATGACTTTGTCCGGCACCATGAATAAAACATTACTGTTGTTTTTGTTGCTTATTGCCTCTGCAATAGTAATTTGGTGGATGGCTTTTAATGGCACAAACCCAATAATACCCGCAATTGGCGGCGCGATAGCGGGATTAATTCTAGTGGTTTTTGCCGCTTTCAAACCACAATACTCTCCTTATTTAGCTCCTGGATATGCCTTATTCGAAGGCCTATTTATTGGAGGGGTCTCTGCCATCTTTGAAGCTAAATATCCTGGCATTGTAATACAAGCAGTTGGCGCAACATTTGTAACATTCGCAGTCTGTCTGGGATTATATAAATATAGAATAGTGAAGGTAACGGAGCAATTTAAATCAGTTGTCGTAGCAGCTACTCTTGCTATTGCAACGTATTACATTATTTCTTGGGTAGTTTCGATGTTTACCAGCTTTGCCCCTGTTCACCACGGCAATTCAATGATGAGTATAGGAATTAGTGTATTTGTAATTATTATCGCTGCTTTAAATTTATTCTTGGACTTTGACCGAATCGAAAAAGGCGTGACGCAAAAAATGCCTAAATACATGGAGTGGTTTGGCGCAATGGGCTTAATGATTACTCTCGTCTGGTTATACATTGAGTTTTTAAGATTGCTTTCTAAACTTGCAAGTAACGACTGATCAGAAATTTACAAAATACAAAAAACCCTTTCCATTAT
>NZ_AJXL01000185.1 GCF_000264055.1 Flavobacterium sp. ACAM 123 | reverse complement strand
GGTTTTAATGGTAATACCGTTTATTTAATTAATATTCTCCTTAAAGTCATTCAGTTACTATTTTGTAAAAGTCGACAATTTTTTTGGCTTTTGAAATACCTATCACATCAGAAATCTCTTTTTCTGTCGCTAATTTCAATCTCTTAACACTTTTAAAATGTTGTATTAACGCTAACATAGTTTTTTCGCCAATCCCCGGAATAGATTCTATCGACGAATTTAAAGCTGCTTTACTCCTTTGGTCTCTGTGATGTGTGATTCCAAATCGATGCGCTTCATTTCGCAATTGCTGAATTACTTTCAAGGTTTCTGATTTTTTATCTAAATATAACGGAACTGAATCTCCGGGATAAAATAATTCTTCCAGCCTCTTAGCTATACCTATTATTGCGATTTTTCCTCTCAAACCCAAATCATCAATACTTTTAAGCGCTGCTGATAATTGTCCTTTTCCCCCGTCAATAATTATCAACTGTGGCAAAGATTGATTCTCATCTAAAAGTCTTTTATACCGTCGATACACCACTTCAGTCATTGAGGCAAAATCATCCGGTCCTTCAACCGTTTTTATATTAAAATGACGATAATCTTTCTTACTTGGCTTGCCGTCCTTAAAAACGACACAGGCAGCAACTGGATTTGTCCCCTGAATATTTGAATTGTCAAAACATTCAATATGTCGAGGTTCAAATGACAATCGCAGGTCTTTTTTCATTTGTGCCATGATTCTATTAGTATGTCGGTCTGGGTCTACAATTTGCAGTTGCTTCAATTGCTCGATTCTATAAAACTTCGCATTTCGAACAGAAAGGTCCAAAATTTGCTTTTTATCACCCAGCTGCGGGACTGTCACTTTTAAGTGTTCACCCAAGTCAACCGGAAACGGAACAATAACTTCCCTAGACAACAATTGGAAACGTTCCCGTAGTTCTATGATGGCTAATTCTAACAATTCCGCATCCGTTTCCTCCAGCTTCTTCTTAATTTCCATGGTATGAGAGCGAATAATCGAACCATGTGAAATTTGTAAAAAATTCACATACGCGGCACTTTCATCAGAAACGATGGAGAACACATCGATATTAGTGATTTTTGGATTTACAATAGTGGAGCGAGATTGATAATTCTCCAGCACTTCGATTTTCTCCTTTATCTTCTGCGCTTCTTCAAAATGCATATTCTGAGCTAATTCCATCATTACTCTTTTGAAGTCTTTCATGCTTTCTTTGAAATTTCCTTTCAGTATTTCTCGAATGGCATCCACTTGCTTTTGATAATTCTCCAAAGATTCATACCCCTCACAAGGTCCTTTGCAATTCCCAATATGATATTCGAGGCAAACCTTAAACTTCCCGCTTTCGATGTTCGAATTACTTAAATCATAATTACATGTTCTCAATGGATAAAGTTCTTTTATTAGCTCTAAGATTGTATTGACGGTTTTAAAACTAGTGTAGGGACCAAAGTATTCCGAGCCGTCCTTCACCATTCTCCTAGTGGCAAAAATGCGGGCAAAAGGCTCTTTTTTTATGCACAACCACGGATAGCTTTTGTCATCACGCAACAATACATTGTAGCGCGGCTGCAAGGTTTTTATAAGATTGTTTTCTAACAATAGTGCGTCTGTTTCTGTCGGAACTACAATGTGCTTTATAGTTACAATCTTTTTTACCAATACATTCGTTTTGGCAGTATCATGAATTTTATTGAAATAGGAGGAAACTCGCTTTTTTAGATTCTTGGCTTTCCCCACATACAAGATTTTTCCATCCTTATCATAATATTGATATACGCCAGGACCATCAGGTAAAGTTTGTATTTGAAGTGCTAAAGTTGGATTTTGCATTATAATGTTATTTCACAAAGATACGTCTTGATTTAGCGAGATGCATATCATTCTTATTACTTTGAATTTATTTATCTATTTGAGGCCAAATTTACGAATTACAAATAATAATCTCTAATTTTGATTTTTTAATACATCATGAAAAATATAAAACCCATAATCATTTTAGGAGAATCCATTTTGCCAGGCGAAAGCAAAACGATAGATATGGAAATTGCTAAATTACACAACACAGCAGAACTTAAAATCCCAATAATAGTCCGACGTTCTAAAATCGATGGTCCTGTTGTTCTTTTTTCAGCAGGAATTCATGGTGATGAAATTAATGGCGTTGAGATTGTCCGTCAACTGATCACTAAAAAAATTAATAAACCTAAAAGAGGAACCATTATTTGTATTCCCGTCATTAACATGTTTGGTTTTTTAAACAAAAGTAGAAAGTTTCCAGATGGCAGAGACTTGAATCGCGTTTTTCCAGGGAGTAAAAATGGTTCTCTCGCTAGTCGCTTCGCCTATCACATGCTTACTGACATTTTACCATTGGTTGATTACGCAGTTGATTTTCATGCCGGCGGAGCCAGCCGGTTTAATGCACCGCAGATTCGACTCGCACCAAACAATCCGGAATTAAGAACATTAGCTAATGTCTTTAATGCCCCATTCACTTTATTCTCTAAAAATGTTGCGGGTTCATTCAGGAATGCGAGCCATAAATTGAACGTCAAAATGTTACTTTTTGAAGGAGGAAAATCGCTTGACATTGATGAATCTGTATCAAACGCTGGTGTGCAAGGTGTAAAACGTCTTTTAAACCATCTTAATATGTTAGATTCAAAACACACTATTGAAAAACCAGAGACGGAAACCATTTATCTTGAAAAGTCGTCTTGGATACGAGCACAATGTTCTGGTTTATTACATGACAATGGATGTATAGGTCGTTATGTCCATAAAGGCACCCTTCTTGCTATCATTACGGACCCGTTTGGAGAGTTTGAACAAAAAGTAAACGCTCCTAACGATGGCTACATAATTAATGCTAACCTTTCTCCTATTGTATATCAGGGAGATGCAGTTTACCACATCTCAAAAACTATTGGAGATGGAAAGTAACAAAAAGGAGTTACGCTCCAAATATAAAGCGTTAAGAACTCAACTTTCTAAAAATGATATAGAAACTATGAGTTTGGCTATTGCCAATCAGCTGCTTGCCTTACCTATTTGGGAAAATACGTATTTCCATGTTTTTCTTCCCATTACGGAACAAAAAGAAGTAGACACCGAGTTAATCTTGCACTTACTCTCTGGAAAAGACAAAGAAATCATTGTTTCTAAATCTGATTTTGGCCCGAACGATAGCGCGCATGAGAAGCAAACTCGAAAGATGACTCATTTTCTTCTGACAGACAATACAAAAATCGAAAAAAACAAGTATAACATTCCAGAACCTGTTAACGGTCTCGAAGTTCCTTCGACTAAAATTGAAGTTGTTTTTGTACCGTTATTGGCTTACGATAAACTAGGGCATCGCGTAGGGTACGGCAAAGGATTTTATGATACTTTCTTAGCGGAGTGCAGACAGGAAACCATTAAGATTGGACTTTCCTTCTTTGAAGCTGAAGAGTCGATTATTGATATTTATGAACATGACATCCGAATGAATTACTGTATCACTCCAAAAAACTGCTATAAGTTCGAATAATAAAACCTAATTTCGCATCCTAAAAAGTATTTTAAATCATGAAAGTTATTAAAGCTTCAAAATTTGCAGTAACCCTTTTGGTTATTCTGTTTACCGTATCCTTGTCAAGTTGCAGTGTCATGACAACAACACACCGCTCTAATTATAAGGCAAAAAGGATTCCTCCAGGACATGCAAAAAAAATCCATAAAGATAAAAGTGCCAAGCATTATGCCCCAGGGCATAATAAAAGATAAAAAAAAGACCAATTCAG
>NZ_AJXL01000184.1 GCF_000264055.1 Flavobacterium sp. ACAM 123 | reverse complement strand
TCGTACTTAAATAAGTAATTTAATTTTTTTATAGTATAATTTAAAAAACAGCATACTAAATTTAATTTAGATGCTGTTTTTGTTTGTAGCAACTTACCGAATTCATTAAGTAAAAGCAACGCCTATTTTTGTTACGGTTTTTAATTATTGTACTTTCATTTTATGGTTTGTAAATTCATATCGATTTAAAAATCTAAAAAAACCATTACTTTCTAAGGGAAAAAAAGATATGATAGTACGAATAGCTTATTCTTAAAGCTGTAATTTAAAAAGTATTTTTTCCTTAATAGTGCCACATTTGAACTGATACCTGTTGCAGAAAATACTTTTTAGCTTTAGAAGGTCTTTTGTTATTCATTCATTTTATCCAAGAATAGAGAAAGGAAAATAAAAATAATTCGTTTCTGGAAGGAAAGAAAGAGTGAAAATAATACCGATTGTACATTCAATATAGTCCACTTATATTGTACTACTTTCATATTACATCGGTATTATACTAAAACGAATTTAGACTAAAACATAAACTCGTTTGGTATTATAACACAACTAAACGGTGGAAATATAAATCATAAATATTTTGTTGCAAAATGTTACATTAAATTCTATTCCATCTCCTAGAACATAAAATAGTATTAAAAGTATCACCTTCCCAACTAGCTTCAAGCCACCCCCGAAAAATTAAGCGGGATTAGCAAAAAAATAGTTAAATATATCCTAATTGATAATGGTTAGCAATATTGCTGTTATATTATCGTAAGTTTGTGATTATAAACTATTTACAATATATTTATATGAGTAAACAAAACCTATTAACACCATTTAACAAAAATATTATCCTTAGAAACCGAGTAATAATGGCACCTATGACTCGCGGTAGAGCAGATAATGAAGGCAACGTGCCAACTGATGAGCTACATGGTTTGTATTACGAGCAACGTGCTTCAGCAGGTTTAATTATTACAGAAGGCTCACAAGTATCTAAGGATGCTATAGGGTACATTAATACCGCTGGTATCCATACTGATGAGCAAGTAGAAGGGTGGAAAAAAGTAACCAAACGCGTACATGATAAAGGGGGAAAATATTTATTCAATTGTGGCATGTAGGACGTATGTCTCATCCCGATTTTCATAATGGAGCATTACCATTATCTGCTTCAGCCATAAATCCTAACGATAAGTCATTTACTCCAGAAGGATTTAAAGTTACTGTTACGCCAAGGGAAATGACCGTTGAAGATATTAAGACTACAATTAAAGATTTTCAAAATGCAGCTATAAACGCAATAAAAGCAGGATTTGATGGAGTAGAAATACATTCCTCTAATGGTTATTTGTTTCAGCAGTTCTTTAACGGAACGTCTAATCACAGAACGGATGAATATGGTGGAAGTATTGAAAATAAAGCTCGTTTGTTTTTTGAAGTTCTAGACGCGGTTAAAGATGTTATTCAAGAGGAAAAAATCGGAGCCCGTTTTAATCCCTCATTGAGTGGTCCATTTGGAACAACCATGGATGAAGAAACAATACCAACATTTGAATACATTATTAAAAAATTAAATGATTATAAATTAGCATACATTCATCTTTCGGAGCCATTTACAGATGTTTCAGAAATACCATATGCAGTTACAGAAATAGCGAAGCATTTCCGTCCCTTATATAATGGAACATTAATGATTAATGCTGCGTTTGATCAAGAAACAGGAAATAAAGTAATCGAAGACGGAGATGCAGATTTGGTAGCTTACGGAAAGCCGTACATTGCTAATCCAGATTTAGTATAACGTTTTGAAAATAACTTGGATTTAGCAGAAGGAGATAAAGATACATTCTACACAGGAGGAGCAAAGGGATATACAGATTATCCAAATGCTTCTAAATAAGTAACTTAATTAACAAAATAAGAAGTAAGACATAATATTCGTATTACGCTCTGCTTGAGGATGGAGACATTACAAAAATTAGTTGGCTCCTATATGGAGATTTACTAAATATTGATGTGGGACAAGTTCAGAAAGTAGTTCATGAAACTAATGAATTTTGTCATTTTATATCTGAATTATTAAGCATAAAAAATAAATTAAAACAATTTTAAAAAAACAAATTATTATGGCAACTACAACAGTAAAAGCATACGGTGCAGCAGCAGCAACAGAAGATTTAAAACCTTTAGACATTCAAAGAAGAGCAGTAGGAACAGCCGATATAAAAATTGATATCACTTATTGTGGTGTTTGTCATAGTGACATTCATGCAGTAAGAAACGATTGGAAAGGATCAAAATATCCAGTGGTACCAGGACATGAGATTATTGGTAGAGTAGTGGAGGTTGGTAATGGTGTTCACAGCCACAAAGTTGGTGATTTAGTAGGTGTAGGTTGTATGGTCGACTCTTGTCAAACTTGTTCACCATGCAAGCAAGATCTAGAGCAATTTTGCGAAAATGGAGCAACATTTACTTACAACAGCCCAGATAAACATATTGAAGGTAAAGAAACGTATGGCGGCTATTCCACTTCAGTAGTTGTAAATGAAAAATTTGTACTACGTATCCCAAAAAACTTAGATGAAGCAGGAGCTGCGCCTTTGTTATGCGCAGGTGTGACGACATTTTCACCGTTAAATCATTGGAAAGTAAAAAAAGGGGATAAAGTAGGCGTGATCGGTCTAGGCGGACTAGGCCATATGGGTGTTAAATTTGCTAATGCTATGGGAGCACACGTTGTTATGATCACCACATCACCAGAAAAAGGAAAAGATGCGAAACGTTTAGGAGCTCATGAAGTTTTAGTATCTAAAGATGAAGAGGAGATGAAGAAACACCATAATAGTTTCGATTTTATTTTAAACACCATCCCTGTAGGTCATGAAATGGATCCTTATTTAGCATTACTTAAAATTGATACAACGATGGTTTTAGTTGGCGCAGTAGAGGCTTTAAAGCCTTTTCATGGAGGAAATATTATTGCGGGGCGTAAGCGCATTGCCGGTTCTTTAATTGGCGGTATAAAAGAAACACAAGAGATGTTGGATTTTTGCGGAGAACATAATATCACCAGTGATATTGAGCTTATCGATATAAAAGATATAAATACGGCTTATGAGCGTGTAACAGATAATGATGTTAAATATAGGTTTGTAATTGACATGAAATCACTTAAATAACAATAATTTTTTTATCGCGTATTAAAAAAACAGCATCTAAAGTAATTTTAGATGCTGTTTTCTTGTTGTGGTAAACTAACCATTTAGACTGAGTTACTATTTTTTTCCCAAAAATGATTCATTTCGTAGTCTATAGAATTACGATTAGATAGTGGTTGCAGTACTATTTTCAGATGCTTTTGCCATTTCAAACCTAATTTGCTTTATAGTAAGTGTACTACCATCATGGCTCCACCCGGGAGCGGCGAAAACATACATGAACTTGTGATACCAGTTTTTTGATTTTTTCATGTCCTCCCAAATATTTTTGTATTCGTGAGTTAAAATTACAAACAGGTTGTAAGACTCTGGAGGTACAGAAACTCCGTATTTTATAGTTATGGATTCGTCTAATTCTTTCCATGTTCCAAAAAGTCTGTCAAAAACATTAAGAATACCACCGTGGTTTTTATCCATGTATTCAATATTCTGCGCGTGGTGTACCTGATGCATGGTGTGTGTATTGATAAATTTATCTATAAACCCCAATTTTTTCACATATTGTGTATGCAATTGAAATTGCCAGATGGCTTCAATACCCATGCAAACAACAAGCATTTCTGGAGGGAAACCAATAATTACAATCCAAACATAAAAAAAAGGTTT
>NZ_AJXL01000183.1 GCF_000264055.1 Flavobacterium sp. ACAM 123 | reverse complement strand
GGGAATTTTAATTTTTTACTAATTCACGAAAAAGGAAAAGAAAGTATTTATTTCTACTATAAGTATAACATAGGAACGAGTAGTAATTTTGTTACATTTCATGGAATAGTTTTGAATCCTAAATTACTCGCCAAATATAAAGGAAGTGATATTTGTAAAGAATTAAATTTAGCCGGTAATCCAGGGAAAACTTCCGTAATATACAATACGACAAAATTATACAACCTTAATGACGATAACATTATTGCCGAGCTTTTATCTGAAACTTCGAAGAAAAAAATTATCGATAATTATTCTGAAAAGATTAAGGATTTTATTTCCGAAGAAATGCATGTATTTGACAAAATTTCAAAGTATATCGATAACGCGGAAAAAAAGTAAATCCAAATAATCCCTTCTAAAATCAATACATTTTTCTAATCCAAAAAACCCAATATCGTCGCAAAAAATAGCTATTGTTTTTAATTTTTGAAAAGAGACTAAGTCCACTTATCTTAAATGTTGTTTACCGTTTAATAATCATCTTTTAAATTTAAAACGGTACGTCACGAATTGGCGCTATCAAAGTCTTATTTTGCATCAAACAAATAAATGATGATAAATAAAACACGTTCAAATTTTACATGCCGTTCTGGTGGCGCAATTGGTGCGGACACCTGTTTTGAAGAAATAGCTGAATCTTTTGGGGTTGCTGTTGATGTTTATTCCTATAAAACAAAAACGCATACCAGCAAAAACAAAGTCGAATTAACCGAAGCTGAATTTCAAGAAGGTATAGAGCATGTAGAAGTTGCTAACCATACGCTTCAAAAATTAAACTATCAACGATACTTTAAGTTATTGGCTCGTAATTGGTTTATCGTAAAAAATGCCAAACATATTTACGCTATAACTACCATTAAAAAAGTGAAGGGGAAAGAAATGGTGGCTGGTGGAACAGGATGGGCCGTTCAAATGGCTATGGACAATCACAAATCCATTACCATTTTTGACCAAAAGAAAAAATCTTGGTTTATCTGGGATTATACTTTACAACAATTTCAATCATTGGAAACAGCCCCTAAAATAACTAACATTGATTTTGCTGGTATTGGAGCTCGTAATATCAATGCGGATGGAATCAAAGCGATAGAAAATTTGTTTGAGAACTCATTTAAAAAACCAAACCTTTAAAAATTGTGTTATGAAAGAACTACGAATTACATTAACGGAAGAACAGCACGAAAAACTGAAAGCAAAACTAAGTAACGAGGGACAAAAAAATTTAGAACACAGCACGCTTTCTGGATTCTCTATTACGCTAAACGAAGCTTTCGCAGGTATGTCATGGCTAACGGTTGATATGAACGGTGAACTAGATTTGGGTGAAGTGGACTGGAAAATAAACTAATTGACATAACGACACCATTTGACGCTCTAAAGCTGTAAATTTGATTAAAATAAAAAGACATGTCCAAAAAACAATTCATAAAACGCTATTCTCTAGTTATCAATCGTCTTCGTAAAGGCCCTGCTAGTTTTGAGGAAATTCAAACGTTTTTAGCGCAACAATCAGCCTTAGATGAAGAAAAATACACCATGTCCAAAAGAACACTTCAACGGGATTTAAAAGAAATTCTTTCCTTATACAACATTGAGATAAAAAGTAATAGATCTCAAAATAGGTACGAAATAATTGAAGATGAGAATGATGACAGGAGCGAACGCTTAATGGAAAGTTTTGAAATTTTAAGTGCTTTAAATTTGTCCAAAAATTTACAAAATCATCTTATTATTGAAAAAAGAAAACCTTTAGGAACAGAGCATATGCATGGTCTACTGCATGCAATTAAAAACCAATTGCAAGTGCAGTATAATTATGAGAAATATTGGGATTCTCAAGGTGAAACAAAAGAAAGAACGGTTTTTCCTCTAGCATTAAAAGAAGCTCGAAATCGATGGTATTTGATAGCACAAGACCCTATTGATGGAGTTGTAAAAAACTTTGGATTAGATCGCATTTCAAACTTAGAAATATCGAACACTAAATTTATCTATCCAATAGCTTTTAACACCGAGGAACAATTCAAACATACTTTCGGAATAATTAATAGTGAGAAAGAAGCACAAAAAATAATCTTAAAGCTGTCCAATGCACAAGCCAATTATATTAAATCTCTGCCGCTCCATCATACCCAAAAAGTAGTTTCTGAAGATGAATCCAAATGTACAATTGAACTCTATTTATGCCCTACTTATGATTTTGTAATGGAACTAATGTCAATGGGGAAAGAAGTAAAAGTGTTAGAGCCTAAAGAATTGCAGGAAGAAATAATATCAAAATTGAAAGCTAGTTTAAACAGTTATTTATAATAAAATTCAATTCTGCAGTGCCTAAGTTAAAAATCAATATTTTCGGAGAAGGAATAGAAATCAGACAAGTACAATTGGACGCTGATAGGTATCAGCAATGGACAGAAATCGCATTAAAAAAGAAACGATTACTGCCTGACTTACTGTTGGATCCGTTTTTCTATTATCAATTAAAAGATAGTAGCATTACTTCTATTTTAGATTTAAATGCCACCGTAATATCAGGGGTCTTGGATAAACCAAAAAGCCAAATTGAAATTTGGTTTAACCGGCACAAAGTGTTGAAAGTAAAACCAAACCAGCTATTCAATGAAATGGTATTATTTCCATTATACCAAATCGAGAAAAACAGTGCTTTCAATTCAAACGAATTAGAACCAGGCCTCTATAGTATCAAAAAGGAAATTGGATTAATTGCATCGTTAGAATTACAAATTGCTACCGATCGAATTGAAATAGATGATTTTACTTTTACAACATCCGTATTCCAAAACGAGCAATTTCTAACTGATATCAAATATCAAAACCAAAACTTGAATGTCTTAAAGAACGATACCCTTACAACTTATCAAACTGGTTTTGAGATAAAATAAGTACTGTGATATGCTCTAATACGCATAAAAGCAGAGTGATTATAGTTTATCAAACAGGGGATTTTTTTACCTTAGAAAGCCAAACGAGAGTACGTTTTATATAAAATCATACTCATTTTTCTCATCGTACTTTACACTTTTCTTAACGATTCACAAAAACAATTTAACATCAAAATGTGTGTTATTTAAAACAAAATAACCATCTTAGATTAGAATAACGGTCATTTTACCAACCCTTACCAACTCATTGTTTAAAAATTTTATCGTATCGCCATAATGCAATTTATCATCCTCTATTCTTGCTGAATAAAAAGAATAATTATTGATTAAGCTATCTTTAAATTCAGGAGATCATTTTTCCCTTGGGAATTTCTCTTGGAACTTTTGAAGGGCTTCATTAAAGTGTTGAAGGTAGTCGGGAAGCATTAACGAATTAATCTTTATATTTATTGAATATAAAACGAACCCACATCTTAATATCGTGAGGGTAAGCAAAAAGAGTGTCATTATCTTTCACCAAAGTTTTTCCAAAAAAGAATCTTTGAAAATCATTTTTAAAAGCAGCGGGTATCCTATCAACAGAAACGAAGTCCTTTACTGTTGAAAGATTTTTTAAAGATAATATGTCTTGCCTTGTCATTAACATAGTGTAAATTTAAGTAATTGATTCTAAATGTACACAGATTAATGGATATTTTAACTATGAAGACTATTTAATACCGTGAGAATAGCAGCGTATTTCTCTGTATTAATGAAGTATTTCTGTATTAAAAAGAACATTTCCGTTAAATATCACGGGCAATCAAGCGGTCTCCCTACGGTCGTTCCCTTTGTTCCGTTCGGCAGTTCCAGTCGGTTCACCCTGAACTCGTTTCAGGGTCTTTATCGTGATTTTCTTTAGGGTTTCCCTCCATTCCACAGACACTACACCGCACAAAAAAAATATAGC
>NZ_AJXL01000182.1 GCF_000264055.1 Flavobacterium sp. ACAM 123 | reverse complement strand
ATCACTAAAGTAAATTTGGATTTCTAATATGGGTTTTGGATTAGTTATTTTTTTAATACTACAGAAAAATAGTTCTAATATTCTATCTGAAGTTATCAACAATCAATGTTAATTTAAAGTTAACTGAATATCAAGCAATTGCGTTTCTCTATTAACAATGCAAAATTTTAACATTTTAAATTTATATTATTTATTGATTATCAATATTTTATGAAATTATAAAAATTGTTAATAACCATTACGGCATTAGTAATGTGCTTGTTAAGGTCCAGTAAAATAGAGGACTAATACCCGTAGTTGTTTTTTACAAATAAAGAATTCTATACTTTAATAATACAAAATTGTTTTGGTAAATTTGCAGCGCACAACTTAATACAAATAAAATGAAAATAGCAATTGGAAATGACCACGCTGGTCCCGAATATAAAAAAGCTATCTTAGATATGCTTAAAGCAAAAGGATACGAGGTAAGAAATTATGGAACGGATTCAACAGATAGTGTCGATTATCCTGATTTTGGTCATCCTGTTGCAACTGATGTAGCTGAAGGAAATGCTGATTTTGGAATCGTTATTTGCGGAAGCGGCAATGGAATTGCGATGACTGCAAATAAACATCCAAAAGTACGTGCTGCTTTATGTTGGATGAAAGAGATAGCTTTTTTAGCGCGTCAACACAATGACGCTAATATTATTAGTATTCCAGCTCGTTATACTTCTATTCCACAAGCGGTAGAGATGGTAGAAACTTTTATAAATACGGAATTTGAAGGAGGTAGACACCAAAACAGAGTGAATAAAATTGCCTGTTGTTAATTTTATAAATCGCGATTTTTTCTATTAAATATTTTAAAAAAACAGCCCAATAATTTTACGATTATTGGGCTTTTTTTTTATTATCATTAGCAGTTCATTTTATTGTAAGGACCGCGTTAACGTCAATTTAATTAATATATTGAATGTATTGACGTTTTTTTATCTATATCGAAAAACAATTGCAAGGGAAATTATTTAAAAGGTTGGAAAATCAAAAAGTAAATTCCCAACTGCTTTTGTAAAACTCTGTCCTGAAGCGACTTTCAAAGAAATAAAAAGAGTAAGTACTTCGATTTTATAATGTTATTTTCTCTATAAGATTATAGTGATAAAGAAAGTAAAAGAGGAGTATTTGTATAACAATAAGGAACCAAAACTTCAAAATATAACTTCTTTTTGATATTTTATGTCTAAAAACAAGCATTGCAAATCCGGAACCTATTGTTCCTCCAATTGATACAAAAGCTAAAAGTGTTTTCTCAGAAATGCGACTTTTATGGTTTTTGGCTAGATATTTATCGTAGCCTATTAAAATAAAAGCAATTAGATTAACAATTAAAAAATAGTAGAATAAAATAACCATTTAACTCAATTTAAGTTCCAAAGATATTATTTTAGCTGTTCGAAAAAAACTAAAATGACTAACATACAATTTATATCAAAATCAGTTGCGACAGCAGCAACTAATATTGAAAAAACCGTCCGATTATTACAAGAAGATTGTACGATTCCGTTTATTTCTCGCTATCGTAAAGATACCACTGGAAACCTTGATGAAGTTCAAATTGAAAATATAGCGAAATTTCAAAAAGAGTACGAAGCCATCGTAAAACGTAAAGACGCTATTTTAAAATCAATCATGGAGCAAGGCGGTATGAACGAATCGTTGTTTGCTAAAATTGATAAAAGTTTTGATATACAGGAACTTGAAGATTTCTATTTGCCGTATAAAAAGAAAAAAATAACGAAAGCAGACGTCGCCCGTAAAAACGGCTTAGAGCCACTGGCTAAAATTATTTTGGCGCAAAATAATGAAGATGTTGATTTTATGGCTACGCAGTATTTAAACGATAATATCATTAATGAAGATGCCGCTTTGCAAGGGGCAAGAGATATTATTGCGGAATGGATAAATGAAAATATTTATGTTCGTAAACAACTTAGACGCCTTTATCAGCGTACAGCAACTATCAACACCAAGGTAGTAAAAAAGCAAAAAGAAGAGGAAAAAGCACAAAAATTTGATCAATACTTTGATTGGTCAGAACCATTAAGTAAAGCACCGTCTCATCGATTATTAGCGATGCTTCGCGCGGTCAACGAAGGTTTTGTAAAATTAAAAGTGGAGGTTGATGTTGATGCCGCTTACGATAGTATAGATGCGGTGATTTTAAAAAGTCAAAACAAAACTACCCCGCACATACAACTTGCTATTGAAGACAGTTTTAAAAGATTATTGAATCCGGCTATTTCAAATGAAACCTTACAGGAAGCTAAATCTAAAGCGGACATAAATTCTATCCAGGTTTTTGCCAATAATTTAGGACAATTGCTATTAGCGCCACCTTTAGGCGAAAAGAGAATTTTGGCGATTGACCCAGGATTTCGCTCCGGTTGTAAAATTGTCTGTTTGGATGAAAAAGGTGATTTATTGTATAATGAAACTATTTATCCGCATGCGCCCCAAAAAGAGGAAGCGATGGCGATTAAAAAAATTCGTTCGATGGTGAACTCGTATAAAATAGATGCAATCTCGATAGGAAACGGAACGGCTTCCCGTGAAACAGAGTTTTTAATCAAGAAAATCGCATTTGATAAACCGGTTCAGGTATTTATAGTTTCAGAAGCTGGAGCTTCGGTGTATTCAGCATCCAAAATTGCTCGGGAAGAGTTTCCAAATTACGATGTTACTGTTCGTGGTTCGGTTTCTATCGGGAGACGACTGTCAGATCCTTTGGCTGAATTGGTTAAAATTGACCCAAAAGCCATTGGCGTAGGCCAATATCAACATGATGTAGATCAAACTAAATTGAAAGAAGAATTAGACAATACTGTAATTCGTTGTGTAAACTCCGTTGGAATAAACATAAACACCGCTAGTAAACACTTACTGAGTTATGTGAGTGGAATAGGAGAGAAGCTTGCCGAAAATATTGTGCACTATCGTTCAGAAAATGGTCCTTTCGAAAATAGAAAGCAATTGAAAAAAGTACCTCGACTAGGTGAAAAAGCATACCAACAAGGAGCGGCTTTTATTAGGATTTCGAACGCTAAAAATCCGTTAGATAATTCGGCTGTTCACCCAGAGGCCTATGGAATAGTGGAAAAAATGGCCAAAGATTTAAAATTGACCGTTAACGATTTAATTGCCAATAAAGAAAAAACAGTCTTGATAAAACTGGAGAATTACATCACTCCAGAAATAGGGTTATTAACTTTAAAAGACATTATCAAAGAGCTTGAAAAACCAGGATTAGATCCCAGAAAGTCGGCAAAGGTTTTTGAGTTTGATCCGAATGTAAAATCGATTAAAGATATAAAGTCAGGAATGATTCTACCGGGAATTGTCAACAACATCACTAATTTTGGTTGTTTTGTTGATATAGGGGTTAAAGAAAGTGGTTTAGTTCACATCTCCCAGCTCAAAGCAGGCTTTGTAAGCGATGTCAATGAAGTAGTAAAGTTGCATCAGCATGTTATCGTCAAAGTCACGGAGGTAGATGAGGATAGAAAAAGAATTCAGTTGACAATGGTGCTATGATAAGTTTTAAATTTCCACTTCGTTTGTCACGCTGAAAGCGTCTCAGAAATTGTGATTAAGGAAAGTAGAGACTCTTTCAGAGTGACAATATTGGGTGATAAGTATTGGATTATAAGGTTTGAGAAAAAGTAATTGATACTGTTGATTAGCAATTCAAACTCTACACTGTTTGTCTCGATGAAAGCGCTTTAGAAATAGGTAGTAATAAATGCAGAAACTCTTTCAGAGTGACAAATATTGGGTCATAAAGTTTATAAAAAAATATATTTGACAAAGTGTAGTCACAATAAAAATCCTTACAGATTGTCTCGCTGAAAGCGTCCCACTAAAAGTGAGTAATAGGTTTGAAGGCTCTATAGAATTGGACATTTAAAAGTAAAAA
>NZ_AJXL01000181.1 GCF_000264055.1 Flavobacterium sp. ACAM 123 | reverse complement strand
CGTTAGCGTCAAGTGTAGCGCGACGGCAAAAAAATTACAAAAAATGACAATTGAAAATTTAATAAGAGAACCTGAATTTTACTATTGGTTTTTAATTCCAACAATTATTGCTGTTTTTGTATTTACAAAGTCAATCTTAATTTTAGTTAAGAAAAGAAAATTAATAAATTGGATATTCACAATATTTGCAATCATTATAATCATCTTTTCCGAATATATACTTGGAGTAATTTTTTTCATGGATGCTTGGCCAACATATTTACCACATATCGGAATTGGTTTGGCTTTAATCATTTATGGAATACAATTTTATTTAAATAGAAAAAAATAAGCTATTAAAAACATTTTATTTATATGTAGCAGAAACAAATGGCGAAGTTTGACAGCAGAAACTATTTATAAAAATAATTCTGAAATTATCGTAAAATCAGCAGGAACGGAAAATTCTGCAAGAATTAAGGTGAATTCAAAACTTTTAATTTGGGCTAACTTAATATTCGTAATGGAAAAGCATCACAAAGAAAAAATAATTTTAAAATTTCCTAATGAAACAAAAAACATGGAAATAATTATTTTAGAAATCCCAGATATTTATAAATTTATGGACAAGGAGTTAATTGAAGAAATTCAAATTTCTGTTTCTAATTATTTATAAAAAAGAACACCAGCCGCTAATAGATAAGGGTTCGTTGGGCTTGAAAAGCCAACAATGAACCCGCGGTTGAACGGAACCGCTCTACTTCCGCCACTATGGGGATATCGATAAGCAAGTTTAGGTACTTCAAGAGGACAAAGCGTCCTCTTTTTATTTTAGCCGTAAAGTAGGCTGTTTTTATCGTGTTTTTCTTCACATCATCGCATACGTGCCCTACCCACAAAACTATTTTTTGTAGGGAGCAGCTCTTTGGCTAATGCCAAGATAGCAAGCAGGCGGTCCTCTTTGGTCAAACACCAAAATGGTGTGCAAATTTCCCGTTTTACAACATTGGCACTTTCTGATTTTCGATTCTTTGGCTACTTTTATTTGGGGCTTTACTTTTAGTTTTTCTTGTAAAATCTTTAATTTCTCTCGTTTCCAATTGCTACTCAAAAAACCATAATGCCGTATTTTTACAAAACCCTTGGGCAAAATATGAAGCGCAAAACGGCGGATAAATTCCTCGTGCGTGAGGGTCATGCTTTTGCGTTGCCCGTTCTGGCGGTAATCTTTGTAATGAAAACTTACATTTTGGTCATTTACACTTTGTATTCTATGATTACTTATGGCAATCTTGTGTGTGTATCTACCCAGATATTCCACCACCGTTTTTGGGCTTCCAAACGGCTTTTTGGCAAACACTACCCACTGTTTCTCCCAAAGTTGTTTCTTGACTCTTGTATAATTGTCAGGACTTCTCTCTTTTAGTTTCTCGCAATATTTTGCCCTGAAAACTGTAGACAACGCTTTGACTGGAAACAAAAATTTACCATCGCCTTGTATGTTTTTCCAAATGCCGTTTTTATCCACGCCACCGCTAGGCACAATGCAATGCAAGTGTGGATGCAGCGATAAATTTTGCCCCCAAGTGTGTAAAACAGCAATCATTCCAGTTTGGATTTCTTTTCTTGCTCCAAAAGTTTTTAGCGTTGCCAAAGCTGATTCGAATAACAAATTATAAACCAATCTAGGGTCATGCATCGCCAGGGGATTAATACTATCGGGCAAGGTAAAAACTACGTGGAAGTACGGAGCTGGCAAAAGTTCGCGTTGTCTAGCCTGTATCCAATCTTCTCGGTTTTTACCCTGACATTTGGGACAATGGCGGTTGCGACAAGAGTCATAGCTAATGCTGATGTTTCCGCAAGAATCGCAACCATCGATATGACCTCCCAATGCAGCAGTACGACATTTTCTTACGGCAGATAAAGTTCGTAATTGCCAAGTGTTTAGTCCTAAATTTTCAATGTTTTGCCCCAGTTTATCCAGTATATGAGCTACTTCGAGCTGCACTTATCAAACAAGGTATCAAGTGGACTAAAGGCTTTTATGGTGTCGAGTTGCGCAATTTGTAAATATTCCATCGTCGTCTCGATACTTTCATGTCCCAAGAGATTTTTTAGACTGATGATATCGAGTCCGTCCTCGAGTAAGTGTGTCGCAAACGTATGTCGAAGCGTATGCACGCAAACATCCTTAGTTATTCCTGCTGATTTACTAGCTTGCTTCACTACCCATTGTACGCCACGCTGTGAATAACGACTGTCAAAATCTCCTCCTGCTATGCCTTGCGGTTGACCGTTGAAGAGATACGTTTTAGGTTTCTCCGCTTCGATATATACTTTTAGTACCCGAATAAGGTGTTTAGATAGCGGGACTTGAGCGGTCCTTTTTTCCTTTTCCCTGAACTACTTTAAGTTGTTCACGGTCAAAATCAAGATCTTGTAAGCGTACACTTCGCGCTTCCATACAGCGTAAGCCACAACCATATAAAAGTCCTACGAGTACTTTGTGTTTGAGTAAACGGCAATTTTTTAGTAGCCGCCAAACTTCTTCTTTACTGAGTACTGTGGGGAGCTTTTTGTCGTGCTTTATAGAGGGTAAATGTAAATACTCATAAGGCAATTCTTCGGATTTAAGTAAGAATCTAAGTCCGTAAACACAGTGTTTAAAGTAGGTTTGCGAGGGTGTTTTGGATCGTTTTTGAAGTAGAAACAAGTATTCTTGTACTTGTTCTACATCTAGATCAGTGGGGATTTTACCAAAATGTAACGCCATCGCTGCTATATGTTGACCGTAGTTTCTGCAGGTGCTCTCACTTCTGCCTAGAACGGACATAGTTCGCTTAAAGCGATGAAATAATTCTGGGAAATTTGGAACTTCTGCGATAGCGCGATTGATGATGGTTACGTATTTAACTACTTCATCTTCTTTTTTTATCATTGTAATTGGTTTTATATATATTTACAAAGAACTGGTTTTTCACACAATGCACTACCGAAGGTTTAGTTCAACCCGTGCTTTGCAACATAGCTTACACGGTTGATTAATTTAATTATTTTTGTTCTCTTGGTTTTATATTGCTTAACCTTAGCATTGTTTTTGTGTCAGTTTCACTACGTAGCAAAGCACCTTCCGTTGGCAGAAAATTTTTGACCGAAGTTACCGCTGAAAAATGATCAAAAACGTAACTTATACATCATGTAACATAAAACAAGCGAATTAAAAGTAAAAATTAGTAAACCAGCGGGGCGGTACATTAACCTTAATTTTAAAAAAATTAAAAAAAACAGTACCTAAAGTTATCGTCCTATCGGTAGTCCGCATTAATATAATTGGGAAGAAATTATTTATTATGAAAAAATTAGTTTTTAAATTTTTGGGTACAATGATTATTGTAATTGTAATTTGATCATATCAAAAAGATGAAGTCACATTAAATGATAACGATAAAGTCTTAAATTATGAAAATGTGCATAATTTTGTAAAAAAAAATGTAGAAATCAATAATAAAATTATTCCTATTTTTGATAACGAAACAAAATTTAATAAAGAAATTTTGCTTAAGTACAAATCTGAAAATTGCACAAATGAAAATGAATTTAAAATAATTTTGCAAAAAGCTGGAATAATTAAATTTAATGAATTGAGCGAGTTAATTTCGCTTCAAGGTCAAAACAGTAAAAAATTCCAATCGAATAATGCAGTCTTTTTTAAATTAAAAAATCAGAACAAAATAGTCTGTTGACTAAATACGTGGATGAAGCCATAAACGAAACAGTAATTGGGTTAAATGTCAAAATCATAAAATTTAATAGGGCTAATTCTTGTGACAGTGATTATGATAGTGCTAAAGACCTTTGCAACAGAGATGTAAATCTATATGGAACCTATGCACTTATTTCATGTTTTTCAGGACCATGGACTTGTGCATTGAGTACTACACTTGTTATGATCGAAAATACAAATTGTATGTCTGATGCACTGGAAGATTTTAATGATTGCTCAAAATAACAAACAAATATGAAAAATAAATTTCAAAT
>NZ_AJXL01000180.1 GCF_000264055.1 Flavobacterium sp. ACAM 123 | reverse complement strand
CGTTGTGAGAAATTTTAAAAAATACGAAAAACCGAAAAAAAACATATGAAATATAAATTCCTAATTATAATTATTGCTTTAATTTCATTGAATGTCAATGCACAAAAGATAAAATTTAAAGATAAAAATTTGAAAAGTGCATTAATTGAACTTGGTTATGATTTCAATAAAAATAACGAAATCGAAATTAGCGAAATTGACACTGTAACTAAAATTAAAGTCAACAAAAAAAATATAAAAATTTTAGATGACTTGAAATTCTTTAAAAGTTTAAAAATCTTAAACGTGATGACTAATGATATATCCGATTTAAAAGTTTTCTATGGAAATACAACAATTGAAGAACTTTATGTTGGAGAAAATAAATTAGGAGAAAAACTAATAATTAAAGAAATGCCAAACTTACAAGGATTATACGCTTTTAGAAATGGATTAAAGGAGCTAGAGTTTATTGGCAAATATGAGAAATTAAAATCCTTGTACATTCAAGAAAATCCAGTTGAGAATCTTAATCTTCAAAATTTGCCGAATTTGGAAAATCTCCAACTTTTTGAATGTGATAATTTGAAAACTATTAATTTTTTCATAGGAACAAAACTCAAGCAGTTTTTTCTACTTGATATGAAAGTTGTAAATGTTTTGAAAAAAGAAAACACCACAACAGTTTATTTAGAAAAAAATTCAGATCCAAAAAACAGTCCGAAAATTGATAGTATTAAAACTGCTCCTGTTATAAAAATCACAAAAGATATGATTATTAAAGCTAATTAAAAACTTCTCACAACAGCCATTTTGAGCTAGCTGGAATTTAGTGGAATTATCGTTTCGCATCAGGTTTTCGTTAAGCCGAAAACTGAGCGGTTACGAATTTCCAGCCATCTCAAAGTGGCATAACGTTGTATGCTATGCGGCCAAAAATACTAAAATGAAAAAATTACTTATTCTTACAATATTTTTAATGATTGTTTCTTGTAATGGACAAGAAAAAGAAGCTAAAGATTTAGTAAAAAAAGCTAACGACTTTTTTATGAAATCTAACCAAGTACAAAATGTAAAAATTGACAGTTGCTTAACTTTAGTTGACAAAGCTATCGAAATTGACGGAAGTTATTTTAATGCTTATTATACTAAAAGTAAATTTTTGACTTGGAAAAAAGACATTAAAGAATCGATTAAGAATAATGCGAAAATGATTGAACTAAGACCACAACAACCTTTATGGAAAATTCAACGTGGACTTTTTTTTGACATCGATGGAAACAAAACTGAAGCTGAAATAAATTATAAAATTGGTTTAAGTGAATATGAAAACTTATTGAAAACCGAACTGAAAAACGATTTTAACTTCAGAATGGAATATTTATCTGCTTTGGAAACAAAAGGAGAACTTAAAAAAGCTGAACTAGAACTCAAAAACATAAGTCGAGATTTTCCAGACAGCGAAATATTAAAAGTGTATAAAACTGAATACAAATTTAAAACTAAATCCGAATTAATTGCTTTGTGGCAAAACGGAACTGATAATTAGCACAGCATACAACAGCTGTTTTGATATGGCTGGAATTTAGTGGAATTATCGTATCGCATCAAGTTTTCGTTAAGCCGAAAAATTAGCGGTTACGAACCTCCAGCCATCTCAAAGCAGCAAAACGTTGCCATTCATTGGCTGAACGCACTCAAAAATGAATAAAATGAATAAAATGAGTTTAAAAATATTAGTCGGAATTATTTCAATCGTGTTTAGTTACGGAATAACATTAATGATTAAACCACATATTGGTGTTTATGTAAAATCTGAAATTATTCTTAATATTCTGCAATTCATATTTACAATTGTTGGATTCGGAGTAATTTATGCAGTAATTGATAAAAATATATTGCAAAAAATAATTAAAAACAGAAATTCTTAACCTCATTAAAATTATTTACGAAATAGAAACCATAAAAGAATTATGTCAAATTTAGCAGGTTACGGAATTACTTACTCAATCTGAATTGAAAAACATTATGAAATCAAAGACAAAAGCAATTATTAGAGGAGGTTTATTTGGTGGAATAGTTTACGCATTAGGAATGGCTGGATTTGATTATATCGATGGCGAAAATTTTAATGTTTGGAAATTTATTTTTAATTCATCCTTTTTTGGGATTTTTATGGCATTGATGACTAGTTACAACTTGAGAAAACAATCAGAAAAACAAAAAACTGAATAAAAACAACGAAATGGCAACACCGTATATAATTTATTGCTAGTTCAAGCCTACTTACGAAAATCCTCTCGGATTTTCTATTCGGTTTTTATTTGCTAACTTTAGTGCTTAAACCACGCAACAAACCATATACAACAACGTTGGCAAAAAATTTAGGACCGACAATACTGCTTAAAGAAGTAAAACAACAGAAAAAAGAACTGTTGCCTAATGTAGAAAAGCAAATTGTTCAAGTTAAAAGGTTTGAAATTATAAAATTTTGTCAGCGGGGCGGTACATAAATCAATCTAAAATAGTACCTAAAGTTATCGTCCTTACGGTAGTCCGTATTAATAGAAATGGGAAGTTTATTTAACTATGAAAAATTTATTTAAATCCAATTATTGTAAGAACGAGAATGATAATTTTAAACTTTTATTTTTTCAAAAGATAAATTTTAAGATTTCTAAATTTCTAATACCAACACTAATTTTGCTTGTAATGTTTATCAGTTGCAATAGTGATTCTGCTTTAGATGACGCCAAATTAACAGCAAGTGTCGTTCAAAAATTAAAACAAGATTTTGTTACTTTTGAACTTAAAAATTCAAAATATTTATCTCAACAAAACAAGTACATAACTGAGATCTATACCAACAATATTTTAAGTGGGTATCTACTACAAGATGGCTCAAAAAACACTATTGGCTTTTCAAATATTACAAATTCTAAAATATTGAAATATCATGACTTTATAATCGCGGAGGATTATAGTTTTGACATCACATATTCGTCTGAATACAATTGTAATATTCCAAATTTTAAAAATAATAATTTGTTATCTGACACAAATTCAACTAGCAAAATTTTAAATCCATGTACGAATGATTGTCAAGGTGCATTGATCACCTGAACAGCAGTTACAGTAATTGCTGCAGTGGCAATTGCTGCAAGTGACGGACCACTGCCCTTCATGGACGTGGCGGCAGCATCGACATACGTAGCTGGAATGGCTAATTGCGGTTACAGTAACAAAAGTTGTTTGCGTGGTTGCTAATGACTAATCCTATTTTAAACAGATGAATTTAACATTTATCTGTTTTTAAATATTTTAGTAGTTTAACTTTTAATTTATACAAATGAAAATTGCAACTTACATTACCAGTCTAATCTATGGCACAAAATGGTCGTACAATAAAATAACAAAAGGACATTTAACCAATTCGCAAAATAATTATCATTCACCAGCAAAATTAATTATAAATAATCTGTCGTACAGCACCTTGAAAAGCGCAAACTGGATTCTTGCGCAACGAACAAATTTCTTCATATTTGATGACCACATTGTAATAAAAAATATTAAGATAGATATTTCAAAATTACATAATGTGGAAATTGTTCTTGTAAAAACTTGGTTTGGCTTGTTAAGATATTCTATTTTGTATTTCAAATATAATTCCGATTTTTACAGCATCGGATTGCAAAAAGTACTTGTCGATGATAAAAAATATTTTCAAAATGTAAAATATTCAGAAGTAAAAAATTTGTCTTACACCCTAATTTTACCTGTTTTAATTATTTTGTACTTCATTTATACTAACATAAATAAAATCTAAAATTACTTTGTGTTTTAAATTAACAAAAAAACAAAAAAAATCTTCTGCCAACCGCCATTTTGATATAGCTGGATTTTAGTGGAATTACTGTTTCGCATTACCTTTTCGTTAAGCCGAAAATTGAGCGTTTACGAATTTCCAGCCATCTCAAAGTGGCGAAACGTTAGCGGTCAGCTTAAAAGACGACACACAGACGACAGTATGACAAA
>NZ_AJXL01000179.1 GCF_000264055.1 Flavobacterium sp. ACAM 123 | reverse complement strand
ATTGGGCAGCTTTTTTTTTGGAGCAGAACGAATTATTTCCATAAGAACTTCCCTCCCGCTATTCGTTGCAATCTTTTTATCCTGAAACAAGTTCAGAATAAAAAGGATTTCCACTGCTATCGGGGCTGATTAGGCCGTTTTGTTCTTATAATTTCGTTTAAAGAATAAGAGAGATACGTGTAACAAAAAGAAGCCTACCGAATAAAAATCTAGTTGATAATATCTAATTAAAAAAAGTATGTTTGAGTATCAAGATACGCTACCTTACAGCATAGTTATGCAAGTTGTGCAGGATTGCTACGAAGACATAAAAATAAAAATATTTATAAAGCTACGTTTTGCTCCACAAACGTCTTTACGACAAAATACAAAAAAAATATCTAAAACCGATTATATAGAAAAAAATAATTTTACTTGGATTTTTAATAATTTCCTTCTATGTTCATGCACAAAATAACAAACTAAATGAAGTAAATGTCAACGTGTCTAAAATTGAAAATCTAAAACAAAAAAACAAATTAGATTTAGTTGAAATTAATGACACAAAAACTTGTGGAGGAAATACAGTAGGATATTTTCATTTAAACAATCTATCTCTAATAATTTCTGAAGATGGCGGTGAGAATACGACTATTAAATACAAATACTACATAAAAGAAAATAACATTATAAAAATTGAGGTAGTGAAAAGATATGATGATAAAGATAAAAAACAAAAGAATCATTCAGAGAAAAAAGAACTTTATTTCACTCCTAGAAATAGTTATTATAAAAAATTTCGATAAAGAAACAATTGTCACAAATACTGACCAACAAGTTATCAAATGTGGTGAAAGTTTGATCAAATTATTAAATAAAAGAGAAAACAGTAACTAAACGCAGTAAAAGATTTACCTTGATTGCGCAGATGTATCGCAACAGTTAGCGCGGATTTGCAATCCGTGCTCAGAATTAACAGATTTGAAACTATTAAACGAAACTAAAAAAAATGAAATCAAACAAGGTAACTAATGCTTTATTCATTGGTATTTTAATTGGAATTGTAGTTTACAGTGTTGTAAAAAACGGCTTTGGGTTTTTTACATTAATTCCTCTGTTTTTTTGCTTACAAATTAGTTACCAATTCTAAAAATAACAAACCCTTAAAAAAAGAATCAAAAGCACGAAAGCTAAATAAAAACTAAAGCTCGCTCATGTATTCTTATGGAAGTCTGCAACGTATCTCTGATCGCGCAGATTTATCACAACAGCTAGCGCAGATTTGCAATCCGAGCTCATTACAAGTGACTTTTATACCTTGATCGCGCAGATTTATCACAACAGCTAGCGCGGATTTGCAATCCGTGCTCATCCCAATTGGCTTTTATCATACCGTCAAAACAAACCTCGACCGCTATGACTTATTACTTGCAAAAACTATTTTAATATCACAACAATATTAATTGTTATTTTGAAGTTCATTGGCCAGACGCACAAAAAGAGCACTATTTGCTTCATTAACTGGTCAAGAAAAATAAAACTTCGAGCACATGTTATCGCAATATTTATTAGTTTTTTTTCGGCGCTCTATTACTTGACATAGCACCTTTTCCTTTTGCTGCAGCGTTTACACTAATGGTGATCTTTCAAATTCTTTTTTATTTAAATATATAGGCAGTGATTGTTATTGGAGTTTTGGGATCGGTATTGGGTAGGTCAATTCTTCTTTTATATGCTCCATTAATGGCAAACAGATATTTAAAAGCATCTAAAACTGAAGACATTAAATTTCTTGGAGATAAAATGAACCAAAATAAATGGAAAGGCATTGTAATGGTACTTGCTTATTCTTTGTTACCTCTTCCTACCCACACCACTTTTCTTAGGTGCGGGTATTTCAAAAATAAAGCCACTTTATATCATTGCTCCTTTCTTAGTAGGGAAATTTACTATTGATTCTATTGCTTTACATTTAGGAAAATTTGCATCCGCAAAACCAGCAAAGTATCATTGATACTATTTTTTCATGCAGTCTATTGCTAGTTTTCTTTTGGGGTTTGTGATGTTATTTTGTTTGTTTTCATGAATTAGCACAGCTTAACTCATCCTAAAAAATTAGCCTTTGATTTTAAAATCTTTAATTAAGTTTTTTTATTATGTGCAATGATACCTGCCAGAAATAATAGTGTTCTATTCTTCAACAAATGACGCCACTTAGTTTTTCTCGCTGCAAGCGCCTATAGATGCCTGAGCCACTTTGCTGAGACGCTTCCAGCGTGACGAATAGTACGAATGATTGCTAACTGAACCATATTAGCCCGTAAAACAAGTATAATCTATAGATTTCAAAAAAAAAACTGTTGTTCATCTAAGAGGTAGTAAAAAACTACTTTACTTTTACATTGTTGAAAAATCAGTACTATCTTTGCTTTATTCCAATCCTAAAAGCTGATTTAATGACTCCAGAACTTCCTAACTATTATTTAAATAAAAAGAAGTGAAAAAGCTAGAAAACGCAGCCAATAGCTGGACTATTTGTCTGGAATGTAAGGGACATGGCAAAAAAAGTCGGAGAATCAGCAAAAAAGTCCGACTCCATTACCTGAAAGAAGTCGAACAATTTAACAAATCGAATGGCGATGGGACAGCACCTATTCGCCCTAAGGCACACCTAGATTCTTGCACGAACTGTTCTGGATCTGGATTGGTTCCTTCTATGAGTCCTCCTATAGCGGATACCGAAAATTATCCACATGTTGCTATTATTGGTGGCGGTATAGGCGGAGTGGCCGTGGCAGTAGCTTGTTTACACCGCGGAATTCCTTTTACTCTTTATGAGCGCGATAGCGGATTCGAAGCCCGGTCTCAGGGCTATGGACTCACTTTGCAACAAGCGAGTAAAGCGATTGAGGGATTGGGTATCTACTCGTTACAAGAAGGGGTAGTTTCCACCAGACATTTGGTTCATACTACAGATGGAAAAGTGATTGGAGAATGGGGAATGAGAAAATGGATGCAGACCGAGGCTAAAAAATCTCCAAAGCGTACCAATGTACATGTCGCACGACAGTCTTTGCGGTTAGCATTGCTGGAGCAACTCGGCGGAAATGAGGCTGTGCAATGGGGAAACCAATTAGTAGATATTAAAAAAACGGAGAACGGAACTGTTGAATTGAGCTTTGAAGTAAACGGAGAGATAAAGAACGCCAAGGCTGACCTTGTGGTTGGAGCCGACGGGATTCGAAGTTCGGTACGTAAGCTACTTATTGGCGACGACATAACTCCTTTGCGATACCTCGATTGTATTGTGATATTAGGTATTTGTCCTTTGAGCGCACTCGAAGGTATTGAAAGTGATTTGCTGGACTCGGCGACCGTATTTCAAACTGCCAATGGTAATGAACGAATCTACATCATGCCATATGACTCAGAATCGGTGATGTGGCAATTGAGCTTCCCCATGCCCGAAGAAGAGGCTAAGGCATTAAGCGCTCAAGGCCCTAAAGCACTCAAAGAAGAAGCTTGTCGTAGAACGCAATGGCACGACCCCATTCCGCAAATTTTAACGGCGACCCTAGAAGCGCAGGTTTCTGGCTATCCTGTCTATGACCGAGAGTTACTCAATTCAGAATTGTTAGCTAAAGGCGGACCAATAACGCTAATTGGTGATGCAGCACACCCTATGAGCCCATTTAAAGGACAAGGAGCAAATCAAGCAGTACTAGATGCGCTAGCGCTGGCTCGAGGGATCACAAGAGAATGCCGACCCTTATCACAATGGAGAGAGGCGGGAGCACGGAAAAGTGTGTTAATGGATTTTGAATCAGAAATGTTAGCACGCAGTGCTATCAAAGTAAAACATTCAGCAGAGGCTGCACAGTTCCTACATTCTGAAATTGTGCTCCATAAGGCTGATGAGCCTAGAGGCAGGTTCCTTAAGAGAAAAGAAGAATAAAGGTGGATCTAATTACCCAGCAGACATTTACAATTTTTTAAATTAAACAGTACGAATCAAAGTACAATACTATACTCCCTATCGACTTTTAGAATAAAGAACAAAATATATTTTTTAAGTAAATCTT
>NZ_AJXL01000178.1 GCF_000264055.1 Flavobacterium sp. ACAM 123 | reverse complement strand
TTAATTATTTGTTTAATATCAAAATATAAATTGCTATTCAAAGGTTTTTAATTCTCTTTCCTGTGTCAATTTATATTTGGACCGTCTTAAACGTATTATGTATTGTCCAATGATGCAGTACTTAAAAAACAATATACAAGCTAGAATGATTGCTCAATATTTAATACAGTTTGTAAAAATAAGAAGCTAAACAATACCGGAGGAATAAGATGAGTTGTAAGCACCATTGCAAAAGTAGTATCTTTAATTTGTACTATAGATTTATCCACAAAGACTTTAACCAATAATGGAGTTAATAACTTTTGTTTTTTCTATCATTACTTTCATGTTAACAGAACTATATCCTATAACTAGACCTTCTTTTTTCTCTTTGGTAATGTAATAATTACTCAATGGATAAGCCGCTACATCCTCTTTCAAGAGTAATTCAAAAGCCGTTTTATCACTCAGACCGCTTTTAACTTTACCAATTAGATGTAGCCCTTCAAAAGATTCATCTATTTCTAAAGAATCATGAGTCTGATTTATAAATAGTTTCCTGCGCTCTCCTGCAATCTTCATAACATTCCTAATATGCTGATTTAGGAAATCTTTTTTTATAAATTGATGCATAATTTCTTGGTTTGAAGGACATATAAACCTAGTGGATTGATCAGAGATAGCCTTCATTGGATTAATTAGATACTTTGGTACAATTACATATGAAATTCCAAGAGAAGGGTGTAATAATTTATTAAAAGTCCCCTGATATATCACTCTGCTTTCTTGATCCAAACTAAATATTGAAGGAATTGGATTCACTAAATTACAAAATTCATGATCATGGTCCTCTTCAATAATTAATGAATTTCTTTTTGAGGCCCAATCTAACAATTCCAATCGCCTATTTAAGCTCATCTTAATACTGAGAGGAAATTGATTAGAGGGCGTGGTAATAATAAGTTTCACTTTCTTATCGTGTATCGAATTAATATTAATACCCTCACTGTCGATACTACAGGGTATTATTGATGCTTTTAAACTTTTAAATAACTTGTATGCTCTCGGATATGTTGGATTTTCCATTATTATTTTGTCATGCTTATCCAATAAAACATTTCCAATCAAATAAAGGGAGTGAATCGTACCCTGTACAATAAATATCTGCTGATAGTCACAATCAATATTCCTGTTTAGCTTTAAATATCCCGCAACACTTTGCCTCAATGATTCCAAGCCTTCGGTTGGATTGTTTGATAAAATTGAGGGGGTGCACTCTTTCCAATATGTTTTTGATAATGCACTCCACTTTTCGACAGGAAAAAGATCCAACGGCGGTAATCCAGGTCTAAATGCAATATTTTTCATAGAAAAATTATCCGATAATACGGGTTTGTTTTTTTGAAATGAAATTGCTTTTTTTGAAACTTTAGGATACTTTGCGCCATCTTTTAATGGCTTTTCAACTATTGCACTATCGTATATCGTGCTTGTTGTAGTGTAACCAGAACCTATTTTTGAAATAATATACTTTTCTAAAAGAAGCAGCTCATAGGTTTTTATAATGGTACTTCTTGATACTTTCAAATCAATAGCAAGTATTCTAGAGGACGGGATTTTTATATTCTCAGGAATAATACGCTTTATAATCGCCTCTTTTATAATATAATATAATCTCATGTATAATGATAAATCTGTTTTAGAACTCCAGTATTCGCTTGTGACAATAATTGATTTAAGGTTATAATACATAATTGGTATGCTTGCTATAATAATATTAGTATGTGCAAATTAGAAGATATTTAATAAATTCACTACTTATTTAACACTTAATAAAAATTTTGTTTAAAATCATGAGAAAATTGATATGACTTTATCAAAGAACAATAGTTTTGGAGCTACGATTTTAATTCTATTAATTACTGCTCTATGCAATATCAAACTTGAAGCCACTAAGAATTTTAGTATTACTCTGCAAATAACCAATTATTAGTAGATAACAGAATATATTTCTACTGATGCAACAACCTTTATCCTCATAGCATCACTATCTTTAGTAGAATTGTTTTTGTACTTTAGTGGTTTAAAAGTTGTTGTTTATGACTGACTTTTCTACATTTTATACTATCAATTTACACGTATGTCTTAATCATTCTAATACTATAAAATCATGAAATATTTTAAATATTTTGTTTTGACTCTTTTGATTCTCGTTTCTTTTTTAAGTTTTAGTCAAGAGATCGTTCCTATAATCAAAAATTTATCAGAGCTAGATAACAAGCATATCGGGGTTCGAAATTACTGGCTGGAAATGGGTACAAACACCTATAATTTTCCTATACTTATACCAGTTGTTGTAATTCAGGGTAGTTCCAATGGTCCAACTTTAGGACTAACCGCTGCCATACATGGGGATGAATTAAACGGCATACCTATTATCCACGAGTTGATATCATCAATCGACGCCAAGCGCTTAAAAGGCAGAGTTATTGCCATTCCTGGTGTAAATGCTTATTCTATACAAAATGATCAGCGCAGATTTATTGATGATGAAGATTTAAACAGAATTTTTCCAGGTAAGATTGATGGAGACAGAAGTCAACAATATGCTTATAAAATTAATGAAAGAGTGCTACCGTCATTCAATATTCATATAGATATGCATACTGCCAGTTTTGGCAGGGTTAACAGTATGTATGCTAGAGTTGACTCATCAAATGACACACTAAGAATACTTGCAAAACTACAACAGCCAGATATCATATTGAACAGCAAAGGAGCCTCTACTGTAGGCGCAAAGACTTCAAGTACTATGCGAGAAGAAGCTACTGCAAAAGGAAAGCAAAGTATTACTATTGAATATGGGAATCCTCAGGTATTCCAGGGAGAAATGACTGATAGAGGAGTTAAAGGAATTCTAAACACGCTAGCGTGGCTTAATATGTATGAAACTATCAATATAGATAAATTTGAAGATAACGCAATCTACTGTAAAAAATCATATTGGATATATATGGAAGAGGGCGGATTTTTAGACGTTCCTGTTGCTCTAAAACAACATTTGCAAAAAGGAGATAAATTTGCAACTGTAAGAAATGCTTTTGGTTCGATTATAAAAGAGTACTTTGCTCCAGAAGATGGTGTAGTCATTGGCAAGAGTACCAACCCTGCAAATATGAATGGAGGTAGAATAATCCACCTTGGAATTAAATAAGAGTAAAACGTATAATACCTCTTACTATTAAAAATAAAATCAAATATACTACATTTCATGCACTAAAAATTAAAAAGAAATTTTAGATTTTAATTCATTCAATTCACCGTACCGTAGTGTGATGAAATCTAAAATATATGACATTCAGATGGAATTAATCCATAAAAACATTCCGGTTACTGTAGATACTATCAAAAACAAAATCCTTGGAGGTGAAGAACGAAAACGAATGTTGGTTCCCATCTTCCAGGACCACAACAACAAAATCAAAGAATTGGTAGGTAAAGAATATGCACCAGGTACATTGAAGCGCTACAAGACCTCGTTAAAACATACGATCGATTTTCTGGCATGGAAATACAAAATATCCGATATCGAGATTGATAAAATAAATCATGCTTTTATAACCGATTATGAATTTTACTTGCGAAGTGTTAGGAACTGTGCCAATAACACCGCCGTGAAATACATCAAGAACTTCAGCAAAATCATCAAAATATGTTTGGCCAATAATTAGATTGACAGAAACCCTTTCAGCAACTACAAAGCTAAAGTAAGAGAAGTCGAACGTGTGTATTTATCAGAGGGAGAGATTCAGAATATCATCAACAAAGATTTCAAAACAGATAGATTATCATTGGTACGCGATATCTTCCTTTTCAGCTGCTTTACCGGTTTGGCTTACATTGATGTCAAAAACTTAATAAAGTCCCACATAAGCCTTGGTATTGACGGAGAAAAATGGATATTTACCCACCGCCAGAAAACAGAAACCGCTTCGAAGATTCCAATTCTTCCAATTACCCAAACGATTATTGATAAATACGAGGATCATCCGGAATGCTGCAATCAAAATAAATTATTACCCATTTTGAGCAACCAGAAAATGAATGCCTATTTAGGGTCTGCTGAAAAACT
>NZ_AJXL01000177.1 GCF_000264055.1 Flavobacterium sp. ACAM 123 | reverse complement strand
TTTTTAAGAAAAACAAAAGAAAAATATTTTTTTTGGTAATCAAAAGCTATATTTACAGGGAAAATTAGAACACTATTTAATTACCAAAAAAACTATTATGAAAGAATACAAAGTAGAAAGCTTAATTTATTACTCTAAATTGACTTTAGATTCAAAGCACATTGCTACTGACTCAAAAAAAGAAATTCAGGAAAAACTAGATGAATATGCTGCAAAAGGATACAGGTTCACTACATCAACATCAACAAATTTTGGTGCCGCAATTTATATTCATTTGTATTTTGAAAAAGACATTTAATCAAAGTCAGATAACAATACTCTTTCCCACTCAAAAAATCCAGACTTAAATTATACCATTTCATTGTACGCTTACATTGAAATGGTTTTTTTGTCCTAAATTATTCGTAATCTATATTTTAAACTATCCACTTTCTTGCTTTACGCAATTTTTAGAACTTGATATTAAATTAAAAGGTTATAAAGTCTCTGACCCCGCTCTGCTTCTCGTTTGCAACGAGTACCCATTTTAATTTGGAACACCATCGTCGCGTTTGTAACACGGTTTCGATAACTAAAACCCAAATACGTCCGCAAACCTATCACTAACTTTGTCGAAATACTGGATATGATTTCTTCGTTCCGCGCACCGACTCCGTTAACGGTTAAAATCTCATTTAAAGGTTAGTTCAAACTACCTTGGATTCTCTTCAAAATACCGCTCTTCGATTCTCTTAATGTCTTTAATGGAGTTCTTGGCCCACGCCAATCTTTTTACTAGAATTTCTTCTTCAGATAAATGCCAATCTATATCGGATTTTCGCAATCGGTTTGTCAAATCTTGAATGATAATAGCAGCTGAAACAGAAATATTCAAACTCTCCGTAAAACCTACCATGGGAATTTTAAGAAAACCGTCGGCACGCTGTAAAATCTCTTCCGATAATCCATCGCGTTCCGTCCCAAAAAATAAGGCACTCGGTTTCGAAATATCAAAATCTTCTAGTAAACAGTCATTATCATGTGGCGTGGTTGCGATGATTTGGTATCCCTTATTTTTTACAGTATCCAAACAATCCGTAATACTGTCGAAAGTATTGATATCGACCCATTTCTGGGCACCCATTGCAATTTCCTTGTCGATACTTTTGCCGTAACGCTGTTCAATTACATTCAATTCCTGAATTCCAAAAACCTCACAACTACGCATTACCGCACTCGTATTGTGCATCTGGAAAATATCCTCTACGGCAATGGTAAAATGATTGGTTCTGTTTTTTAGTACTTTCAAGAATTTCTCTTTGCGGTTATCCGTTAATATGTTCTCCAGAAAATGTAAGTAATCGATATCAATCATTAGGTCTTGTTTTTGGCAAAAATAGTAACTTTAATATTTAGGTTTCTATTGGTGCGTAACTATTTTCTGAAACATATAAGAAACAGAAGAACCTACAAGTATTGTTGCGCAAACCACCTCGGTAAAGGCATTTCGAAGAATGAACCAATCACGTTTGCAGCCACAAGTCTAGCTTTTCCTTCATTTGCTTCACTTTGTGTGATTACTTGCAACTAAAATCAAGAAAGGCTCTACCTAGCAATAACCGTAGTGATAATTACTTTATATTTACATAAAGTCCATTAGACTTAGTTTATCATGCAGATAGAATCTTCGCATAATGTATGCAACGTTGCTAAAACGCTTTCAGCGTGACAAACGGTATGGATAAAGATTAGAATTCAAAAATGAAAAAGAAACTAGTAGTTTTAACTGGCGCAGGAATTAGTGCCGAAAGTGGAATCAAAACCTTCAGAGACAGCGATGGACTTTGGGAAGGACATAATGTTCAAGATGTCGCCACACCCGAAGGTTGGCATGAAAACCCAGCTTTAGTGCTTGATTTTTATAATCAAAGGCGAAAACAGCTCAAAGAAGTACAACCTAATTTAGGACATCAGGTTTTGGCTGAATTAGAAGCTCATTTTGACGTTTTCATTATCACACAAAATGTTGATGATTTGCACGAACGCGCTGGAAGCAAAAACGTATTGCACTTACATGGCGAATTGTTAAAAGTGCGAAGCACCGCAAATCAAAATTACATTTTAGATTGGACAGAAGATTTAAACTTTGGTGATTTCGACAATAATCAGAATCAATTGCGTCCTTATATTGTTTGGTTTGGTGAAGAAGTTCCCGCTCTTGAAGAAGCAATTACTATCACGGAATCTGCCGACTATTTTGCAGTTGTTGGTACCTCTTTACAAGTCTATCCTGCTGCTGGGCTAATTGATTTCACCAATGTTAAAACGCCCATTTATTACATTGATCCAAAGCCCATAAGTATTCCGAATTTAAGAAATCCTTTGGAAGTAATACCAGAAGTCGCTTCTGAAGGAATGAGACAACTACAAAAGAAACTGATGGCCCGTATTTGAGAAGCAGATAGCGGTTACAGCTAAAAAACCGACCTCCCATTACATCAATTTTTACTATTAAATTCCGACTTTATTATCTTTAAATGCAGTAAACAAACTTAAAAGGCACAACGATATACCATAAAACGAATCGTTTTAAAACTAAAGCCAGTAATCGAAAATAAAGAATCTCTAAACTACTTGCTATAAAATTCAGGCTTTATATTGCAAAAAACTTGCAACTTCTAACTCCTAACTTCTAACTTCTCTTTATATTTGTGCCTTTCGAACAAACAACACAAAAATGACAACTTTAAACGAATTGAATGCTATTTCTCCAATTGACGGAAGATATAGAAACAAGACTCTTTCTTTGGCTCCTTTTTTCTCAGAGGAAGCGTTAATCAAATACCGCGTATTGGTTGAAATTGAATATTTTATTGCTTTGTGCGAAGTGCCTTTGCCACAATTACAAGGAGTAAATCCAGATCAGTTTGATACCTTAAGAAACATCTATAAAAATTTCTCGACTGAAAATGCATTATGGATCAAAGAAACAGAAAAAGTAACTAACCACGATGTAAAAGCCGTAGAGTACTTTATTAAAGACGCCTTTGAAAAATTAGGCTTGTCGCAATACAAAGAGTTTATCCATTTTGGATTGACTTCCCAAGACATCAATAATACGGCAATTCCACTTTCTACAAAAGAGGCATTCGAAAAAGTATACATGCCTTCGCTGATTATTTTGACATCAAAATTGAAAGATTTAAGTATCGAATGGGCAGCCATTCCAATGCTGGCGCGTACCCATGGGCAACCCGCTTCTCCTACTCGTTTAGGGAAGGAAATTGGCGTTTTTGTGGAACGTTTAGAAGAGCAAATGCGTTTGTTATTCAATATTCCTTTTGCTGCTAAATTTGGTGGAGCAACCGGAAATTATAACGCACATCATGTAGCCTATCCACAAATCGACTGGAGAAAATTTGGAGGAACCTTTGTAGAAGAGAACTTAGGCTTACACCACTCTTTCCCAACGACACAGATTGAGCATTACGATCACTTTGCCGCCTTTTTTGATGCGTTAAAAAGAATCAATACCATAATCATCGATTTAGACAGAGATATCTGGACGTATGTTTCTATGGAATATTTCAAACAAAAAATTAAAGCGGGAGAAATAGGATCATCGGCTATGCCACACAAGGTGAACCCGATTGACTTTGAAAACTCTGAAGGAAATTTAGGAATTGCAAATGCAATTTTCGAACATCTTTCGGCTAAACTGCCCTTGTCAAGATTGCAACGTGATTTGACTGATAGTACCGTATTAAGAAATATAGGGGTTCCTATGGGACATACTTTAATTGGTTTTGAATCTACTTTGAAAGGGTTAAACAAATTATTGTTGAACGAGCCAAAATTCCACGAAGATTTAGAAAAAAATTGGGCAGTGGTTGCAGAAGCAATCCAAACCATTTTGCGTAGGGAAGCTTACCCAAATCCTTATGAAGCACTGAAAGGATTGACTAGAACAAATGAAGCGATTGATAAAAAAGCGATTCATGGTTTCATTGCCACATTAGACGTTTCTGAAGAAATTAGGGCAGAATTAATGCAAATCACACCAAGTAATTTCGTAGGAATTTAATAACAAAATATGAGAATAGTACCTAGTTACTTTATATTTTTTTGAATATCATAAAAATAAATTGGAGGACTGCTATTTTAAATCAAATAACTAT
>NZ_AJXL01000176.1 GCF_000264055.1 Flavobacterium sp. ACAM 123 | reverse complement strand
TAATTAAACGTATTCTATTTTTATTATTAATTTTAGTTATTCCTTTTGTTACAGTTTATGCGCAAACCGTTACTACTCCACAAGTAAATTTTTTACAAAGAACTTCGGCTGCTACCCCTGCAAAAAACATCTATAACATTAAGGGGGATTTTACCATGTTAGGGAATACGAATTTAACACTAGCAACTTACGATGACAATATTGACAATCAATATAATTATATGAAATTTGTCGATACTGACGCTGATGCTGCTACATTCAATTCGTCTAAAGCAACCCTTGAACTTTCCAACGCAGGGGAAAATAGTTCTAGCCAAGATTGCTCAACAGTACTCTTTGCAGGGCTTTATTGGACAGGAAAATCAAGTACTGCGGACACATTTACTGCATCAAGACAAATTCAAACAGGAACACAAACTGTTAATACTAATTCAACAACGACTAATAATCAAAAAATTACAAATTCAAACTATACCTTAGTAATAACTAGAGGCGGTACCGGAAATAATGATCGTTATCCTATTTATACATTTAGTGGAAATGGTAATAGCTATCTATTTAATTACACTAATAGTGCAATTACACTTTTCATAAATGGAGGTACAACAGGAACAAATATTCCTTTTACCAAAACTTCATCTACATCTGGGACTATAACCACAGATACAGCAACACTTACTACACCATATACAATTACTGATGGAACAGTAACTTTAACCATTAAACAATTAATTAGAGATGCCTCTGGAAGTAATGGCATAGACTTTTCTAGCACATCATCAGCAGCAGTCAATGTTTCTGGTACTGTTCCTACCTATACTACAGAATCTAAAACTTTTAATAAAAAAGTAATATCATTAAAAGGACCTGGAGCCAAAACATACACCGCAATTACAGCTAAAACGACAGGCGCTAATTCAGAACTTCTTTTTCCAGGAACGTCTTACAGCGGCATTTTTGTAGGTTACCAAGAGGTAACAGACTACGTAAGAGCACACGGTCCAGGTGCATATACTATAGCCGATATTGCACTATTAGAGGCAGGATCAAATAATGACACTCCAGGTTTTTCTGGTGGATGGGCTATGGTCGTTATTTATGAAAATCCAGTAATGAAAAGCCGAGCAGTAACCCTTTTTGATGGCTATGCTTATGTAAACGGAACACTGAATAGTAATGCTGGAGAATACGGAACCATTCCTATATCAGGATTTACAACTGTAGGAACGGGACCTGTAAACATGAAACTTGGAGTAATGGCAGCGGAAGGAGATATTGGCTTAACAGGAGATTATCTGGCAGTACAAAAACTTAATGCCGATCCAACAACTTATAACGCAACTAATTACTTGACATTAAATCATGCCGGTAATTCCATTAATAACTTTTTCAATTCTTCCATATTTCCAATTCCTGCAGCAGGTAAAAGCGCCCCTATTTTTAAAAATAATTCCGGAGTTGATTTTAGTATGTTTACTATTCCCAATACTGATAATTTAGTCATAGGAAATAATCAAACGGCTACTACTTTTAGATTTGGATCTTCAGGAGATATATTTACTATTTTTGGCTTTGCCATGTCCGTAGACACCTATATTCCAGAACCGCAGGGATTGATAGTCGTAAATTCTATTGGAGGTGCTGCCCCACAAACTCCATTGGTAGCCTCGCCCGGTGATGAAATCGAATATAAAATTGATATAAAAAACAGAGGATCTGAGGCGACTAAAAATACCATCATAACAATTCCCGTTCCTACATCAGCATTGTATGATGTGAGCGCTATTCTAACGTCTGATATTCATCCCTCGTTTAAACCAGCCAATGCACCTTACTATGATTCTGGAACAAATTCTATCATCTGGAATGTAGGAACAATACCGCTTCTTTCAGATCCAAATACTCTATTAGGAAGTTTAATCTTTAAGGTAAAGCTAACCACTGATTGCGCAACCTTATTCAACTCCGGTTGTAACTCCAGCATTTCATTAAATGGAGCTATTACAGGATCAGGAGCCATATCTAACACTAGTTTTAACACTCCAATTTCGCAAGGAATTGACCCTAATTCAGCATGTGGTGGACTCATCGACAAACCTATTTTAGTGAATTTTAATAGTTCAAACAGTCCTTGTTTTACCGCCTTGGCTGGTCCTGATAAAATACCACCTGCTTGTGGATTAGAAGCGGTAAATCTTTCAGCAACAGTAGGGACAGTAGGACAATGGACAATATTGAGCGGCCCAGCGGGAGGCGGTGAAGTTTTCTCTAGTTTAAATAACCCAACTGCTGAATTCTCTAGTCCTAATACCGGAGTTTATACCTTAAGATGGACTCTCCCTTTTGGTGGTGGGAACTGTACTCCTATTGTTGATGACGTACTTGTTAGCATAGGTTTGTGCGACCAACTAGATTTTGATGGCATAGACGATAATGTTAATTTAAAAAATAATTATAATTTAAATACGGGATCTTTTAGTATCGAAACTTGGATTAAACCGGGAGCATCAAATACTAGTATTCAAACTATTTTTTCTAAAAGAAGTTCCAGTGCCCTTACTGACGGATACGATTTAAGATTAGTTAATAATGTTGTTTCTTTCAACTGGAACAACAGTAACGCTATAACTTCAAATTACGCAATAAATACGGGTAGATGGTACCACATTGCAGTTACATTTAATGGTACATCATACAATCTGTACATTGATGGAATTAGCGTCAAAAATGCAACAGCAGGCGCTAACCCCGTAGCGAATAATAATGCTAAATGTATTCTAGGCGCGATGATTCAAGGATCTAATTATCCTTATCTGCCTACTAATTATTTCAAGGGTTGGATGCAAGAATTACGCATCTGGAATGTTGCGCTCACAACTGCGCAAACGCGCCAAATGATGAATCAACGTATTACTAATACGAGTACTAATGTCCTAGGTGCAATAGTGCCATTAACGGTTCCAGGACTTAGTTGGTCCAATCTAGAAGGCTACTATCAGATGACTCAGTCTACTGACATCCTTAACGGATTCTTGGTAGACAAAACTAGCAATCTTCGTAATGGTAAATTAATTGGTATTGTAACTGCACAACCAGAAACAGCTCCTTTACCATACACGTCGTCAGCACATACTCCTTGGGAAACATCTAGTACATGGACAAACGGTAGCGTTTGGAATATACCTAATACTTTGGGTGTCGATGGGACTACGTATATTGATTGGAATATTGTAAAAACTAATAATAATATTACTACTATTGGGAATAAAACAGTCTTAGGATTACTAGTTGAAAGCAATACGCTAGGAGCAAATAATGACAATAAAATAGAAATTTCGCATTATTTAAAACTAGATGGAAAAATAGATTTAGTAGGCATGTCTCAATTGGTACAAACCGAAGGAAGTATTTTAGACACATCAAGTTCTGGGTCTATTGAAAGAGATCAACAAGGACAATCGAACAAGTACAACTACAATTATTGGAGTTCTCCCGTTAGCCCTATAAATACAACTACTAATAATACTAACTACACAGTTGCTGGTGTGATGAAAGACGGAACTACATCAACACCACAAAATATAAAATGGATTGGCGGTTATGATGGGGCCCCTACTTCTCCTATTAACCTAGCACGATATTGGGTATATAAATTTGACAACTATAGTAATGCTTATGCTAATTGGGTCCGAATTGGTGAAACCGGAACCGTAAAAGTAGGACAAGGATACACCCTAAAAGGAAGCGGAGTATCATCTGGCACCCAAAACTATACCTTTGTAGGAAAACCAAACAATGGGTTGATCAATACAAATACACTTAGTAAAAACCAACTGCTATTATCCGGAAACCCCTATCCTTCGGCACTGGACTCAAACGCTTTTATACAAGACAATCTAAGTGTCATAGGTTCCAATACGAGTGATGCCACTAATGGGACTTTATATTTCTGGGAACATTATAGCAGTAACAACACTCATGTTCTAAGAAACTATCAAGGAGGTTATGCAGTCCGTAATTTAACTGGAGGTATAGCACCATCCTCCGCAAATGTTGACTTTATAAGTAAAGCTGGCACCCCTTCCCGAGGAATTCCCAACAGATATATCCCTGTGGGCCAAGGTTTTTTTATTAGTGGTCGTCCAAGCTCCACAACTAGTACCGTAATTTTCAAAAACAGTCAGAGAGCCTTTGTTAAAGAAAATGAAAATGAAACTT
>NZ_AJXL01000175.1 GCF_000264055.1 Flavobacterium sp. ACAM 123 | reverse complement strand
TTTTTTTAGTTTATAAATGAAATGAATTCTTTACTTCACTTCGCAAATTTGGCGTATAGTAAAACCGCAGAGAGTTGGAGTTTTTAAAATGTCGAATATATCCAATCAACTTCATGCTTTAGCAGCGTATTTTCATTAGTTTTTTCTAATACATAAATTTTAAAGTATGCACTAAAATCAGTTACCGGATACAGTATTGGATTTTTTAACTTCATTTTCCTTTCCTCTATTTGCTTTTTTTCCTTGTAAAACTGATACGCTTTTTCTTGTAAGTCCTTTGATTTACTTATTGTGAATTTTGTTTGATCAGTAATACAAGAATCTAATTTATCGATTCTAGAGTCAAAAATAAAAGTTTCTCCTCCCATATAAAAATAGATTTTATTATCAATTTCTTTTTTAGTGTCTCCTGCAGAAATATCAAAAAGCACATATTTCAAGGGTTTCTTATAATTATTCCCGCCTTTATATAAGTTAAAAAAATCACTTTCTTTGGTTTGCCCAAATATGGAAAATGAAATACATAATATTAAAATCCAAAATATTTTTTTCATGATTATTTGGTTATAAGTAAGCTGCTTTATTTATGTAGCGATTCCTAATGTGGGAAAAACATTCTTTATAAGTGTTTCTAACGTTATTTTTTCTTGATTTATACATGAAGATTACAACTATTATTGATGAAAAACCAGACTTCCGTCAAAAAATAGCCGACAGCTGGCCTGCAAGTATTGATGATGATTTTGCCAGAAAAGACTGGAACTGGAAACATAAATATGATTTGGAAACGATGACAAAAGATATGCTGGAGCATTTAAAATAATCCAGAAAAATAAGAATTTAAAAAAAGTCTAGCTTGAAAAACTAGACTTTTTTGGTTTGAGAGCAATTTAATTTACAAAATATTTATCAGTTACATTACCAATGTTTGTAATTAGTAGTAAAGAATCATTACCGAAGGAAATGTATGAGAAAGAAACATTAGTAGATTGTTGTATAAATCGATAATGTGTCATACTCATTGTTTCTTAAACAGCATTGGTGTTGGGTTTCCATTGTATTCTATTGATAAATACGTATCATTACCTACTTGAGTAATACCATTTATTGCATAGCAATATATTTTCCCTGTACTTTTTATCAATTTTAAGTATTCATATTCCGAATCAATTTTATTTCCACAAGACGTATTTGTAATTATGAAATCAGATGTGTTCAAAAGTTTACTTGCATAGTATCTTTTGCATTTACCATCTAATGAAAAAACCCAAATACTATTAGAGTCACTATCGGAAACCCATGAACCAACAATTCCGTCCTTGGTTGATTGTTGGTTGAATGAACCCTTCATTGTGAAAGAAAACACAATTACCGCGGCAAGCACAAACGCAATTGTAACTAAAAAGTTTTTTGTGGTTTTTTTCATAATTTTTTATACTCCCGCCCCCGAACGAAGTCTTTTACTTGGTTTTTGAAAACTGTTTTCCATAGTATATCAAATATACTAAAAAACATGCCTACTAAGCTCCCATACGGACTAAGCTAAGCTATTTCTTTTTAAGGATTTAAAAGAAGAACCCCTAACAATCAAATTAGTTTTAATTTCAATCGTTTTATAACTGATTTCATTATCACTATTAATTTCATCAATTAAATATTTGTTCGCTATCTCTCCAATTCTATTTCCGGGTTGATCAATCGTTGTAAGTTTAGGCTGGATGATTGTCGAGTAAACTGAATTACTAAATCCGACGACTGCAATCTCTTCGGGAATTTTTATTTTGTTTTTTTCAAAACTTGTATTGCACCCCTCTGGTGCTCGTTTGCAACGAGTATCTACTTATTTTTTAGCACTAAATATAGCGTTTATAACGCGACTCATTTACCACAATGGCTCAATATTTACCTAACTACTGATTTTTATTTACATTCCAGCTTTGAAAAAACAACACTTTTACACGTTACTTTGTTTTAATTATCCGCGTTACAAACGCTACGTTCTGTCTTTTCGATTTAAGTAGATACTCGCCGCAGGCAAGCACCAGAAAGTGAAGACAAACGAGCGCCACCGGGGCATTCACTACTATAAACGAACACTTTGGAGCGCAGCTGTAAATACAAAAGTCCTAGAGTTTATAATTTTATAAAACCCATTGGATTATTGGACGCTCCTCCTATATAAATCATTGCAAAATTATCATTGTCAACACCTAAAAATTCATAACAAAACTTATCCTCAGAATTATTTACATTAACAAGATTTAAATATTCAAATAATTCCCCTACTGGGACGATATGACCACATTGCGGTGAAGTCTTACCAAACGAATAAAAATATACTTTTAATATTTTACCATTAAGAGACTCTTCGCATTTTCCATCTGCCTTAAATTCCAAAACCCACCCTGAAGTCTCATCTGACTGCCATTTCCCAATTATATCTTGATGATTATCTAATGGCGGAGGTAAATTACGCCCTATAAAACTACAATTTATAAAATATATTATGGAAATTATTATTATGGTTCTCATATTTTTCATGTTTTTCATGTTTTTAAAATTTATATACAATTAATATTTTGCTCTGCTCTACTAAAAAGTTGATTTCTATGGTCGATTCCGTTTAATCCTCCATTTATAATTTTTGTAATATCTTCAACTGTTGAGTCATTATTAATGTTTTTGTTTATTAATACATTTTCATTGAAAAACCATAAAGCACTTATGACTGCAATCTTATGATCGCTCGCTACTAAATTTGGATTATTTAATATATCCGTATTTTCATCATAATTTGTTTTGTAAAACTCATTAAATAAAGTGTAGTTTGTTTTTCCTGTTAATTGAATTATACCTCTTCCTCTATAATTATACCCGTCATTTTCTGCGATATTACCATTTCTATGACCATAAACATAATTAGCAAATTTTATCTTATCGACATAATAGATGCCATTCACAGGTTCTGTTCTCTTAAAATCGCTAGGGTTCATTTTTTTCGAATCTAAAGTAGGTGCTAAAATAGTATTAAAATATTTTTTGAAATTTTTAGAATTTGTACCTAAATTAGAAATTTGATAATTTAGGTTTTCTTCAAAGGCACTGAACTCTCTACCTGCATAATTTGTACTCTCATGTCCAGCTTGAGCTAAAAAGTGTTGTAATTTTTCTTTTGTATCTATACCAAAATCCTTGCCATATTTATTTATGGCATCTGCAATTTCTTGTAGTTTGCTATCATCAGTATTTGGAAAAACTTTCTTCAAGTCTTCTTTTTTAGTGTCACAGGGTGTAACACATTCATTTTTGCTGTTTTTTACTTGCCCTACAGGACATTCATCATAAAGATCCTCATGGGTAGTTACCATATAAGGTACGTGATGGTAGTCTGCATCTGTTCCGCAAGGATAAGGGACACTCATGTATGTACGTGTAGTAGTGAGTGTAAATGTTGAATAAGAATATCCCCAATTAGTATAGGTTCCAACAATGACAGTGGGCACATAGTGACGTACTTCATGTCGATTTGTAAGTGTTAAAAACTGGGTCATGTTACAAGAAGGTAATCTACTGGTTGTTTTTTTGATACATAAAATAAATTGATGGTTTCATCAAGAGGGGTAAGATAATTATTACTGGACGGATTTGTGCTTTTCCCATTAAATACAACTAATTGACCTACTGATTTACCGTTTAATTCATAAACATTAAGAGTGCCTGTAAATTGTCCTAGATTTTGAATAGTATTAGCATATAAAGAATGATTAACACTAGAATAGGCTTCAATTAGGTAAGAATGCATCTCATCTCCTTTTTTTACGGCAATCAATCCGTATTTTAATTGCTCTTGAAATAAATTAGACGCTATGGTCGTTTGATTTATTTCAGAGATTGGAATTTCATATATGGTTAGCCCGTCTTTCTCTATTGTATTAATAGCCTCCCAATTAACAGCTACATTCTTAGCGAAATTTTGCATTTCAAATTGATCCAGTTTCAAGTCATTCTTTAATTGGCTCACAACCGAGGGAGTTGCGCTGGTTTCTAAATCCTCATTACTACAGGCACAAAATAGTAAAGCTAAGAAAATTCCTAAGTAATGGGGGGGGTAAGTATTTTTTTATCATAACTATCTGGTTAAAATAAAGCTACTTTATTTGTGAAGCTTTTGCTAATCTAAGAAAAATATTCTAAATAAAAACTACAAATGTTATCTTTTTGTTAATTTACACATTCAGATTACAACTATTATTG
>NZ_AJXL01000174.1 GCF_000264055.1 Flavobacterium sp. ACAM 123 | reverse complement strand
AAGTCCTATTTGCATCTGCAAATAGTACTTTTTATATTTTGTGAATAAAAGAGATTAACGTAATGCCAATCGCAAAACTTCTATAGTCAAACCTTCTTATTTATTTCCTTTTTCGAAATCAGCAACAAATTGAGCTAAACCGATGTCTGTTAATGGATGTTTCAACAAACCGTAAATGGCAGAAAGCGGCCCTGTCATAACATCAGCGCCAATTTTAGCGCAGTTTACAATATGCATCGTATGACGTATTGAAGCAGCAAGAATTTCCGTCTCATAACCGTAGTTATCGTAAATCAATCTAATTTCTTCAATCAATGCCAATCCATCAGTTGAAATATCGTCTAAACGACCGATGAATGGAGAAACATAAGTCGCACCTGCTTTGGCAGCTAATAAAGCTTGACCAGCAGAGAAGACCAATGTTACATTTGTTTTAACACCTTTATCAGAAAAGTATTTAGCAGCCATAATACCTTCTTTGGTCATTGGCAACTTTACAACAATCTGATCGTGTAAATCAGCTAATTCTTCTCCTTCTTTAATCATTCCATCATAATCAAGTGCATTTACTTCAGCACTTACATCACCATCGACAAGATTGCAAATGTCAACATAATGCTTCAAAATGCTATTTTTTCCGGTGATTCCTTCTTTAGCCATCAATGATGGATTTGTAGTAACTCCGTCTAAAACACCTAACGCTTGTGCTTCCTTAATTTGAGCTAAATTAGCCGTGTCAATAAAAAACTTCATAATATATCTTTATTAAATTGTGTGTTTGTATTTTGGGCGTGACCACAAGGGTCAGGCTCTATGCTACAATCTCCCGATAAAAACGGGAGGATTTTCGCTGCGATCCTTCACGCAGAACTGCTGTAAAATTACAACTTATAATGATTCATGAGCATTTTTTCGTAAACTTTATCAGGAAGAATTCGTTTCAATACAATCGAAAATTGCTGCATAAAAGCACCTACTTTATAATGAACATTGGGCTCTTTAGTCTGAATGATTTTATAAACCGCCTCTGCCATATCGTTAGGATTGCTGCCGCCATCGACATGCTCATCCATCGTTCGCAATGATTCTCCATAAGAAGCGGCATAAGCAGAATCCTTAATGACTGGTGCATGATAACGTCCCGAAGCAATATTTGTGGCAAAATCACCTGGAGCAACATTCGTGATATGAATTCCAAAGGACTTCACTTCCATACGCAATGCTTCGGTTATTAGTTCTAAAGCCCCCTTAGACGCAGAGTAAATGGAGCGATATGGCAAACCCATATATCCGGCAATAGAAGTAACATTAATAATTAAACCGGAATTTTGTTTGCGCATTTGTGGCAACGCTGCCTTCATCACTTCAATAGGTCCGAAGAAATTAGTCTCAAAGTTGTTTTTGATTTCTTCTGAAGGTATTTCTTCTAAAGGTCCTGTAATTCCAACACCTGCATTATTGATCACAATATCTAATCTACCTGAGCTGGCGATGATGTTTGCAACAGCAGCTTGAATTGATTCGGAATTTCTGACATCTAAAACCACTAGTGGAAAAATAGAATTCAGAACCCGTTCTGGGTTTCTGCTTGTACCGTAAACAATAAAGCCTTTCTGGTGTAAAAACTCTCCAATAGATTTCCCTATTCCTGAGGACCCTCCTGTAATCAAAACTACTTTACCCATGGTTGATTTTATTGGTTTGACCAAAAATAAAAAATCCTCCATAAGGAAGACTAATTTTGTTTAAATTCTATAAAACCTGAACAGAATTCAAATTTAAAAAAAATGGCAAGCGACCTACATCGCACCGCTCAACCACGTACCCTTGCTATGTTCCCATCCTGGGGGAGTCAGCAGGAGCTGGTCGTGTAGGACTTGCCGTTGCAAATATACAATCTTTTTATATTTTTGCAAGCGCTTTGCTCCGTAAAAATAACATTGTATATTGCTATATTCAAAATCCATCCTATGAAAAATTATAACGTACTACCAGTCATTTTATTAGCAATAACACTTTCTAATTGTGGAGGTACAAAAAAAGGAGAAAATACTATATTTAATTTCAATACTTCAACATTTGCGGCAAAATACACCCCTGAAGAAGCGCTGAATTTAGAAATTCTGAACCCAGAATCGAAAGATGTCGACAGTACCATATACTATGTAAACGATTCTAAGATTGGAGTTACAAAAGGACTAGCGAAATTTACGTTTGAATTAAAAGACCAAAAATTAGGGTACCAAAACCTGAAGGCCTTAGTGTATTTTGAGGGTGAAAATTCAGAAGCGACCGCAAGAGTAGAATTGGTATCAAATGTACAACCAGTATTATTAAATTATAAAATTGTAAATACCCATCCACACGATACAACTTCATTTACGGAAGGTCTGGAGTTTTACAATGACACGTTATACGAAAGTACAGGGCAAAACGGAATGTCTTATATAAGAAAATACGATTACAAAACTGGTAAAGTATACAAACAAGTGGATCTTGATTCTAAATATTTTGGTGAAGGAATTACTTTTCTGAATGACAAATTGTACCAATTAACTTGGCAGGAAAAAACAGGCCTTATCTACGATGCAAAAACGCTTAAACTTGAAAAAACATTCGCTTACGATAGAGACATTGAAGGATGGGGAATGACAAATGACGGAAAATACATTTACCAAACGGACAAAACGGAGAAAATATGGAAAATGGATCCTACTACGCAGAAAATGATTGATTATATTAATGTGTATTCTGGAAGCTCAAAAATCAAAGCAATCAATGAGTTGGAATGGATTAACGGAAAAATATACACGAATGTTTGGCAGAAAGATGCAATTGCAGTAGTAAATCCAAAAAATGGGGCCGTTGAAGGAATATTAGACCTGTCAGGCTTACGAAAATTAATTAATGCAACTCCAGACGATTATTTAAATGGGATCGCCTACAACCCAAAAACTAAAACTATTTTTGTGACGGGTAAAAATTGGAATAAAATGTTTGAAATCACCGTTTCTAAATAATGAAAAAACAACAATGACAACAGTAATCATTAACATAAAGGAATTACTTCAAGTTCGAGAAATTGCAGTTGCTAAAGTTTCTGGTGCAGCCATGGCTATTCTTCCTACCATCAAAAATGACTAGTTACTAACAGCAGACATTTGATTACTGATTTTGGAACAATGGATAATAGACCTACAACTAGAGCAGATCAAACTATCAATACCACAGTAAAAATGATATTGCCTTCCTGGTGCGACAGTCATACCTACATTGTTTACGCAGACAAATGAGAATAGGAATTCGTAGATCGCATCAACGGTCTCAGCTATGAAGAAATAGCGAATCGTGGCGACGGAATCTTAAATTCAGCTAAAAAGCTCAACGAAGCTACTGAAGAAGAAATTTACAATCAGTCAAAAGAAAGTCTGGAATAAGTTATGCGTTTAGGGACCGGAGCTATAGAAATTAAATCGGGATATGTATTAACAATCGAGGGAGAATTAAAAATGCTACGGGTACTAAAAACAACTATCACTAAATTATCCCATAACGATAAAAGCCACGTTTTTAGGAGCCCATACCATCCCATTAGAATACAAAGATGATCGAAAAGGATACATAATCTTTTAATAAATAACATGCTTCCAGAAATCTCCAAAAATAATCTGGCCCATTTCATAGATGTGTTTTGTGACACTAGTTATTTTACCGTTCCAGAAGCCGAACAGATTATGAGTGCAGGTATCTACTTTGGCTTAAAGCCAAAAATTCATGTAAACTAATTCAATTCTATCGGTGGAATTCAAGCAAGAGTAAAAAACAAGGCGCTCTCTGTGGATCATCTTGAAGTCATAACGGCAGTAGATATCGAAGCTTTAAAAAATACAGAAACAATGCCCATTGCCCTACCGTCTTGCTCCTACTTCTTGAATATTCTTTATAGCCCTGCCCGCAGCATGATTGCAGCTGAACTACCACTGGCATTAGCGACGGATTACAATCCCGGTTCTACTCCATCAGGAAAGATGAATATTGTTGTCGCAACAGCCTGCATTAAAATGTAAAGGACTCCTGAGAAAGTCATAAATGCCGCCACTATCAATGGAGCGTATGCAATGGGAATTTCAAACCCCCACGGCAGTACAACTATTGGCAAAAAAGCTAATTTTATTATTACTAAACCGATTCCTTCTTATTATCAGTTGCCCTATGCTTTTGGGAGTAATTTAATCGAAAACGTCTTTCTTGAAGGAAAAAGTATCGCATAAAAAAAGAG
>NZ_AJXL01000173.1 GCF_000264055.1 Flavobacterium sp. ACAM 123 | reverse complement strand
TATTGACGTTATTTTTTTTAGTTAAATAAACTATACTTTACTCTTCAAGGCTTCAGCATCGATATCGCTGTGAGAAACATCATAAACTGATTTTCCTTCCTTAATCAACAGTAATTGAGGTGATTGATGCATTACACCAAAACGACTTGCAATTCCATTAGAAATTTCACGATGTGCTATTAAATCTAAAAAATAAGGTGTAACTTTATCTGAGAAGTCAAATTCATTTTCAAATTGTTTCAAAGCCATCCTACTAATACTGCAGCGAGTACTGTGTTTGAAAATAACTACTGGTTTTTCATTGGAAAGAGAAATGATTTCATTTAACTGCTCCAAATCGGTTAATGCATTCCAGTTCATTTTAGTTGTAGATTCATTTTGGTCCTCCGAAGAACTACCAAAGATATTTTTTAAAAAACTCATATATTGTGTTTAATTTAGTCTTTCTGACTTAGTTACATGATATAAAACCTATTTTTTGCGCCATTTTATCTGTATTATTGTAATGGAATATAAATTAAATATCAAGTTGTAAAGTTACCTAAATAACTCCGAAAATTATAAAATCATGAATATAAATAAATTTACTATCAAATCACAGGAAGCCATTCAGCTTTCACAGCGGTTAGCACAGGATTTGGGACAACAGCAAATTGAGAACGAACATTTGTTCAAAGCAATGCTTGAAGTAGACGAAAATGTCACCCCTTTTATTTTGAAAAAGCTAAATGTAAATGTGCCTTTATTTATTCAAATTTTAGACAGTACGATTCAGAGTTTCCCCAAGGTTACGGGAGGCGAAATAATGCTGTCTAGAACGGCAAACACCACGTTGAACGAAGCAGAAAACATTGCTAAAAAAATGAACGATGAATTCGTTTCCATTGAACATTTGGTTCTCGCTATTTTTAATTCTAAAAGTAAAGCGGGCCAAATATTAAAAGATCAAGGGGTAACCGAAAAAGGATTGAAAGCCGCTATTGATGAATTGCGAAAAGGAGAAAGAGTGACTTCTGCTTCTGCCGAAGAAACGTATAATTCTTTAAATAAGTATGCCAAAAATCTTAACGAACTGGCGAAAGAAGGAAAACTAGATCCTGTAATTGGCCGTGACGAAGAGATTAGAAGAGTATTACAAATATTAACCCGTCGTACAAAGAACAATCCCATGCTTGTGGGAGAGCCTGGTGTAGGTAAAACCGCAATTGCCGAAGGTTTAGCACATCGAATAGTAGCCGGTGATGTTCCAGATAATCTGAAAGACAAAATTGTATTTTCATTGGATATGGGTGCCTTAATTGCAGGAGCCAAATACAAAGGAGAATTTGAAGAACGTCTAAAATCAGTGGTGAAGGAAGTAACCGCTGCCGAAGGAGATATTGTCTTATTCATTGATGAGATTCATACACTCGTTGGCGCCGGAGGTGGCGAGGGCGCTATGGATGCTGCAAATATTCTAAAACCGGCACTGGCTCGTGGAGAACTGCGCGCTATTGGTGCAACCACATTGGATGAATATCAAAAATATTTCGAAAAAGACAAAGCACTCGAAAGACGTTTCCAGAAAATAATTATCGAAGAGCCAGATACTGAAAGTGCGATTTCAATCCTGCGTGGTATCAAGGAGAAATATGAAACACACCACAAAGTACAGATAAAAGATGAGGCGATTATCGCTGCGGTCGAATTATCGCAACGCTATATTACCAATCGTTTTCTTCCGGACAAAGCCATTGATTTAATGGACGAAGCTGCTTCAAAAATACGCATGGAAATCAATTCAAAACCTGAAGAACTGGATGTTCTAGACAGAAAGGTAATGCAACTCGAAATCGAAATTGAAGCTATAAAAAGAGAAAAAGACGAAAGTAAACTCAAAATTTTAGGAATGGATTTAGCCAATCTTAAAGAAGAGCGAAATGAAATTTATGCCAAATGGAAATCAGAGAAAGATGTTGTCGATAGTATTCAAGGGATAAAAACAGAAATCGAAGATTTCAAATACGAGGCAGAAAGAGCAGAACGCGAAGGCGATTATGGTAAAGTAGCCGAAATTCGTTACGGTAAAATCAAAGAAGCCCAAGAGCGTCTCGAAGTTTTACATGCAGAACTAGTCGAAAACCAAGCTGGCGGAAGCTCCCTGATAAAAGAAGAAGTAACCCGCGAAGATATTGCCGAAGTAGTGGCTAAATGGACTGGAATACCAGTTATGAAAATGCTACAAGGAGAACGCGAAAAACTATTGCATCTGGAAGCCGAATTGCATCAGCGTGTCGTAGGTCAAGAAGAAGCGATTGAGGCAGTAAGTGATGCCGTACGTAGAAGCCGCGCCGGATTACAAGACATGAAAAAACCGGTGGGAACCTTTCTATTCCTTGGAACAACAGGTGTTGGTAAAACCGAGTTGGCAAAAGCATTGGCAGAATACCTCTTTGATGATGAAAATGCCATGACCCGTATCGACATGAGTGAATACCAGGAACGCCATAGCGTGAGCCGTTTAGTGGGTGCGCCTCCCGGATATGTAGGCTATGATGAAGGCGGTCAGTTAACGGAGGCGGTGCGTAGAAAACCGTATTCTGTAATATTATTAGATGAGATAGAAAAAGCACATCCCGATACGTTTAACATCTTGTTACAAGTATTAGACGAAGGTCGATTAACCGACAATAAAGGACGTCTCGCCGATTTCAAAAACACCATTATCATCATGACTTCTAACATGGGAAGCCAGATCATTCAGGAGAAATTTGAAAATCTAAAGGGCAGCATGGAAGAAGCCACCGAGGCCGCAAAAACCGAAGTACTGGGTTTATTGAAACAAACCGTTCGTCCAGAATTCATCAATCGTATCGATGAAATAGTGATGTTTACGCCGCTTAGCAGCGCCAATATTACTAAAATTGTTGGTTTGCAACTCAACAACGTGACTAAAATGCTTGCACTACAAGGGATTACCATGGATGCCACAAGTCAAGCCATTGGGCATCTGGCTGAGAAAGGATATGACCCTCAGTTTGGTGCCAGACCGGTAAAACGGGTGATTCAAAGAGATGTTTTGAACAAATTGTCAAAAGAAATTTTAGCCGGTACTATCGCTACAGACAGTATCATATTGCTCGATGCTTTTAGCGGGGAGTTGGTTTTTAGAAACCAATCTGAATTAGTTAAATAACAAAGTATTAGTTGATTTTTTTTTTTAGAAAGAAAACACCAGTCGCAAGACGGGTGTTTTTTTATGCTACTGTTTTTTTTATATGGAGCAGAAATAGTTGTTTTCAAAAAGACGCTCCTCCTGCTCTCGACTATATCTCTCCGTTTCACTGCGAGGATGTCGCTTCGATCAGGGCTAATGAAAGCGTATATTACATTTTAACATCAAAATAAATTAACAAGAAAAAACATAAATAATAGAAAAAACACAGAAAAAGAGGTGTCTATTTGATGTTATATACAGGTTAGCAGTAAGCATAACATAAAATCGTAATAAATGATGAAATACAAAATTATTATACTATTAACTATTTTTTCGCTTAGTTCTTTTTCACAATCATTATGTCGAAACGATATTATGAATAAAGAAGAATTAAATCCAAAAAATCAGGTATCAGAGTTTTTAAAATATGATTTCTCTGAACTATGGATAAAAACCGAAAACAGCTTAGTTTATGGGATAATTGGAGATGAATATCAAAGAATCGTAATAAAGCTTCTAACAGTCGAAAAAAATGTAAATAACGATAATGAATATTTCGTTTATGGTAAATCTAATGTAAAGGAAAATCTTTGTGAGTTTGTTGGAAAAATAACAATCATTAAAATTCAAGAATCTAAAAGGAAACATTTTGGTGTGGATGATGAGCTTAAAAATCAAGGAATAAAAACACAAGGTCTACTGACGGCTAAATATGAGTTTTTTGAAAATAAACACCAGAATCATTCAGGATATTTTTCAGGAACCTTACAAACAAAATGGTTTTTAGATAAAAAAGACAAAACGCAATATGATGATATTAACTCAGTTTCAGACGGCTATTTTAATAATGCTTTTGTTGGGAGTTGGAAAATGTATAATTCTAAAATTGAAAAAATATGTCGTTGGGGAGATTACAGAGTTCCAAACATAAACTGTAATTTTGATATAGGAACTGGCGAATTTAATGTTGCACAAAAATATTGGGAAAGAGGTTGGTTAGACATTGCCTTGAAAAACAAGATGCCTAATAACGCAATTATAGAACCCAAAAAAGTAGAACTAACAAAGCAATGGTGGGAATAAATGCCTCCTGCTAACAGCCATTCCTATGTAAAGCATCATTAAGTTTT
>NZ_AJXL01000172.1 GCF_000264055.1 Flavobacterium sp. ACAM 123 | reverse complement strand
GTTTTTTTATGCTATCATCAAGGTGACTTCTTCATTCAATTCTAATGGAACATCATGCTCAAAGAAAATTACTTTTCTGTCAAAAACAGCTTTTATTAAATAATGACTTCCTTTAAAGTAAGACTGTTTCACCACGGCTAACAACATTCCGTTGTCTACCACCGTTAACTGATGCGGATATAATAAAAGTATTTCGTCCTCTTCTCCTTCTTCCAAAGAAATTAAATTGGATGCTTTTAACTCATTCACTTCTCCAAAGAGAGAAGCCACATATTTATTAATAGGATTATTATATAAATTATAGGAATCTGCTTTATCAACCAGTTCTCCCTGTTGCAGGACAATAGTCTCATCAGCGAAAGAAAGAGCGTCCGTACTGTCATGTGTAGCAACAAGGCAGGTTACTTCATTTGATTTCAAATAAGCAAACAAATTTCTGCGGAGCGCATTTTTTCTAAAATTATCAATATGACTAAAAGGTTCATCCAGTAATAATATTTCAGGTTCTAAAGCGAGAACCCGAGCTAAAGCAACACGCTGTTGTTGTCCTCCGCTTAAATATTTTGTTTTCACATCCGCAAATTCAGTCATCTCAACGATTTCCAATAATTCGTTTATGCGTTCTTTTTTTCTTTCTGGAAATACATTAGAAAGAAATTTACCCACATTTTCAGCGACTGTTGTGTACGGCATCAAGTCAAAATCCTGAGATAAATATTTAATAAAAGGCATTCCCGGCACTAAATTGTATTTTGGTCCTAACACTTCCGTTTCTTTCCAGAAAATGTGACCTTCCTGTAAATCATGTAAACCGTAAATTAGTTTTAACAGCGTGCTTTTTCCGCAACCGCTCTCACCAATTATGGCAATATTCTGCCCTTTTTCAATAGTGAAATTAATATTATTTAGGACGGTTTTTTCAGTGTAGCCGAATGTGATGTTTTGAACTTGAAGCATTTTTATGGTAATGAAATTTTATAACTGCAAAGATAGATTTCTTTGGCAAAAAGAATTTAATGAAAGTGAAATTTATGTAAAAAAGAAAGCCGTCTCGTTATAAAAACGAAACGACCTTCTATGCATTTAGAAAGAATCCTATTTTAGTTTCCTGCTTCTACCTTAGCATCTTCACGCATTTTATCATTTGCTGTGATAGCAAACTCAACACGACGGTTTTGACTTCTTCCTTCTACCGTCTCATTTGATGCGATAGGATCAGCAATACCTAAACCAGTTACATGAAATCTAGCTGAACCTATTCCTTTACCTACTATGTAATTTCTAACTGATGCCGCTCTCTGTTTAGAAAGCTTTAAATTATAATCTGCAGGACCTGTAATATCAGTATATCCAAAGATCGTAATATCAGTGTCAGGATATTCCGTAAAAACAGGAACTAATTTATCTAGGTTCGCTTTTGCCGCTGCAGTAAGACTCGATTTATTAGTGTCAAAACGTACCGCATTTTCGTTTAATACCAATTGAATACCTTCTCCTACTCTTTTCACTTCGGCTCCCGGTATAGCCTCATCAATTTGTCTTGCTTGTTTGTCCATTTTATTACCAATCACTCCACCGGCAACTCCACCAACGACACCACCAAGGACAGCACCCATTGCTCCCTTACCACCTTTGCCTAAATTATTACCTAAAATACCTCCGATTATTGCGCCACTAGCTGCTCCAATTCCTGCTCCTCTTTGCTTATTATTTGTGTTTTTTAACGCTTCACAACTCGTAAATAACGTTCCCATTGCCATAAATAAAGCCAATGTTACTATAGAAATCTTTTTCATAATTGTTTTTTTTTTATTAATTAGTTTACTTTTTGAAATTGGTAAACAACATCGATTGATTTACCTCCAACATCTCCTTTGTCTACCAATTGAAATGAAGTTTCAGTTTGATTTGCAACGTTCAAAACGTAACCCTCTCTTACTTTTTTTGCTTTAATATCAGCATTCAAAACTTTCAAAACGAACTGACCGTCTCGATTTACAAACCAAGTAATTGGTGAGCTAAATGGAGCGCAATCCGCTTTTGTCAAAGCGATGTTACCTTTGTTATTATTAGAAACAAACTTCCAATTACTACCCACAAAACACTGCGAGTCTGCGATTTGAAAAGAGTTCACTTTGATATACTCTGAGCCAGGATAAGAAACAGAACTAATTACCCAGTTTCCTTTCATCGCTACTTGAGCTCCCTTATCTAATTTTGAATTTGTAATTGAATTTGACTTGCACGAAAATAACACTAAGGCTAATGCTGTTAAAAATAATATTTTTTTCATTTTATTTGGTTTTACGATTAAACTTAAACAAAGATACGATTGTAAGTAATTTTAACACTTTCAAAATTAAGTTATTTTGTTTCAAAATTAACAGTTACGCCAATTTGTCACTTTCATCTGAATTGGTATTCTATTTGAAAGTACGTAAAAAGATTGTAAAACTCTTTAAAAATTTTAAATATGACAACAGGAAAAATTAATGTTTCGGTAGAAAACATCTTCCCTTTAATAAAGAAGTTCCTATATAGTGACCACGAGATTTTTTTACGTGAATTGATTTCGAATGGGACTGATGCAACGTTAAAATTAAAGCACCTAACTAATATTGGCGAAGCCAAAGTAGAATACGGTAACCCAATTATCGAAGTGAAAATCGACAAAGAAGGAAAAAAACTTCACTTTATCGATCAAGGCATTGGTATGACTGCAGCTGAAGTGGAGAAATACATCAACCAACTTGCTTTTTCCGGTGCTGAAGAATTTTTAGAAAAATACAAAGATTCAGAGAAAGACTCTGCCAAAGATTCTGGTATCATTGGTCATTTTGGTCTTGGTTTTTATTCTGCCTTCATGGTCGCTGCAAAAGTGGAGATCATCACTAAATCATATAAAGATGAGCCTGCTGCCCATTGGACATGCGACGGAAGCCCTGAGTTCACCTTAGAGCCTGCTGACAAAACGACCAGAGGAACGGAGATCATTCTGCATATCGCCGAAGATTCTCTAGAATTTCTGGAAGAAGCTAAAATCACGCAGCTTTTAAACAAATACAACAAGTTCATGCCTATTCCAATTAAATTTGGAACAAAAACGGAGAAAATTGAACAAAAGAAGGGAGAATCTGTTGATACAGAAGATAAAGAAGAAACATACAAAAGCGTTGAGGTAGATAACATCATCAACAACCCAAATCCAGCTTGGACAAAATTACCAACTGAATTATCGGATGAGGATTATAAAAACTTCTATCATGAATTGTATCCAATGCAGTTTGAAGAGCCTTTATTTCATATTCACCTTAATGTTGATTATCCATTTAACCTAACTGGAATTTTATACTTCCCAAAATTAGGTTCTGACTTACAAATTCAGAAAGATAAAATTCAATTGTACCAAAATCAGGTTTATGTAACTGATAACGTAGAAGGAATTGTTCCTGAGTTTTTAACAATGCTAAAAGGAGTTATCGATTCACCAGATATTCCATTGAATGTATCGCGTTCTGGATTGCAAGCAGACGCTGCAGTAAAGAAAATTTCGAACTATATCACTCGTAAAGTGGCCGATAAATTGAAATCATTATTCACAGAAAACCGTGAAGATTTTGAGAAAAAATGGAACGATATCAAAATCGTTTTAGAATACGGAATGCTTTCTGAAGACAAGTTTTATGAAAAATCAGCGGCTTTCGTTTTATACCCTACCGTTGATAACAAATACTATACACTAGAGGAATTAAAGGAAAATCTAAAAGACAAGCAAACAGATAAAGACGGAAAACTAGTTGTTTTATACGCCGGTAATAAGGATGCTCAGCACTCTTACATCGAAATCGCACAAGAAAAAGGATATGAAGTTCTATTATTAGACTCTCCAATTATTTCTCACTTGATTCAAAAAATTGAAGGAGACAATAAAGAATTAACTTTTGTACGTGTAGATTCAGATCATATCGATAATTTAATCAAGAAAGAGGAAAACACGATTTCTAAATTATCTGAAGAAGAGCAGGAAGGTTTAAAAACAGTTTTAGAAACTATTGTTCCAAAACAAACCTATAGTGTACAACTCGAAGCTATGGACAGCCTAGCAGCTCCATTTATCATCACGCAGCCTGAATTCATGCGTCGAATGAAAGAAATGAATCAATCCGGCGGCGGCGGTGGAATGTTTGGAATGGGAAACATGCCTGACATGTATAATCTAGTAGTGAACACTAATTCACCATTAGCAACTACTATTCTAAATACTGCAGATAAATCCAGCCAAGAACACCTGATAAAGCAAGCGCTTGACTTAGCTAAACTATCTCAAAACTTACTTACAGGAGAATCATTAACTGCTTTTGTAAAGAGAAGTTTCGAAATGATTAAATAGTACAAGTATAATACTACACTAAAAGCTGTCCAACA
>NZ_AJXL01000171.1 GCF_000264055.1 Flavobacterium sp. ACAM 123 | reverse complement strand
TTTTTTAGTAATAAAACAAAAACGAAAGTCTTTATTTCGTTTTCAATGGTGGCAAGTCGAATGCAGTTGATTCATGTTCAAAACCATTACGATGTGCTCCATCACAAAAAGGCTTATTAGAAGATAATCCACAACGGCAAAGCCCTAAAGCTGTTCTTCCTTCTAATCCGTAAGTTTTTCCTTCACAGTCGGTTATTTCAAAATCGCCTTCTATTTTTATAGATCCATTGCGATTGATTGTTAGTTTTGTAGTGCTCATAACGCTTTTTATTATTTTGACTTCAAAGATTGCACATTATATGGTCTCTATCTTGTAATAACTTATTTTTTTCTATTAAAAGCCCTAATTTATCTTAATTCTATTTTATAAAACCGCCGCGGTCGAACTAAATCTCTGGTCTGAATAGCCAAAGCCAAAAAAATTAAGGTGCTAAAGCAGCTATTTATTTATTTTTTCGTAAATTTAAGGTCCTCCCTAGAGAATCGCGATAGTCTCTAAAAAAACCTAATCAGTAAAGATCCCAAACAGTCAATCAAAACTAAAATTTCATATCGTAATACAAAAAACACGGATAAGCCATTCGAATTAATCCCCCACTTTACTGCTTTATTTAAAGACCAAAATAGAAATTAAAAAAAATTATTAACCGCTAAATCAATAGTATGGAAAATTTAAAAAGCGAACCAAAAACAAATTTCAGCGGGGAAGCACAGTGGCATCAAATGTATCTATTGACAGAACAGCTGTATTCTGACTTACAATTCTATAAGGATGATTTGAGTTTTCTATACCATCTTGTTGACAATTATTTTATGGGACTAACACATTATGGTAATTTAGATGAAATGCGTGGAATAGCAAAAGAGCTAACTGATGAAAGCAGCACTTGCGACGAATTACAAAATAAATCTGCTCTGCATTTAAAGCAACTCGCTGAACTTATTGATGCTCCTCATAAGTATGATTCTAACCAAATAAGAAGCGAACACGATAAATTACAAAACGAAGTAATTTCTTTTGTAAATAAATTGAGAAAGAATAAAATAGAAGTATTTGCCATCACTGAAAAAGTGATAAAAAAAGAAATTCAAAAAAGACTTACTGCTTAGTAAACTTCATAACGATCAAGCACGCGCTTAGGATTTATGCTCGCTTGAGATATTTCTGAAAAACTAATCGAACTCTGATGATCTAAAATACCTTAACGAACTCCATTCTCATCGCTGACATCCGTTAATGAATGCTTTAACTTCGATCGTAAATAACTAGCGATTACGCCATCATTTTTGTTTACATATAAAAAATACCTTAATTTAGTGGCATCGCAAAGCAGCCAATACGCTAGCATTACTTTTTAGAAAAAAGGCGCTGCTGCTAAAAAAAAGAAATACAACAATTATGGAAGCATTAAAATTAGGATGGATTGGCCTTGGAAATATGGGAAATCCAATGGTAAAAAACCTGTTAAAAGCAGGATTCGAAATGACTGTATTTAATCGCAGTAGAGACAAAGAAACAGAATTAATAGAATTAGGCGCGAAGTCAGCCGCCAATCCCCAGGAATTAATGAATACATGTGATGTGGTGATCACTATGTTATCTAATGATGCTGCAGTTAAAGAAGTTTTTGAAAGCGAAAATGGATTACTAGCTCAAAACTATTCTGGGAAAATGATCATAAACATGAGTACCGTTTCGCCGGAAACTTCTCGCTATTTAGACAAAATATGTACCGCTCATCATGTCCATTTTATAGATGCTCCCGTTTCTGGAAGTGTAAAGCCTGCTCAGGATGGTAGCTTGGTTATTTTGGTAGGAGCAAGTGATGAGGATTATGTGCTAGCCAAGCCTATTTTTAATGTTTTAGGGAAAGTTTCCATTCCTGTGGGCGAACCTGGTAAAGCAAGTTCAGCCAAATTAGCTATTAACTACTTACTAGGCCTAAACCTTCAGGGATTAGCAGAAACCATAATATTTGCAGAAAAAAGTGGTGTGCGAAAAGAAGATATGCTTTCAATTATAAATGAAGGCGCTTGTGGAAATGGTATCACCAACATCAAAGCGAATTCCATTTTAAACAACTCTTATCCTGCTGCTTTTGCACTCAAACACTTAGTTAAGGATTTGAGACTGGCAAAGGAAGCCGGATTAGATTCCCCACTGATTCATCCTTTGTGTGACAGTTATGAAGTTGCTCAAAAAGAAGGTTTAGGTGATGAAGATGTAATGGCGATTATAACGAGTTTAAGAAACAAATAAAAAATAATATGGGAATATTCTCAGTACTTCTTGGTAACGCGGGAGCCGTTTCTCCGGAACAATTAACACAACAGTACGGACAACTTTTAATCGACGGAGAAGGGATTGAATTGGGTTTTAAGCTAATTAGGGACACCTTTATATTTACTACAAAACGCTTGATTTTAGTTGATAAACAAGGCATAACGGGAAGCAAAACAGAATACAAATCCATTTCCTATAAAAGCATTTCCAGATTCAGCATAGAGACTGCAGGGACTTTTGACCTTGATGCCGAATTAAAAATTTGGGTTTCCAGTGAATTGCAACCCAGCATAAAAAAGCAATTTAATAAATCTATTAATGTATATGAGGTTCAAAAAATATTAGCGCATCATGTTCTAAAATAAACTCCGACTTATGTCATGTCCTAAATAATCCTGGGAGTTTTTTTATTATGATTTTTATAAAAGTCTATCATTGTCCTATTTATAGAACGCGATTGATTTGGGTTAGCTTCTTTCTATAATACTTTTCTTTAACTGAAGATATGATAACACCTCCACTAACCGAAGCGTGAATGAATTTGATATCACCGTCTATCGCTTCTACTACCATCCCGACATGGTTGATTTGTCTTCTACCATTTGTTTTAAAGAAAATTAAATCTCCTTTTTGAGCGTCTTCATTCTCGATTTTCACTCCATATTGTGATTGTTCTATAGATGTACGTGGCAACTGAATATCAAAATTACTAAAAGTAGTACACATCAGTCCCGAACAGTCAAAACCGTCTTTTGTGGTTCCTCCCATACGGTATCTTGAACCGATATTCTCTGAAGCCGAAGAAACCAATTGATCTAAGAAATCAGTACCGTGAAAAGACTTTACACTGTATTTTGAATCCGAATTTCCCATCTCATTAGTTACCCCCAAATTACTAATTAAAGCAATAGGCTCAACAACTTTAGTGCTTCTAATATTTAATTTATAACCTATTGGCAGACTCCTAACAATTTTTGGGTTTTGTCTCTCTAACTCTTTTACTGAAATCCCATACTCTTTAGCAATTCCATATTTTGTTTCTTTTGCCAACACTTCCCGTACCACTTCTGTTTCTAAAGCGAAGGTGTTAACAGTAGTTGGAGTTTCGGCGTTCGACACTTTGCTAGCAGCTGCACTAACTTGTTCCGCCTTTGTGCCTTTAGTTTCAGGGCGAGACTGCAGTGCAATTTGAGTTTCTTTTTGAATTTCTTTTTCGACAACTGGCACATTACGCTCTTCTTTTACAGGGATTGAAATTTTTTGACCAATTTTTAACGCTTCTGTTTCAAGAATCTTATTTGCTTTGTTTAGATCAGCTACTGTGATTCCGTATTCTTTTGCGATAGCATACTTTGTTTCGTTTGCTACAATTTCACGCACAACACCTTCAAATGGCGTATCTTTTGTATCATTTGAATTTACAACAAAATTTGCTTCTTTCTTTTGAGTATTTTTTATTTCCGAAATAGTGTTTTTTTGAATTTTTTTTATTGGTTCAGCCTCAGCAACGATTAAACTTTGATTTAATTCTGTTCCTGGGATTGTGATTTTATCGCCCTTTTTCAATCCTGATTTCTGTAGTGTAGGATTAGTTTTATTTAAATCTTCAATGGTAACTCCGTATTGTTTTGCTATTCCGTAAAGAGTTTCTTTTGCAAGCACAATATGCTTTTTTTCAGGATATGAATTCGAAATAGTTGACGCCGTATTCTTGTTTTTTGAAAATACCGTAGGAATTAATAAAACCGATTTGAATTTTAACCCTTTTCTACAGTCTGGATTGAGTTCATAAATAGCGCTGGACTTAATATTATAGTGCGCTGCGATCTGACTTATAGTTTCACCCTTTGAGACGGTGTGCTTTGTATACTTTTCCTGTGAAAAAGCACTTAAACCAGTCAAAAGCACCATCCCAAAAATCCAACTATAATACCTCATAAACTCTATTTAAATATTGATTTAATTTACCTATGCAACTGATTTACAAAACAATAATACGTTTTTTTGTTCAAATATTGAATATTTGTCATGATATAACGATGAAATAAGTAAAAAAAATATTCCCTTACTGCGAATTTAACCTAATAAAATTTATATCATACAATTTTAACAACTCGTTATATTTGTTTTAACAAATTCCAAAAC
>NZ_AJXL01000170.1 GCF_000264055.1 Flavobacterium sp. ACAM 123 | reverse complement strand
TTAAGAGTATCAATTTTTTACTTTTTTACTTGGTTTAAAATCTGGATCACCAGATTGCCAGTAAAAAAATGAAAACATATTTGAAAAGTTATTCAGAGCTTTAGTCAAAGCAACACCTCCACCGTGACCTCCGTCAAATTCAGTCAAGAACAAGATAGGTGAGTTACCTGAATTATCATGTTGCATTTTTGCAGCAAATTTTGCAGGCTACCAAGCGATGACGCGAGGGTCATAAATACCTGCTTTAATTAGCGTGGCATGATAATCTGTGCTTGGCTCTAATTGATGGTAGGAGTCCATTTCTAACAATCCTTTAAACTCTTCTGGATCCTTAACTGTTCCGAACTCAGGAGTATTTACAGGACCATTTGGCATTTCCTCCATTCTTACTGTATTCATAGCACTAACCATTGGAGCCGTTGCCACAAAAAGATCAGGTCGTTCCGTAATAGCTACTTTATCTCCCTAGATCGTAGGACTAATTGAATTTACAGTTTACGTTTTACCTTCTTCTTTTTTGTAGGCGGTTGGATCAAAAAACAAAACTTCTTTGCCTTTACATCCATTGCGTTTGTACATCTTACTAATTTCTTCTCCAGGAACTCTTTTTGAATAAAAATAGGTATTATCATCTGTAATTTGCAGACTACTTATGGATTCAGATGTTCTATTTATCAGTTCCATCATTTTATCAAGCATTGCTTTTTTTCCTGATATGTTATCGAGTATGGAATTAGCATAATTCGCATTCTCCTTCATCCACATCACGACACCAGGATCGTCTAAATCTTCCAAAAACGGATATGGATCATTTAGGGAAGTGCCAAAATAGGTATTAGTTACATTTTTCTGCTGGAGCGGTTCGGGCTTTGCAAATCCTTGGGAAAAGGCTATAAACGGTGTCGCAAATAGCAGGACATAAAAAATTTTTTTCATAATTTCAGAATTAATACGTAAGTAAAATGCAACTCATCAATATCTGGGGCGCTTGTTCCAAGATACAAAAAAAACCGAAATAATCCGCGCTTTCGTACCTTCTAAAATAATATAGTTGTTTGTAAGTCAGTATAATAGGGGTAAAAATGGAGTTTTTAACAGCAACCTATTCTTTATGTATTGTAGAACTGGCAATAGTAGAAATGTTTGGAGCGATCTGCTCTTCAATCGTAATTATCGCTAATGAGTTCTAACGAAATATTCTGTCGAAGAGTCTTATTGCTACTGGCGGATTGGCTTTTTTCAAATGAAGCAACGTTTTGCGTGTGGTTTCTTACGTGTTTTAAGTAATTAATTTAGTAAAGACAATCCAAATAGTAACCAAGTTAGCTACCATGACGCTATTGCGTTCGGTAAGCTTGTTTTGCTCGTGCCATAAATAGGCTAGAATTTGCGCTGAATTGTGTTAGGGTGGTGGTTTTGTTATTTCCTCTTTTTTAGTTCTGTATTGCCAGCACTATCATTATTTTTAGTTTCTAATCAAAGCTGCCCTTTATCTTCTGGTCAAGTTGAAAGCATAATGCGTGCTTTATGTTTAGGGATTCACAATCTAAGTAGGATCTGGAGTCATTGGATGTTTGACTAATAGTAGATTTTAACGTGGCATAAGAGACACACATCACATAGTAAAGTGGTGTACCTGTAACTTTAAAAGTTCAAAATCATATACTTTCCCCATGGTGGTAGGATGTAAATTTTATCCAGGAGTTACTTTAAGCTGACCGAATTTCATTCCTGTTGTTCAGATAATAAAGACTGCTTATTCTGTTGTTATAACTGCGTTTAAGAAGCTTCCTTTCGACATATAGGTTCGAGGTATTTAGGAAAAAATGAGGCGCTATATTCATCGTGATTAGGATGCTTTGTACAAACGATAAATTCAGTACTTCCCTCTCTGAGCGCTACAAATGTACTTGCTATATTATCGTCAATAACTTTGCAATCCAACCTGCTTTCTTTGCAAGTATGCAGTATTGCTGTTGCAATTAAAGTTTTATCAGTATTCTTATTGTTTATTGCTATCATTTGATCTGTTTCTTGTGTTAGATTCCTCTACTGTTGTTTTTGTTTTGTCTTATGAATTCTAGAAATCAAAATTCCTAATAGAAAAACTGATGCTACTATGTTTCCTGTTTTTTTGTTCTTGTGATAATGAAGTTCAACGTTAGGTCTATTTTTTTACGCATGGTTTAGTAACTAAGGTATAAAACCGATCATAGATCGTAAATGTCCGCGTCCCGATGCTTTCGGATTCTCAATTAGGCGAGGACCAGGAGGAAATTTAATATTATTTGACTGGTACTTATTTGTTCTATTTTTTTTAAATACTTTTTTTAAATAAATTGATAAAAGGCTATTTAGATTTCCCAAATAGCCTTTTATTCTTATTTACTTCATTTTCCGTTCTGGACAGTAAGTTATCCGTTATTGCGGTCATCTCCTGGTCTCGGGGACTTGAATACATCCTTTCCCTCTTTTCTATACTCCACTACTTGTCCCTTGATAAATTCACGGAATTCGCTGTTGCTCTGACCATCTTGTTTGGAGAATTCAGCAACTGTCTTGGTTATTCCTCTTGACTTGGTGTTTAAATATGTTGTACTCATTTGTATGTGTTTTAATTATTAATTTGCAATTTCCAATTTAAATAGTAGGAATTTATTAATACTGTCTTAAAATCAAGAGATTAACTTTAACATTGCTGTACTTTTTTAAGGTTTTTCTTGAAATAATACTACTTCAAAAAGATTGAAGAGGGCAAAATAACTACGGGAGAATTTTAGGTTTTTATCATAAGCACTTCTCAGAGAAAAATTCTTTTTTTATTAAGGTTTTGGCTGAGTTTATGGTTGTCTTTGGCGCTTGTAGTTATGAAAATCACAAAGTTTATAAAATACGGCATTTTCAAGTATTAAAGTTTCAATTTCAAGTGTGTGTAATTCTATTTCTAAGACGAGTTGAGGGTTCTCGTCTTAGTTCGGTGCTATATTCTGTGGTCTGGTAACATAAAAATTGATTTACTACTCTAACACAAAGTACTTATCAGACTTTACACGGTTGTGGTTTACGTTGTATGGAAGTAAGAAGTGTTCGTTTACAAGATTTCGATTTTGACAAACGGTAACTCAACGTGTTGCAGGAAAAGAGTAAGAAATACCGTTACAGAAAACTATCCAAACATTTGATTCGGAGGATTAAAAAAACAGATCAACGCTGAAAAGCTAAAAACCTAGCTTTCAACGGTCAACTAGATAATATAACAGGCGGAGGTAAGTTTTTGTTCCCAGTTAAAGATACTGTCTACAGTTTTTAGAGTAAAATACTGCGAGAAAATCAAAACTCTAAGTCCTGATAATTATACAAGAGTCAAGAAACAACTTTGGGAGAAACAGTGGGTTGTTTTTACCAAAAAGCTTTTTGGGAGTCCAAAATCAGTGGTGGAATATCTGGGAAGATATACTCAAAAAATAGCCATTAGCAACAACCGAATAAAAAGCATTGATGATCAAAATGTAAGTTTTCATTACAAAGATTACCGCCAGAACGGGCAACGCAAAAGCATGACCCTCAAGCACGAGGAATTTATCCGCCGTTTTGCGCTTCATATTTTGCCCAAGGGTTTTGTAAAAATACGGCATTATGGTTTTTTGAGTAGCAATTGGAAACGAGAGAAATTAAAGATTTTACAAGAATAACTAAAAGTAAAACCCCAAATAAAAGTAGCCAAAGAATCGAAAATCAGAAAGTGCCAATGTTGTAAAATGGTGAATTTGCACACTATTTTGGTGTTTGACCAAAGGGGGCCGCCTGCTCGCTATCTTGGTATTAGCCAAAGAGCTGCTCCCTGCAAAAAATAGTTTTGTGGGTAGGGCACGTATGCGATGATGTGAAGAAAAACACGATAAAAACAGCCTACTTTACGGCTAAAATAAAAAGAGGACGCTTTGTCCTCTTGAATTACCTAAACTTGTTTATCGATATCACCATTGTGGCGGAAGTAGAGCGGTTCCGTTCAACCGCGGGTTCATTGTTGGCTTTTCAAGCCCAACGAACCCTTATCCGTTAGCTGACGTTTTTTTTCTTCATTATCATTGGCGTAATTATTATTCCAATCATTCCTGAAGCAATCAGACTTACAATTAAATTTCCAATGAGCTTTGATTTTTCTCCAATGTTTATTTTTAATGCAAAAACTGAAAGAGTTATTACTCCAACAATCAGCCAATATTTTATATTTATTTTTGTTTTTATGTTTTCCACTTTTGGTAGTTGATAAATTGCATAAGCAATTACAATTCCACCAATTAAAGTACTCGAATGTTGTAATATTTTCAGATACTTAATTTGCTTTCCAAAAATTTCAAAAGAATTTGATAATTGAGAAAAATGCTTAACGAAAAGTATCCACCCGAGCAACTACATATTGTTTAGTTCAGTAAGATTAATGATAGGAGCGTAATGTTACAATGATTTAGATTCCGC
>NZ_AJXL01000169.1 GCF_000264055.1 Flavobacterium sp. ACAM 123 | reverse complement strand
TATTTTTTTTTATTATGAAAAACGCTGAGCTAATCTACCAAGTTAATTTCCAAGACCCTGCCGCACTGATAAATAGAAATATATTTTCATTACTTGCAAGTAAAATAGTGTATATTTGGGTATTGAGATAGGTGCTATGGCTTAGAATCTGCTCGCACAAGCAGTCTATATTAAACTTGAACTTAGTAGTAGTGTAGAGTAATTAGAAAACACATAAGCACCTGAACTAATAGTTGATACGATTACTCTAAAAAAACGTAAAGAAAGTACATAACGAGATTAAAAGTTCTTAAGTAGCTACAACTAATTAAAGAATAGTATAACTAGAAAATCATAATTAAGGCATATTGATTTGGAACAAGTAAAAGTCATAATAATCTAAAAAAGCTTTATGAAATCTAAAGATAAAGACCAAGAAAAACATCAAGAAGAATTAGAGAAGACATCGGAAGAAATAGAGAGTGGCGATGAGTATATCGATATTTTAAGTCGTGTTATTCACGAAGGTGAAGAGATCTTCAAAATAAATAATAGGGCTATAACGCTTAGTGCTATTATTGCAGGACTCGAGATTGGCTTCAGTTATTTCCTAATCTGTAGTCTTTACTACTTATTATCTGGTACGTTAGCTGTAAATACTATTTTTAAACTTTTTAGCTTGGTCTACCCAATAGGATTCATTCTTGTTGTTTTAGGGAAGTCAGCGCTTTTTACGGAGCAAACATCCGTTTTAACCATTCCCGTACTTAACGGACAACGCACGATCTGGGAGTTGCTGCGAGTTTGGGGATTAGTTATTCTGGGCAATATAACTGGAGGTATTTTATTTACCCTATTTATAAGTCTGCTTGCACCACATTTAAACTTGTTCACACATGAAACAATGGTAAAAATAGGCAGTCATATTATTCACCACGATGCTTGGGTTCTTTTTTTAAGTGCAATAGTTGCTGGGTGGTTAATGGGTTTATTGAACTGGTTAATGAACAGCGTGAAAAGTTCACTCACCCGTATTTTTCTTATTTTTATGATAACTGGCGTCATCGGTTTTGGAGGTTTTCATCATAGCATCGTCGGTAATATTGAGGTTTTTGGAGCTTTTTTACATTCCGATACCATTTCCCTTTTAGACTATCTTGCGTTTCTGGCTTTAGCCCTAGTAGGAAATGCCATTGGCGGCGCCATAGTAGTAGGACTTTTCAAGTATAGGATTTTTGAATCAAACGAGATGAAATAATACTACTACTCACTCTAATAAGTATTAAATCATATGATTTGTGATTGCTCTGTCAATTAACTCTGCCCCAGCAAAAAATATAGATTATAGAGTAAGATCCTTGCTTAAAAACACAAAACAAAAATCAAAATGGGAACAATTTCAGTAGACTTCTCAAAATATACTACCAATACTACCTTCACTTTCGATAGAACTTCGGCATGCCAGTATATCTCTTTTACTAATTCAACCAAAAAAAGCCAAGCCCTAAAAACTGCAAGCATTAGCTCCTTCGTAGGAAAACCATAACCGTTCATAACTCCTAAACATTTCCTTTCCATACCAACTTCTAAATTCCTAATTTGCAGCCTTAAATCAACAGGAAAAAATGAAGGTCTGTATTGCCGAAAAACCAAGTGTAGCAAGAGAAATCGCATCCGTTTTAGGAGCGAATACTAAACATGATGGCTATTATGAAGGCAACGGCTATGCGGTAACCTACACCTTTGGACATTTGTGTACCTTAAAAGAACCTAACGATTATAAATCCTATTGGAAGAGTTGGGATTTGAATAACTTGCCCATGCTTCCCGACAAATTTGAAACAAAAGTGGTGGAGAATTCGGGTATCCAAAAGCAATTCAAAATCATAAAAAGTTTATTTGACAAAGCGGAATTGGTTATCAACTGCGGGGATGCGGGACAAGAAGGGGAACTCATTCAGCGCTGGGTGATGAACGAAGCCAATTATAAAGGCGAAGTGCAACGACTATGGATTTCCTCCTTAACCACTGAAGCTATTAGAGAAGGATTTGAAAACTTAAAACCATCTGCCAACTATGATAATTTATACTACGCTGGATTTTCCAGAGCCATTGGCGACTGGTTATTAGGGATGAATGCGACTCGTTTATATACCGTAAAACATGGTGGATACAAACAAGTACTCTCTGTGGGACGGGTGCAAACCCCTACACTGGCAATGGTTGTGGACCGCTTCAAAGAAATCGATAATTTTAAACCGCAGCCCTACTGGGAGTTGCAGACTTTATATAGAGATACGCTTTTTAGTTATGAAGAAGGCCGCTTTTTGAAAAAGGAAGACGGCGAATTTTTGGCCACTAAAGTCAAAGAAAGTGATTTCGAAATTGTATCTATCGAAAAAAAGAAAGGCAATGAGTTTGCACCAAAACTTTTTGATTTAACAGGCTTACAGGTATATTGCAATACCAAGTTTGGCTTTTCAGCAGATGAAACCTTAAAAATTGTCCAAATATTATACGAACAAAAAGTAGTCACCTATCCTAGAGTTGACACTACTTTTTTACCAAACGATGTCTATCCAAAAGTCCAGGGTATTCTACAAAAGTTAACTAAATATGCTGCTTTAACCGAGCCGCTTTTAGGAAATAAGATTAAAAAATCAAGCAAGGTTTTCAATGATAAAAAAGTAACGGATCACCATGCAATTATCCCCACAGGGATTCAGTCTAACTTACAATACAGTCAACAGCAAGTATATGACATTATTACAAGGCGGTTTATTGCTGTTTTTTATGATGATTGTTCAGTCGCGAATACTACCGTAATAGGAAAAGCGGCTGCTGTATCTTTCAAAACGACTGGAAAAGTAATCCTAAAAAAAGGATGGCGCGTTGTTTTTGAAAATCCAGATGCCAAAGAAAAGGAAGTGGATCTATTGCCCGACTTTATCAAAGGCGAAAAAGGACCACACCAGCCCTCGTTTTTAGAAAAGGAAACCAAACCACCAAATCAATTCACGGAGGCGACCTTATTACGTGCCATGGAAACTGCAGGGAAACAAGTGGATGATGAAGATTTACGCGAATTGATGAAAGAAAACGGTATTGGACGTCCATCAACACGAGCAAATATTATTGAAACGCTATTTAAACGTCAATACATCGTTAGAAACAAAAAACAGGTATTACCGACGCTAACGGGGATTCAATTGATTGATACCATTCAAAATGATTTGGTAAAGTCGGCGGAATTGACAGGATCGTGGGAAAAACAGTTGAAAGATATTGAAAAAGGAAGGTTTACTGCTGCTGCGTTTATCAACAATATGAAACGCATGGTGGAAGCTTTGGTGTATGAAGTACGAAGCGAAACCAAGCGTGCTAATATTTCGCATGCTGGAAGTATTCAGACGCAAGAAGTTAAAGTCGAGAAAAAGAAAGCTACAGGAATTGCAGCTGAAGTGTGCCCAAAATGTAAAAAAGGGGCGCTTATAAAGGGAAAATCAGCCTATGGCTGTAGTAACTATAAGGCAGGATGTGATTTTGTATTGCCCTACGCTTACGCAGAAAAAAAAATATCAGAAAACCAATACATCCGATTACTCCAAAAAGGGTCTACAGTAAATTTAAAAGACTTTAAAACTGATTCTGGCGCTGTAGAAGGTTTACTCCGTTTTGATGAAAACTTCAAACTCAAATTAGAACCTAAAAAAATAGCTGCTCCTACTCCACCAAAAGAAAACAAAATTTCTTCTGATTCTTTGCCTTGCCCCAAATGTAAAAAAGGAACTGTATTAAAAGGAAATACCGCTTATGGATGCAGTCATTATAAAGCAGGATGTGATTTCAAAGTAACTTTTGATTTGGTCAGAGAAAAATTAAAAAACCAAAAACCAACCAAAGAATTGGTGTATAAAATTTTAGGAAAAAATAGCTAATAAAATCCAAAGTCTATTTTAAATTTATGGAATAAATTTTAATCAGTATAAAACTGTTAGCGAATCATGATGCCCACAAACCTACGACATCAATCAAAATTAATTTTCTAAGTGATTCATGAAAAATGGTGTTTTTTGCTTGAAAAAATTTTTATTTAATATAAATCCACAGACTTATTATTTGACAATATATTATTTTCGCGAGCTAAAATCCTTTATTTACCATGAAAAAGAAAACCTTCCGTAACCTACACAGAGATTTAGGCTACTTCTATATTGGCCTTATCGTTTCCTTTGCCTTTTCTGGACTTATGATGAACCATCGCGACATGTGGCATCCTGAAAAATATACGACGGAGACCAAAACTATCTTTGTAAAACTGCCTGTAGAAAGCGAAATCAACGAAGAGTTTGCAAAAAATTTAGGTGCAAAACTCGGAATAGACGACACCTTCCGTAAACACAATATAAAAAAAGGAACTTTTAAAATTTCTTTCGAAAAACACGATGTCGAAATCGACATGAAGTCTGGTAAAGGCGAAATTGTTACTTTCCTAAAAACACCAATCATCAGTCAGACTATGAGTTTACATAAAAACACTTCTAATTTCTGGATCTATTATTCTGATATTTTTGCCTTGAGTTTAATAACTATTGCACTAACAGGGACGATAATGATCAAAGGGGGAAAATTCAGTTTCAAACAACGCGGTTGGAAACTGGCTTTGGCTGGAATTTTATTTCCACTAATCTTCTT
>NZ_AJXL01000168.1 GCF_000264055.1 Flavobacterium sp. ACAM 123 | reverse complement strand
ATTGCACTTAGTAAGGGAGATATTTGTTATGATCTTTCTTCTAAATCGAAAGCTTTGCTAAATAATCATAATGCTCTCCTTCAAGAATTAATTCAGCTTGTAGGCCATGGGCGAAAGCCGCATTTTGTAAAGTATTGTAGTCAATATACATCCAGTTGAAAGGTTTTTCTTTTTCGCCTTTATAGGCAATGTTAAAAACAACCTCACCGTAATATTCATTATCGGATGGAATCCATTTACCTCCATCTTCATCATCATCAAACATATAAATAATATCGGAGCTGTCTAATAAAATTTGACCTCCCGGATTTAATAATGATTTTAGTTTGACAAGGAAATTCGGAATATTTTTCAGTTTGCCACACATTCCCGCGCCATTCATTAATAATAAAATCGTATCGTACGTTTCATTTTTTAACGTCATTACATCCTGTACTCGGGCATCTTTGATTCCTCGAAGCCAGCAAGCCTGTACTGCACTTGAAGAAATGTCTATTGCAGTCACTTCTAAGTTCAACTCGTTCTGTAAATACAAACTATGACTTCCTGCACCGCAACCTACGTCTAGAATCTTTCCTTTGGCAAGCTGTAAAGCTTTTTGTTCCATAGCGGGCATTTCTGCGTGAGAGCGGAATAAATAAGCAACACTCATTTCGTCTTCTGCGGATATAGTTGTTTCCGTAATTAAATCCTCAGGAGCATTATTCGTTTGATAATCGAGGATGGCTTTGCCAAAAAGGTCTTTCATTATTTGTATTTCAAAATTCAACATTCATTAATTAAAGTTCATCGTTCAAAAAGTGTAGTTTTGCAAAGAATTTTTAAACTCTGAAATTGAAACCTACTTTAAACGAACTTGGAAAACTTGCCAAAGATAAGCATATAGAAAACAAAAAGTATTTCGATAAGCTTAAAAAGAAGGCGCCTAAAAATTTAGATTATGTGATGCAAGACTTGCATGATACTGAATTTAAGAAAACGGACTGTTTAAAATGCGCGAACTGTTGTAAAACCACGGGGCCTTTATTTACATCTGCAGACATTGAGCGTGTGTCAAAATATCTTAGGCAAAAACCGCAGCAGTTTATAGAGCAATACCTGCGCATTGATGAAGATCAGGATTACGTATTGCAGAGTGTACCTTGCAATTTTCTAGATAATGAAAATGCGTGTATGATTTATGAGGTACGACCAAAGGCATGTCGAGAATTTCCACATACTGATAGAAAGAAGTTTCAGCAAATTACAGACCTTACATTGAAGAATATCCCAATTTGCCCTGCAGCCTTTAATATTGTTGAAGAAATGAAGAAAAAATTGCCGCTGTAGCCAGAGGGAAAAACGTACTTTGTCGCCTCTAGTATATCAAATACTTCGCTCTCATTTTCTTAAATTGGGCTAAACCGTTTTGCCAACTCTGTCTAATGTCAGTTTCTGATAGCTCGGCTTCAATCTGTTGTTGTAGTTGTATAGTTCCTGCTAGTTTTGTAAAAAAAGGATTGAAGAATTTCGATCTGTCGGAGGTTATTTTGTATGCTTTTATTATCCATTTTAATTCTAGTTGGCCTACTTCAGTTTGACTTGACAAATCTTCTCCATAACATTCTACTCCATTGTAAACTGGATTTTGTGCTCCCATATTGGGTTTTGGTACAAAACTGAAAGCGCTTTTTGGCAAATAGGGGGAGCCGTAAATTTGAAATTGTTTTTCAGTTCCTCTTCCTACACTTACATTTGTTCCTTCAAAAAAGCACAAACTAGCATATAGATTGATTGCTTGTTCGTTTGGTAAGTTAGGAGAAGGTTTTACAGGAAGGTTGTATTTCATATTTCTATTATAATAAGAACAGGGTATAACACTAAGCGTACAACTAATTCCATCTTTTAGCCATTTTTCACCATTAATCATTTTGGCATATTCGCCAATGGTCATTCCGTGCAAAACGGGAATGGTATGCATTCCTACAAAACTGCTATATTCCTTTTCTAGAATTGGCCCGTCGACAATGCTTCCGTTAGGATTGGGTCTGTCAAGGATAATTAATTCAATATTGTTTTCTGCGCAAGCTTCCATTATATAATGCAGTGAGGAAATATAAGTGTAAAATCGCGCACCTACATCTTGTAAGTCAAAGACTAGAACATCAAGTCCAGCTAATTGTTCCGTCTTTGGTTTTTTATTATTGCCATAAAGCGAAATAATAGGTAATCCAGTTTGAGAATCCATTCCGTCGACGACATGTTCTCCTGCATCTGCAGTGCCTCGAAAGCCATGCTCTGGTGCAAATATTTTTTGTACTTTGATTTTTTGGTCTAATAAGAAATCAACTAAATGGATTTGCTTTTTTTTACTCTCGATAGTTATAGGTGATTGTTCTAATAAAACTATACTTGATTGATTGGCAACTATGCCTATGTTTTTAGCTTTTAAAAGAGGTAGATAAACTTCGTAATTGTCTGCGCCGGTTTTTATCGAATGTATTTCGTTAGCTTTATCTAATAATGTTGCAGTTTTGGAGTAGATAGAGTTAACTGCGACACTATCTTTCGGTTTGCCTTGTTGTAATTCTTTCGTTCTGTTGATTGAGCTGGAGCAAGAAAGCAAAATTACTGTTAGAATAAAGGCTACTGGAATATTTTTGAAAATTGAAATCATATAGTAGATTAGAATAAAATTAGTGGCAATTAGCGTTATTCGTGTTTTAACTGTATTTTTGAATTCAAATCAGACACTTAATCAAATTGAACTTAGAATACTTCATTGCTAAAAGACTTATAACTGCTAAAGATTATAAAAGTAGTATTTCTGCGCCTATTATAAAAATTGCAATTGCTGCTATTGCCATCGGAATGGTGATGATGATTGTGTCAGTAGCGACAGGAATTGGTCTACAACAAAAAATCAGAGAAAAAATTTCTGCTTTCAATGGACATATTAGTATTTCTAATTATGATAGCAATCAATCTGAAGTTACTTTAGTTCCCATTTCGAAAAAACAAAATTTTTATCCCAAATTTAATACTGTAGAAGGGATAAATCATATTCAAGCTATTGCCAGTAAAGCCGGTATCATTCGGACTGAAAATGCTTTTGAAGGAATCGTCTTCAAAGGAGTGGGGAGTGATTACAAGTGGGATAATATAAAGGAGTATCTTGTTGAAGGAAAACTACCGGATTTCTCTAATAAGTTAAATGAAGACGTGGTACTATCGCAATTTCTTGCTAATAGGTTAAGGCTTAAAGTAGGTGATCCGTTTAATACCTTTTTCATGAAAGAAGGGCAGAATAAATTACCTAATATCAGGAGATTTAAAATTGTCGGTATCTTTAATTCTGGTTTTCAGGAATTTGATGCGACCTATGTATTAGGGGATATACGCCATATGCAACGCATTAATAAATGGAAAGCAGATCAGGTAGGAGCATTCGAAGTTTTTGTAGATGATTTTGATAACATAAAATCGGCAGGTGAAGATGTATATCAGCATACAGGTTCGACGCTCGATACTAAAACCATCATTGAAAAATACAGTTATATATTCGAGTGGCTTCAATTATTCGATTTCAATATCATTGTCATATTGATAGTGATGATATTAGTAGCTACAATTAACATGGTCGTTGCGTTATTAGTACTTATTCTGGAACGCACGCAGATGATAGGAATCTTAAAAGCACTCGGAGCTAACAATTGGAGCATTCGTAAAATATTTCTTTACAATGCGTCCTATTTGATTCTTAGGGGGTTGCTCTGGGGTAACGGAATCGGAATAGCAATTCTGTTGCTTCAGAAATATTTTGGAATAATCAAACTCAATCCTGAAAATTATTACGTCGATCAAGCACCGGTATATCTTAATTGGGGATATATTTTACTTTTAAACGGACTTACGATTAGTGTTTGTTTCTTAGTGTTGTTAATTCCTTCCTATATAATAACCAAAATTTCACCTGTCAAAGCAATTCGTTTCGACTAACATACTATTTGGGCGATCCCTACGATGAAAAAGAGGGTAAACATATATGTAAGGAGAAGTAATTTATTTTCAGGAGCTATTTCCCGCTATTCGTTACAATCTACATCGCCGAACGCCGGCTCAGTAGGATTTCCATTGCTATCGGGGCTAGGGGGAGTAGTGTTGTATTGGTTATTTTGTGTTTATAATAATGTATGCTGTATTAAAATGGTATGCTTAAAAGTTATTTGGTGAGATAAATACTCTTTTGGCTACATGGGAGAATCCTCATTCTTCTTAAGGCGGGTTTAGGCAGTTCGATTTAGTTTGGAATTTGCCATGTTACGTTATTAATCTAATATAAGTAAGTTGAAACTGCATCGACAAACACTTTGTCTGCTCTAGAAAGAGTTGGATAGAGGATTAGACGTGTAATAAAGCTAATAAATTTCGCATTATAGTCTGCGATCCATTAAAATACTTGCAAAGCACTTCGCTTATGCACTGATAATTCCTACTTTTAACAAATCAACTCAAAAAGTATAATTCTCAAATAATAGATTTTCAGTGACTTAAAAATAAAGTCACTAAAAGGTTAAAGAAAGGCAATTAAAAGTATTGTTTAGCGCCATAAAGGTGGTACTTTTGCACCCGCAACGACGAATAAGTTCTTTACATCCTGCTAAGCAAATGAAATAATAAAGAGAATTTATTTTCTAAAAATTTTCAAAAAAGCTTGCGAGAAACAAAAGAAGTTGTACTTTTGCACCCGCTTCGAGAAACACGAAAAGTGATTATCGAGGCGAAAAAAACAAAAAGAACACGTTCCTAGACATATTGAATTGACAGCCGTTTTAAGAGAGATCTTAGAACAAA
>NZ_AJXL01000167.1 GCF_000264055.1 Flavobacterium sp. ACAM 123 | reverse complement strand
TTTTTTTTGTTAATCTTCTTTTTAACGGGAGGAAATGCAAAAGTGTAGCCCAGACTGCAATGGAAAGCCTTGCAGGAGAAAAACTATTTTTATGACAAATTGCAGAGCGACCAAAGGTAGCTCCTGCAAATGTCTAATAAAAAAGATTTTTAAACTAAAGCTTGAAATGGAAGGCTGGATATAGCTCCTAAAAAAATAAAATATGAGTACTGTAGCAACAGTTGCTGAAGCATCACAACATTTAAAACCCTTAATAAGTGACTTAGGATTAATTCTAATGACTGCTGGTATTGCAGTATTAATCTTTAAAAAACTAAAACAGCCCTTAGTCTTAGGGTATTTGATAGCTGGTTTTCTGGCTGGAACCCATTTCGATTTCTTTCCGTCCGTAAAAGATGTGAAAAGCGTTGAAGTCTGGGCAGAAATTGGGGTGATCATATTACTATTTAGCCTAGGACTTGAATTTAGTTTTAAGAAACTGATGAAAGTGGGCGGTACCGCTTCCATAACCGCTATTACCCAGATTATCACGATGGTCTTGATGGGGTTTCTAGTGGGACAGTGGATGGGCTGGAAGCAAATGGACAGCATCTTTTTAGGAGTGATTCTCTCCATTTCTTCTACTACAATAATTCTCAAGACCTTTGAAGAGCTGGGGGTAAAGGCTCAAAAATTTGCAGGAATAGTGATAGGTTCACTCATTGTTCAGGATATTGTAGCCATATTAATGATGGTCCTTTTATCTACAGTGGCGGTAAGTCAGCAATTTTCAGGAACCGAATTATTATTTTCTGTATTAAAATTGATTTTCTTTCTAATCATTTGGTTTGTCGGTGGAATATTTTTCATTCCTACACTGCTGAAAAAAGCAAAACATTTACTGACCGATGAGATGATGTTGATTATCTCACTTGCCCTTTGTTTAATGATGGTAATTTTAGCCTCTAATGTTGGATTCTCTCCGGCTCTAGGTGCCTTTATTATGGGGTCTATCATCGCAGAAACTACGCAGGCAGAGCACATTGAACACTTAATCAAGCCCGTAAAAGACTTGTTTGGAGCTATCTTCTTTGTATCAGTTGGAATGTTAATAGATCCAAATACACTTTACGAATATGCTTTTCCTGTACTGCTTTTAACGTTAATCACCATATTTGGACAATCCATAAGCTCGACTATCGGGGCATTGATTTCAGGACAGCCGTTAAAACAATCTGTACAAACAGGAATGAGTTTAGCACAAATTGGAGAATTCTCCTTTATTATAGCCACTTTAGGAATGTCGATGAACGTTACAAGTAATTTCCTATACCCAGTTGTTGTAGCAGTCTCCGCAATCACGACGTTCACAACGCCGTTTATGGTAAAAATGGCTACTCCTTTTGCTGATTTCTTAGAGCGAAAATTACCGCGAAAATGGATTAAAAGAATAGCGCGTTACAGTACGAATACTCAGGCAATCAAATCTGCAACTACCTGGCAAGTAGTGCTACGCACCACTATGTTACAAATAGTGATTCATACTGTAATCATAACTGCTATCATACTACTTTCCTCTAAGTTTGTTCTGCCTCTAGTAGAAAGCTCTAAATTTGGAAATGCTATCGCAGCCCTAATTACCATAATTACTATTTCGCCGTTTTTATGGGCACTATCCTTACGCCGTGTCGCAATTAAAGAAGTAGAAATATTACGTCAGGAGCGCAGATATAGAGGTCCTATCATGATGATGGTTTTGTTTAGAATCGGATTAGCTATATTTTACATCGGCTTCTTACTAAACATCTTTTTCTCTCCATTAGTCGCCTTTTTTGCCCTGCTTATCGCTATCGGTGTCTATTTCTTTTTTCCAAAGAGATTGCATCGTCAATACATTAAAATTGAGAATCATTTTCTTCAGAATCTTAATAATCGAGAAATTGTCAAAATTAGTAGAAGATATGCCAGCTTAACCCCCTGGGATGGACACATGAGTACTTTTACTATTGCTAAAGAATCAAACATTGCAGGTAAAACCTTGAAAGAATTGCGTCTTCGGGAGGAAATGGGAATTAATATCGCTTTTATAAAAAGAGGGGAAATAATGGTCAAAATACCAACAAAAAATGAACGCTTGTTTCCCGGTGATGAGATTTGCGTCATTGGTACAGATGCGCAGGTAAAGGAATTCAAAACCTACCTGCGGATGCATGAATTTGAGTTACCCAAAAATGTTGAAAAAACGGAAATTAGTCTGCAACAACTCGAATTAAACAAGGAAGAACTGATAGGTAAAAGCATCAGCGAATCCCGTATTAGAGAAAAAGCGAATGGCATGGTCGTGGGTATAGAAAGAAACGGGAAAAGATTATTGAATCCGGAATCAGATTTAGTACTACAGAAAAACGATATTCTATGGGTCGTGGGTGATAAAAAGAGAATGAACAAATTCTTTAAGGAATAAGTTTTGGGAACGGAATTTTGGGGATAATGAATAGTATTCCTAAATCCTGAGGCAGAACGTACTTTATGCTTCATCCAAGGCACATCAAACTTCCCCGGCTTAAAAGGGATAAATCATATGGTCCCTATATAATTACACGGGCTTTGCAAGTACAACAATCAGCTAGACAGCAATAAAGAGAATTATGGATATTGTGCCTTTCTTAAAATTAACAAGTAGATGTTTATAAAATGATTGTGAAAAATTAAAAAATATGTATATATTTGATGTTATCTACTAGTTATAAGCTATTTTATGAGAACTACTGAAATTCAACACCTTAATGCAATAATTAAATATGACAGAAAAAGATAATTTTTTAGAATTTATAGAGACAAGTTTGCTACAATTAGGGTTACATAAAGAAATTTGTACCGTTTGTGAAGTCAACGAAATAATGGTTGATTTACATGACAAAATAATATCATATTGTAATATTTTAAAAAAAGTCATATCAGAAAAAAATTTAGCTACAAATTATATTCAGCAATTTCAAAATGACTTAACTCAAGCTTTAAATTACCTACCATATAGACAAAATCAAAATTTAGATTTTATTCAACCACAGAATAAAGAAAGTATAAAAACGAGAATTGAGAATCAAATTCTTCCATTAGAGAATCAATTAAAATTAATACAATTCAATTTTGATTTCTTTACAAAACTTAATTTTTTCAGTAGTAACATTGTGGCAATCGGAGCTAATGGAAGTGGAAAAACAACACTTTCAAACGATTTAAAAAAGTACCTGCCAAATACTGGTGTTGTAATTTCAGCTCAAAAAGTATTAATAATTCCAACATTTAGTGGAGTTTCAAACTTTAATAATACTAATCAGAAACTTCAAAATTCCCAAGTAGCTGATAAGTCTATGAAAGTTACCTACTCAACGGAAAGTAATGGTAACGCATATAGTTTACTTGTTCAACTTGGTGGAGAATTTCAAGTTCTTTTAGATAATTTATTGGCAGAACGAAGTGTAATTAGAAATCAGTTTTGTGATGCTTTAATTAAAGGAGGCAACCAAGTAAACGTTCCTACGACAAAACTTGACATTGCTTTAAAAATATGGAATTCACTAATCCAACATAGAATAATGGAATGTGATGATGGCATTAATATTACGCTAAAGGAGATATCAAGCTCTAGTAATTATCCAGCTCACCAAATGAGTGATGGTGAAAAAGTAGCATTGTATTTAATTGCGCATATTTTACAAGCACCAACATCAGGTTTTATAATTGTTGATGAACCTGAAATGTATTTACATAAAACGATACTTAAAAAACTGTGGGACATTCTAGAAAAAGAAAGACAAGATTGCATCTTTGTTTATTTAACACATGATTTAGATTTTGCCACGAGTAGAACTACTGCAAAAAAAGTATGGATTAAATCATTCAATCATCCAAGTAGTTGGGAGATTGAAAATATCCCAGAAAATGAATTACCTGAATCTTTACTTCTTGAATTATTAGGTAGTCGAAAAAATATTTTATTCTGTGAAGGCAAAAAGGGAAGCATTGATGAAAAAGTTTATAACATACTTTTTCCTGACTTTACCATTTCACCAGTCGATAATTGTTTTGCTGTAATTAATTATACTAAAGCATTTAATAAATTACCTAATATTACAACAAAAGCTTACGGCTTGATTGATTCTGACCATCATGGCTTAGAAAGGCTTAAAGCAATTGAAGTTGAAAATATTTTTTCTTTCTCAATGACTGAACCCGAAAATTTATTTTTAGATGAAACATTTTTAAAATTAATGGCAAAACAACTGTTGATGGATGAAACAATTGTTGAAAATATAAAATCAGATGTTATTGCACTACTGCAAAAGGAAATTGAATTACAATCTTCAAATTATGTTTCTACTAAAATTAACTATTATTTCAAAGATTCACACGTTTCTAAAGGAAATACTCCAGCAGAAGTTATAAGCAACTACACGAAATTTACTAAAGAAATAAAAATAGAAGAATGGCATGAACAAAGATTATTGGAACTTAAAGAAATTATTAAAAATAATGATTATCCGAAAACCCTTTCACTATTCAATAATAAAGGCTTAAAAAGTATAGCAAACAAACATTTAAAAATATCTGATTTTACAGAAAGAGCATTAAAACTATTACAATTTCAGTCAGAAACACACGAAATGATTAGAAAATATTTTCCAACTGGAATAACAAATAAAAACGGCTTATAATCGAGTAGACGGCTCCGCTAGAAACTAACGGAGTGCGCCTCTCACACCACCGAGCGTACGGGTCACGTACTCGGCGGTTCGCAAAGAGATGGATTAAGTTCGATATAAACATCAGTCAATGAATAATACCCTTTTTGTTTTAAGCGTTTTAAAGTGATGGTAGTTCCTAAAATTGGACTCTG
>NZ_AJXL01000166.1 GCF_000264055.1 Flavobacterium sp. ACAM 123 | reverse complement strand
TTTTTTAGTTTATAACGATTCAATATACTTGTACTAAATATTACCGGGATTATTATACTATTTCATATCATACTTAAATAGGCACAGGCTATAGGACTAGTACGAGAACGATTTAGATTAAAACATAAGCTCATTTGATGAAACTTTAAACCACCTAATAAATATAAAGAGTATTATTCTTTAAAATTTGAAATTCCAGCTTTCAACCAAGTTCCATATTCTTCTATACCCACATAACTGATTGTTGGCTTATTTTTATTTAAGCTATTCCCTTCTAAATCCGTTAAAACATATAAAGGTTGTGTATTGGTTTTGTATTTTGATATCATAAAATCAGTCCACTTATCCCCTACAGTTTCAATTTCAGAACCTGTCGTTTTCGATATAAACTGTTCACTTTTAGGTAAGTCCCGTTTATCATCAACATATAAGGATATAAGCACCACTTGATTATTTAGAATAGGTAAAATCATAGCGTCAGACCAAACATTATTTTCCATTTTTCTACAATTCACGCAGGCATACCCTGTAAAATCGAGCATAATTGGTTTATTTACTGTTTTGGCATAAGCTAATCCTTTCTCATAATCATCAAAAACTACTATTCCATGAGGTCCGCTTTTAGCTCCTTCCGGTAAAATGATGCTCGCAACGCCACTTGCTGAACCACCTACTCCGTTAGGGCTTTCACTGTATTCCATTGTAGGGGGAAAAGCGCTAATGATTTTTAAAGGCGCTCCCCACAGTCCAGGAATCATATATACCGTAAAACTTAAAACTAACAATCCCAACATTAAACGTCCTACTGAAATATGCGTCAAAGGACTATCATGTGGTAACGTAATTTTTCCGAATAAATAAAAGGCCAATGTTCCAAAAATAGCAATCCAAATCGCGAGGAACACTTCTCTTTCCAATAAATGCAATTGCAATACCAAGTCCGCATTTGATAAAAATTTAAAGGCTAAAGCCAATTCTAAAAATCCTAAAACGACTTTCACCGTGTTCAACCATCCACCAGATTTTGGTAAGGAATGCAACCATCCTGGGAACATAGCGAAAAGCATAAATGGTAAGGCTAATGCCAATGAAAAACCGAACATTCCAATGATTGGAGCAATTCCTCCTTTAGAAGCGGCTTCCACCAATAGCGTACCTACTATCGGTCCCGTACACGAAAACGAAACAATCGCAAGTGCTAATGCCATAAATAAAATCCCTATAATCCCTCCTCTATCTGCTTGACTGTCTACTTTATTTGCCCACGAATTAGGCAGCATAATTTCAAATGCACCCAAAAATGAAGCGGCAAAAACCACTAATAAAACAAAGAAGATAATATTAAACCACACGTTAGTTGATAAAGCATTCAAGGCATCAGCACCAAAAATCCAGGTTACAAAAAATCCAAGAAGTACATAAATAACAATGATCGAGATCCCGTAAATTATCGCATTTCTAATTCCTTTCGCTTTTGATTTACTTTGCTTGGTAAAAAAACTTACCGTCATAGGTATCATCGGAAAAACACAAGGAGTAAGTAAAGCAGCAAAACCGGATAAAAAAGCAATAAAAAAGATAGACCACAATCCTCTTTGGGTCACTGATTTGGGAGCTTCCACTACCGCTTTCTGAGATGCCTCAACAGTATTATTGCTTGCTTCAAGACTTGGAGCCAATACATCTGCTTTTATCGAATCCGTTGCCATAGGATCAGCAATTGGCAATGTTGCTTTCGGCACTGCGGCTAACGCCGGACCGCCTGGTATGGAAAAAGTAAATTTCTTCTCTAAATTGATGCACACTTCTTTACAAACCTGATAATTTAACTCTGCTTCTATTGTCACAACCTTCGGATTCGTAACATGAACTATCTGTTGAATTTGAGCTTTTCTTTGAAAATACGTTTCACTTACTTCAAAAATATCATTATAAGCCGTTTTAGTTTTACTTTCTTTCGCCTTACCAACAAGACTAAAATTCCCTTGTTGGTTTTTAAAAATAACTTCTAACGGCAATGGACCACCATCCGGAGTAAACTGCGAATAGACATGCCAGTCTTTTTCTATCACACCGTCAAAAGTCAACACATAAGTGTTGTCTGATGTTTTTTCAATTTTGGTCGTCCATTTTACCGGATCAAGAATTTGGGCATAACCATTGGCAAAAGCCAAAAAAGTGATAAGGATAAATAATAATTTCTTCATTATTTTAATTCTATTTTTAATATATTCCGTGTTTTGACATCTACTCTAAATCGTTCATCTTGTCTTAGACCAACAATCCAAACAATTGTGTTTTCTGACCATAAAATCCAGATATTTTCTTTTTCTAACAAGGATAATTTCGCATCTTTAAAAAGCTTGCTCACTTTTTTAGACTTGCCTTCCATCCCAAAAGGTTGAAAACTATCGCCTTCATTCCATTTACGTATGACTAAGGGAAAACGTAATTTGTCAGCATCGACAAATATAGCCGTATTTGTAGGAATGTAGAGGTCATCCACTTTAGAAAAGCTAAGTTTTAAGGGAATCTTAACGTCTTCCACTCCTGCGTCAATAAAATATTCCTCCGTACTATTGTTTAAGTTAAGCGGGCTAAGAATTAAGGAATCTCTATCTTTCAATAATCGAAATTCAGCAGAAAAAACGTGCTTCCCTGATTGGCTTTCGACCAAATCATAAATATCATCCCATGCGGTAAATCCAAATTCATGCAACCACTGATATAAATAGGACGTATAATTGGGTAACTTTCTTAATTGATTTAAATCAAAATAGATTCCTTCCTCTTCTTGCCTCGCTACCTGCTGGTAGACCATAATCGAAGCATCTTCAACCATGACTTGTGCTTCCTGCAAGTAAGATTGTGTTTTCTTAAACGAGGTAATAAACTGTGGGTTTAGTTCTTTTAATAAAGGAACGAAATCGTGACGAATCTTATTTCTTAAGTACTTATCGGAGGCATTACTACTGTCCTCTCGCCATCGTATGTTATTTTCATGGGCATAGTTTGCGATTTCCTCCCTTGAAAAAGGCAATAGAGGACGAATAATTTTGTCATTCTGCGCTGGAATTCCAACCAGACCTTCAAGTCCGGTGCCTCGGCTTAGGTTGATGAGAAAAGTTTCTATATTGTCATCAGCATGATGAGCTGTGAGAATATAATCAAAGTTTTCTGTTTCCAATAATTCATAAAACCAATTGTAACGCAAATCACGAGCTGCCACCTGTGTCGAAAGCTTGTAATCTTTGGCAAAAGCCTCCGTATCAAACTGAGTTACAAAAATAGGAATAGCATTCGCTTCAGCATAATCCTGAACAAAATTTTGATCTTCAAAACTCTCTAATCCCCGCAATTGAAAATTACAATGCGCCAAAGCAATTGTATGGTTTAATTGACTGAACAAATGAGCCATGACAATACTGTCCAAACCACCACTGATAGCCAGAAAAAGTTTTTTGTTTTCTAAAAAAGGGAAGTTTTGAGCAATATGATTCTTGAGTCTATCTAGCATAGTTCAAAAATAAAGATTAAAATTCAATATCAAATTATGAATGTAAATTATTGCAACACTTCACGCATTGCTTTTGATTTGAGCAAACACTCTTCATACTCGTTTTCGGCAATCGACAGAGATGTTATGGCGCTGCCTACAGAAAAGGAAACGTACTGATTTTCCTGATTGTATAAGATACTTCTAATGATTACGTTAAAATCGAAATCTCCATTTGGCGTGAAGTAACCCACTGCCCCACTGTACAACCCTCTTTTTGTCTCTTCTAAATCTTCAATGATTTTCATGGCCGAAATTTTAGGCGCACCGGTCATACTCCCCATAGGATACGACTTTTTTATGGCCTCAACCACACTATATTGGTAATCTAATCTAGATGTAACCGTTGAGATCATCTGATGGACTTGCATAAAAGAATAAATACCGCATAATTCTGTAACTTGAACAGATCCTTTTTGCGCGGTATGAGATAAGTCATTACGCACTAAATCCGTTATCATGATATTTTCAGAACGTTCTTTTGGATCTGTCGCCAGGTTATTCTTCGATTCTTCGTCTTTAATTGGATCCGAAAATCGTTTTGAAGTTCCCTTTATTGGTTGTGAAACAAGCAGTTCTCCCTTTTTTTTCAAATACCGCTCCGGTGACGCCGAAAGCAAAAACTGGTGATTGTTTTTAAAAAAAACAGCAAATGGCGGTTGAGAAATTTCGTTAAGTTTAAGAAATTTATCCAATGGATCTATAATCGCATTTTCAGCATAAAATTCCATACAAAAATTAGCCTCATACAAATCTCCCTGCTGAATATGGGCGAGCATTTTTGAAACTTTGTCATGGTACTTTTCTTTTGAAATTCTTTGTTTTATTTCAAGTGGTATCACCTGAGACGATAGGTCCTTCGTTTGTAGTATTATCTCTTTAAAATTGACATCAACTTCATCATCACACATTGTTAAATATTGAATTTCGAGCTCATTCCCTCTTAATAAAAATTATTTTTTTTGGTTGGAAGAAAAATAAATCCGGAAAATGCAAACCATCAAAATTATTCGAATACAAATCCTCCACGTCATTTTTTAGATCATAAGATAAATAACCAAAAAGCCAATCTTTTGTAGTTTGCTGATATTGTTTTAGATCCTCAAAAGCACTATGATAATCGGTTTTTATTGACGTAAAAGCATCTACGGCTAGAACACAGTCAAAACTTGAATGCTGATCTGGATAATCATTACTATCCATAAAAATGACTTCTCGAAACTGTTGTGACCAAATTAGAAGTTGTTCCTTAAACAATTTCGGATTGGGAATAGGCTTATAAATTGATGTCCTCAAAAAAATTTATCTTTAAGAGTCAAAATTACAACAAAAAAA
>NZ_AJXL01000165.1 GCF_000264055.1 Flavobacterium sp. ACAM 123 | reverse complement strand
AACCACAGTAAATTATAATCAGTAACGAAGGTCGGGGCAGCTTTTTTAATTTTTTTTCGAAGGTTAAAAAGCCAATGTCTTAGCTTTAAGATGAAGTCCCATTTAAATCTTGCTGCAAATTCTTAAATTAGTATTCGACGGGTTTGCAGTATTTAATTTTAAAGACGACCTACAGTGTAATTGAAAGACTATAGAAAGTACATCGCACATTTGTAAACTTGGAGATGATCATAAATTTGCTGATTTATGGTTTTTTACAAGCTTCCGTCAAAACTGCTAAAACCAAATTCTACATTTAATTTGTTTGCCATATAGTATTCGATCAGAAATTTCCTAAGTGGTGTCTTTGTAGATTAAAATTCAAATTAATTTCTACGTTATTTAATTTTAAAAATCTTTTCTACAGCTACTTTTAAATTTTACGTGTTTTGCTATTTCAATAAATTTTCTTTGTATTCACAATTAAATTTAAGTGGGTAAATACATTTTAATGAGTTGTAAATTAATAACGGGCATCAATCTTCCCTATTTATACTACTACAATTTGTGCGTAACGTAATTAGTAAAAATAAGTTTTGTTAACCGTCGTACAATCAACTTTTCAAGACATTAGATCATGTTTCGATAAAAAATATCTTCTAAAATATAATTTTTAAGAAAATTTATTTCGTTAACTTACGTTTTATCAAGTTAATATGTAACATTACACCTTATGATTGATCGTTTTTTAAAAATAAGAGAAGACTCAGAGCAGCTTTGTAAATCCTTGCTTATTGAAGATTATTCCGTTCAAGCGATTGAGTTTACATCTCCCCCAAAGTGGCATTTAGCGCACACTACCTGGTTTTGGGAAGAATTCATATTGACAAAACATGCTGTAAATTATAGTGTTTATGATGAAGATTTTTCGTTTCTGTTCAATAGTTATTACAATAATGTAGGTAAACGTGTTTTGCGTCCTTTAAGAGGTTTGATGACGAGACCTTCTGTTAATGAAGTTTATATCTATAGAAAATATGTTACTGATGCAATGGTCACTTTTTTAAACACGAATCCAAACAATGAAATTTTAGATGTGATCGAAATTGGGATCAATCATGAGGAACAGCATCAAGAGTTATTGGCATACGATATTAAATATACTTTGGGAAACCAACCTACATTTCCTTCTTACAAAAATAGTTATAAAACCAAAGTTGAAAATCAAGCAGCTAGCTTTATAAAAATTAAAGCAGGTCTTTATGAAATAGGCCATCAAGAAAGCTCTTTTTGTTTTGATAATGAATTGGGCAAGCACAAAGTGTATGTAAATGATTTTGAAATTAGTAATAAGCTTGTTACTAATCGTGAATATTTAGATTTTATAATAGCTGGAGGGTATCAAAACTTCAATTTTTGGCATGATGAAGGATGGAGTTGGGTCAATACCAATAGCATCGTAGCGCCACTATATTGGTACAAAATAGAGAGTGAATGGTGGAATTACTCTTCAAGCGGTTTAGATAAAGTTGATCTTGATTTGCCAGTGATGCATATTAGTTTCTACGAAGCTTTTGCTTATTGTGAATGGAAAGGTTATCGTTTACCAACCGAGTTTGAGTGGGAAATAGCAAGTGATCAATTGCAATGGGGTCAACTTTGGGAATGGACAAACAGTGCTTATCTTGCTTACCCCGGATTTAATAAATTAGCTGGAGCACTAGGAGAATACAACGGTAAGTTTATGATTAATCAAATGATTTTGAGAGGTGCTTCAGTGGCTACTCCAGAAGGCCACAGCCGAAAAACATACCGTAACTTTTTTCAACCCAATATGCGTTGGCAATTTAACGGATTACGATTAGCTAAATAATTAAAAACATATAGTATGAAAGCAATATTTAATAAGACAGTGGTTGCTCAAAGTGAGCATACAGTAGTTGTGGAAGGAAATCATTATTTTCCTTTAGAAAGCATTAATAGCGATTATTTTACTGAAACGATCCATAATACCACTTGCCCATGGAAAGGAGAAGCTAGTTATTATAGCATAAAAGTTAACGATGAAATTAGCGAAAATGCAGGATGGTCTTATAAAAACCCGAAAGAGGCCGCTAAGGAAATAAAGAATCATGTAGCATTTTGGAAAAATGTTACAATTGAAAAATGAATTTCTAATTTAAAAATAAGGTTATGAAAAAATTTGATTTTATAATTATTGGTAGTGGACAAGCAGGAATACCTTTGGCATTTAGTTTATCTAAAAAAGGTACAGTTGCACTTATAGAAAAAAGTTTGTTGGGTGGAACTTGTGTGAATACTGGTTGTACTCCCACAAAAGCTTACGTCGCTAGCGCCCGCAGAATTTGGGATACTTTGCATGTTGAAGAAATGGGAATCGAAATTGCAGCTGGCGCGAAAGCAAATCTTGAAAAAATAAAAGCAAGAAAAGATACTTTAATAAATGGTTCCCGTGAAGGAATTGAAAAAAGTATTGCCGAAAATGATACTATAACCCTTTTTAGAGGTGAAGCGCATTTTTTGTCTAATTATGAAATTGCGGTTAACGAAGATAAAATTACAGCAAAGCAAATTTTTATAAATGTAGGAGCAAGGGCTGTGATTCCTAAAGAGTATGTACATGTTGATTATTTAACCAATATTGACATTTTAGGATTAACCAAATTGCCGGAGCATTTAATAATCGTAGGTGGAAGCTACATTGGATTAGAATTTGGTCAAATGTTCAAGCGTTTTGGTAGTAAAGTCACCATAATTGAACGTGGCGATCGATTGATTAGTAGAGAAGACGAAAATGTAAGTGAATCTCTTGCTGAGATTATGCGATCTGAGGATATAGAAATTGAATTTAATGCTAAAAAAATAAATGTGTCGCAGGACGAAAATAGTATTTTGATAAAAATTAATGGAGCCGAAAAAGAGATTAAAGGCTCTCATTTACTTTTAGCGGTAGGGCGTTCACCTAATACTGACGCATTACAATTAGAAAACACCTCGATTGATATTGATAAGAAAGCGTATCTGACCGTTGATGATTATTGCAAAACTAATGTAGAAGGTGTTTTTGCGATAGGAGATTGTAATGGAAAAGGGGCGTTTACACACACCTCTTACAATGATTTTCAAATTGTAGAGGACTATGTTTTAGGAGATAAAAAAAGAAAAATTAGTGACAGACTTACTACCTACGGATTATTTGTTGATCCGCCTTTAGGAAGAGTAGGTATGACAAAAGCCGAAGCGGAGAAGAAAGGTTTTGAAATACTAATTGCACACATGCCAATGAGTAAAATAGCTCGTGCTAAAGAAAAAGGGGAAACAAAAGGATTTATGGAAGCGATTATCGATGCTAAAACAAATCAGTTTTTAGGAGCTTGCGTTTTAGGTGTTGGTGGTGATGAAATCATTAGTAGCATTACAAATCTAATGTATGCAAAACAACCTTACACCGTTTTTAGAGATGCAGTTCATATTCATCCAACTGTAGGTGAATTAATACCAACAATGTTAGCCAATTTAAAACCAATTACTACAGTGTAATATCTCGATTATTATACTTTAGCCTTTAAGTTTTTAAATGGTTAAACCATTTTTTTTAATATGATTAAAAAAAGAAACCGCTGCTCCTGCTTATGACTTGGGAGTTCGTTACTAAGCATTGTAAATAGTAAAAATTTATACCGAACAAGATGAACAAAACAGACTTGATAAGCAAAATAAACGTTATTAATAGTATGATTGACGAACTTAAAAAAGAGGTTGATGAAGGATTAAGTAATGAAGAGAAGTCATTACCATCAAAATACTTTTATGATAAAACAGGAGATGCTCTTTTTATAAAAATCATGGGCTTGCCAGAGTATTATGTGACGCGATCTGAGCTTGAAATTTTTAAAACACACAGTGATAAAATTATAGAAGCGTTGCAACTTAAACCTGATACCTATTTTGACTTGATCGAGCTTGGCGCTGGAGATGGTTTAAAAACCAAAGAACTTTTGAGAGAACTCAACCGAGGAAATTATAGACTTGACTATATGCCAATAGATATTTCTCAAAATGCTTTAGACAACTTAGAGGCAGATCTAAATAACGAATTACCAAGTCTATCAATTAATAAAAAGCAAGGCGATTATTTTGAAATTTTAGAATCATTAAAAGAAAATAAGCATCCTAAAGTAATTCTATTTTTAGGTATCAAATATTGGTAATATGCCTGATGAAATTGCCACTGACTTTATTGCGAAATTAAGCGATAATCTACAAAAAGGGGACAAACTAATTTTAGGAGTTGATTTAATTAAGTCTGCGTCTATTGTACTTCCCGCATACAGCGATAGCAAAGGTATCACAGCTGATTTTAATCTAAATTTATTACACAGATTAAACAGGGAATTAGAAGCTAATTTTGATTTAGAATTCTTTGAACATCAACCGGAGTATAAAGAGAGTGAAGGTATTGCTAAGAGTTATTTAGTTAGTACCAAAGCGCAACAAGTTTACATAGCGCAACTCGATAAAACCTTTTTCTTTAATGAAGGAGAAAAAATACTAATGGAAATATCTAGAAAGTACAACGATACTATTTTAAATTCAATTTTAAGCAAAACGGATTTTGAAATTAAAGATAGAATAACCGATAGTAAGGCATATTTTGCGAATTATATTTTAGAAAGAAAATAATTAAGATTTGCAACGAGTTGCAAATCCATAATTCATTTCTTGAAAATTTGAATGCACTAGATTTTGATGTGATTCCTTAATCTCCTGTACTTTTTTTGTACAATATTTGTGGTTAATTTTTCAATATTGGACCATCAGCCTATAAGAATCACTACAATAATTTTTGGATGCAGAACCGTATGATGTAATAACAAACAATGATGAATCAGCAAATATTTAAAGCACCTGCGGGCAGGTTTAAATTTTGTTGTATCAAAAATTTTATAAAAAACGGCGTTTAATCTAGTTTAAAC
>NZ_AJXL01000164.1 GCF_000264055.1 Flavobacterium sp. ACAM 123 | reverse complement strand
AAATTATACTAACTAAAATTTATTTTTTGAGTTCTATTACTTGCCTGTTTTTCTATCCGACAATTGAAAGAGAGAGAAACAAAACAAAAAAAGAAACAAAATTGGTTCTCTTTCCTACTCTTTATCTGCAATCGGTATTAATCATCATACCGATCATCATGATGACTATTTTTCCTAGTTTTCTTCCTTTGTATTTTTTATTATCATGCCATTTGCCATGATGATTTTTCCCTTCATATCTTCTTTCTTCATACCTTCTTTCTTCATACCTTCGGTCCTCGTCATAATCTCTATTGTCTACATAAATGACACGTTCCGGCTGATATTCAACAGCCCTCCTTTGTGGTTCGTACCCCCGCTCGTAATGGCCCGATATAACTACTGACGGCAGCCCTATGTTTACACCTACTGAAACTTGTGCATTTATTGTACTCGAGACAAAAAAGCCGACTCCTAACATTGCAAGTAATTTAATATTTTTCATTTTTGTCGAAATTTAATTAATAACTACAATCGCTAAAACCAATAACTGTGCCACTACGTAATCATACTACGGATGAGAAGTAGTAAAATCAACCCAAAAGTCAGACTAGATAACTATAATTACTTTATTTTCAATGGTTTAAATACACATAGAATAAAAACTTAAAAAAACAACGCAAATTCATTACTGTTACAAAACGCTATTCAGAGCAACACAAACTAACAAATAGAATCTAAAATTCAAATTGATGACTTTTAATTATAGGACCCGGTCATTATTTTGTAAAAAAGACTCCTGATTATTATTGCATTCGAAATCAAACCAGTAAAATAATCACTATTTTTAACTACCAAATTGCTTCTAAATCAAAACACAACTTAATGATTAAACGACTCCTACTTATTCTTGTATTTTTTTATACCCTAACAAATACAACAGCTCAAGAAAGTACCGCCTCACTACAAGTTTCTACTTTTACGATAGAGGCCCCACAATTAAATACAACAAAAAAAATATGGGTTTATCTGCCTAAGCATTATGACAATTCAACGAAGAAATATTCCGTTCTTTATATGCACGATGCCCAAAATTTATTTGATTCAAAAACATCTTATGTTGGTGAATGGAATGTTGATGAAAAACTGGACAGTATTAATGCCCAGCTAATCGTTATTGGAATCGAACATGGCAATGAGAAGCGCATAGAAGAATTGACGCCCTTTAAAAATGAGAAATATGGTGGAGGAAATGCCGATGCCTATCTTGAGTTTATTGTTAAAACATTAAAACCTCAAATTGATCAAAAGTTCCGAACTAAGACCAAAAAGAAAAACACCCTAATCATGGGCAGCTCTCTTGGTGGATTAGTTTCTTTTTACGCGATTTTGAAATACCCGCAAGTGTTCGGAAAAGCAGGAGTCTTCAGCCCTTCCTTTTGGTTCTCAGATAAAATATTCGATTTAGCAGAAAACAAAAAAAAAATTAAAAGCAAAATATATTTTATGTGTGGCGACAATGAAAGTGAAGATATGGTCGCAGATCTGAACAAAATGGAATACCTCTTAAATACGAAGCGCTGTTATTGTCTTAATTTGAATGAGAAGAAGATTGTAAAAGGGGGGCAACATACTGAAAAATTATGGCGCGATGGATTTACGAAGGCAATTCTTTGGTTGGGGTATTAACTTATTCATTATATTTATGTACAGTTTCCGACACTTATTTACATACAATTAGATAGCTACAACTCATTATGGAATTAATAATAAGATCATACGACCTTCAGTTAAAACATACTTTTACTATTTCAAGAGAATCAATCGATTTTCAACCTTCTTTAATTGTGGAATTAAAAAGTGAAGGCTTTTCTGGTTTTGGCGAAGCAACGTCAAATCCGTATTACAATACCACTGTACCGGTAATGACAGAAGATTTGAACAAAATTCGTAGTATTATTGAAGCAAGTGATGACGCAACACCCGAAGATTTTTGGAAAAAAATACATTTCCATTTAAAAGAGGATATGTTTGCGCTATGCGCTTTGGACATGGCATATACTGATTTGTACGCGCGGAAAAAAGGAAAAAAGTTATATGAATATTGGAACTATACTACAGCAAACAATCCATTAACCGATTATACCATCGGGATTGCTTCTATAGATAAAATGGTTTCTAAAATGAAGGAATTGCCTTGGCCTATCTATAAAATTAAACTAGGAACCCACGAAGACATTGCCATTGTAAAAGAACTTCGAAAACATACTGATGCTATCTTTAGAATTGATGCTAACTGTGGATGGGGAGTTGAGGAGACAATCAACAATGCGATTGAATTAAAGAAACTGGGGGTCGAATTCCTCGAGCAACCTATGAAAGCAGATAATTGGGAAGGACATAAAGAAGTTTTAAAACATTCTGTTTTACCTATAATAGCTGATGAAAGTTGCATCATCGAAGAAGATGTCGCTAAATGCCACAATCATTTTCATGGCGTAAATATCAAATTAGTAAAATGCGGTGGATTAACTCCTGCCCGGCGCATGATTCAAGAAGCAAAACAACTAGGTTTAAAAACAATGGTGGGATGCATGACGGAATCGTCTGTAGGTATTTCAGCCATTGCTCATTTATTACCACAGTTGGATTATGTTGATATGGACGGCGCCTTGCTTCTGGCGGAAGATATAGCCAATGGAGTGACGATAAAAAACGGAAAAATCATCTATTCTGAATTGAACGGGACCGGCGTTGTTTTAAAATAATCACTAATGAAAGTCAATCAGTTTCCAGACAGAATAATTGAGGTTAAAGGAGAAAGTTATTTATACTTTGGCGGGACAGCCTATTTAGGAATGTCAGGTAATCCTCTGTTTCAAGAACTAATTATAAAAAATATACTGCGTTGGGGCTCCGCTTACGGAAGTTCCAGAAATGCTAACATAAAGCTTACGGCATATGAAAAAGCAGAAGAGTTTCTAGCAAATTATATTAGTGCAGCCGCGACAGTTACAGTTTCTTCAGGAATGCTCGCTGCAAAATTAGTATTAGAAGAACTTAACCCCCATACAGATGTCTTCTTTCACTTTCCTAATACTCACACAGCCTTAAAATCGCCATATAGTCTACCGTTTTTTATCGAAAGCGGATTAAATCCTCGCTTATTAGACAACGCAAATGAAAGGATAACAATTCTGACTGATGCTGTCCCCAGCTTTCACATAAAAGCAATCGATTTAGCAGTTATAGATTTGATTTCAAACAATAAGGAAATTACTTTGGTTATTGATGAATCCCATTCTTTAGGTGTTTTAGGAAGTAACGGATGTGGAATTTTTTCTACTATCCAATATAAAAAAATCAAACGAAAAATCATGGTCGCTTCGCTTGGTAAAGCAATGGGAATTACTGGCGGTGTCATTGCCTCTGATCAATTTTTTATTAATCAAGTAATGAAAAACGCCTCATTTATTTCAAGTGCAGGAATGAGCCCCGCTTTTGCAGAAGCATTAGGAGAAGGGGAAGCGCTTTATGAAAGCCAACATCTAAAGTTAAAAAACAATCTTAAGTACATTGATTCGCTATTGGTAAAAAAGGAATCATTCGTATTTAACCCTGATTATCCTATTATATATCCAGCGATACCGGGAATCAATGAAGTACTTACCGCCAATAAAATAGTTGTCACTAATTTTAAATATCCTGCTGGTAACAAAGAATTAAACAGAATCATATTTACAGCTAATCATACAGAAGCCGATTTAAATAAAATCATTCGTATTCTAAACCAATACCAATTCTGAACCTAAAATTTCGAGCCTTTACTTTTTAAACGTACCTTTATAAAAAATTAGAATATGATGACAAATAACGATATCTTCAAGAAACTGCGCGTTGCCTTAATGTTACGTGATGATCAAATAGTTGAAATATTGGAATTAGTAGACTTTAGAATTACTAAATCAGAATTAGGCGCTTTTTTCCGCGATGAGAAACATGAAAATTATATGGAATGTGGCGACCAAGTGTTGCGTAATTTCTTGAATGCTTTAGTTATTCATTTACGTGGAACAAAAGAAAACCCTAAAAATCCGAATGACGTTTTAGCAAAACACAAAGCACAAATACCTGCAAAGGAAGGATCTAAAGATAGACCCGAATTTAAAGCGAAGCAAAAAGATGAAGAAAAGTCAAGAGGTGATGAAGCTCCTTCGAAAACAAAATCTGCGACAAAAAAACCATTTAAGAAAGATTACCCTAAAGGAAATTCAAAAACGCAGGTAGTAGAAAAGGTAAAATACAATTTCGGAAAGAATAAAAAATAATTCAATTATGAAAACTGCTTTGATTATTGGTAGTACTGGCTTAATTGGTTCGAAATTATTGGATAATCTTTTAGAAAGTCCAGCCTACGATAAAGTCATTACTTTTGTAAAAAGAGATACTGGAAAGACACATACCAAATTAACACAACATATTATAGATTTTGATAAGCCGGAGAGCTACCAAAACTTAGTTGTTGGTGATGATTTTTTCTGTACCATTGGTACCACTATCAAAAAAGCAGGTGGTAAAGAAGCTTTCAGAAAAGTAGATTACGTCTATCCGCAGCAGTTTGCCTCCTTTGCTTTAAAAAGTAACGTCAAGCAATTTCTGACTATTTCATCGCTTGGTGCAGATAAAGCTTCTGGGAATTTCTATTTGAAGACTAAAGGAGAAATAGAAGACTTTTTGAAACAGTCCAGTTTTGAAAGTGTTGCAATTTTGAGACCTTCGTTACTTCTAGGAGATCGAAAAGAGTTTAGACTGGGAGAAAAAATAGGTGCAATATTTATGAAACTATTTTCCTTTACATTTATTGGAGGACTAAAAAAATACAAACCCATAGAAAGTGACGTCGTAGCAAAAGCTCTTTTTAGAATTGCACAAAAAAACAAAAAAGGTTTTAGCATATATGAATCCGATGAAGTCCAACAAATCGGGAACTAATAAAAACAAAAA
>NZ_AJXL01000163.1 GCF_000264055.1 Flavobacterium sp. ACAM 123 | reverse complement strand
AAGCTAAGTAAAAAAATAAAAAAAAGAATACTACCCGAAAAGTATATTCTTCTAATCTATTTTGGTATACTTTTTAATTGTAATTTATAGTAACATTATATGTACCAGTATAAACACCCGGTATCTGTAGTGGCTTTATGGTTAAAAGACCACCAACTACGAAAGAGTCTCCTCCTACCGAACTCAAAGTGCTTGTGGTTTTATCTGTTAAACCAGCATCAAAACTTGCTTTAAAATCCGTAATTTCCATGGTAGTCTGTGTTCCACTCGCAGTTGCTGCTGTAGTGGAGGTTAAGGTAACTGGTGTAGTTGGCAATGAGACCGCGTACGTTTCATTCGGAGTTCCTGTAACCGTGTATGAGGCTACTGTTGGCGCCTGGGTTGCACCACCAGTAAGAGCAGCGGCGGCAGCGCTTCCAGTATAGGATCTCACCGCAGCTGTAGATATAGTAACGGTACCAGCGGTTCCATCAGTCAAAACTGCAGTCCCAAAATTTAACCCATCTCCAACATTAGTCAAAGTCATCACTTTAATAAGTTTAGCTTTTGCGTTAGTAGTTTCAGTAGCTGCAGTTTGTGCAGTAGCATTGGCTGAGAATGCTGCGGTAGCGAGAATTGCTAGTAGGGTAACTTTTTTCATAATAGATAGGTTAAATGGTCTTCGATAGAATTGAGGAATTTTATCTTAAATTTGTTTTTGTTGTTATTTTAAAATAAAAACGCTATGTTTAATTTTAAACAGCGCGAATTAACGTTTAAATAAACTCTTTACCTAGTGTAACCGTTGAATAGCTAATAAATTCGTTAAACTACACGATTATGCAGCTTTACGCTCTAATTTATACAATTTTACTGTACAACAATAAATTTAGAAGCTCTACATTGTCTCTTTTCAGACTACTAAAGAATAAAACTCAGCCGCCAAAAATAAGGATAATTTCTGTTAATACTACATCAGCACCTACTCTCAATTTATATTACAAGCACAGATCACCCTAAAATACAGACATATCACTATAGAAGCTAGCCGCTTATCAATTCAATCGTTTCGGACTTGATTCCTTAATAGCCACAATAAACGATTCCGCATTTTCATCACGAAAACTCCTTATGTTTTAATCTACAGGATAGCTTATTTTACCAAACGCCTAGAAGGAGTTACGGTTGCAAAAAAAGATCTGTTTTGAATGATAAAAGCAATTAAAAATTGAACAGGAAAAAGAAAGCTCAGGGAAGACCATTTATAATTCTACAGATTTGCAATTCCAAGAACAACAAATAAATCGCTCGCTAAAGTCGAGAATAAAAAAACAAGGAGCTCTAAATCAATTATAATTAACAGTCACTTTAATACCCATACCTAAACGAGAATAGGTACCCAGAGATTGGCTGTCATTTAAGTGCAAAGTTGCCCCTAAATATATAATTTCCTTTCCGTTTGATAGCGTTTTTGATGCCGAACAAGTAAAATTATTAACCACCATACTCTGAGCTCCATTATTGATTAAAAGATCACTGGCCGGCATAGTGATACTATAAGCAGTATTTCCTTGACCTGTAAGGGTAAAAACAGCCGCTGTGACAGTACCTGCACTGTTCGACATGATGATATTGGAAGAGGTATTTCTCGCGCCCTTATTATCCGCATGTAACACCACACTACCGCTTCCTCCAGTAGTGGCTATGGTACCAAAATCTAAATCTGAATTAGTAGTAATTTGAAGGGGAGTGACGATGGTAACAAAAACAGATGCACTAGCTGAACTCTGCGCAAACGCAAAATTTGAAAAACCAATGATTATAGAGATAGTTAATAAAGTAATTTTTTTCATCACGTATTATTTTGAACATTATACTGTGTTTCTTTTCACTAGTATCACACAGTTAAAATGAGAGCTATGAAGTTACAGAAATCTAAATGTTGAAGGAGCGTATGATAAAACTAAACGATCCCAACAGGAGACATCGGCATACATTCAAAGCTTATATAAATGTAGCTTTTATTTCGATTAAATGACAAATATATCCGACTAAATACATCTTTATTCAACAAAAGTAATAAAAATAGTACTTTTAAAAAGTTCGCCGTTTATTAAGACATAAGGTTGCTACCTCCTTACAAAAAAATCCTAAGATTGTCTACAATAAGGACCTCCATCTCTTAGTAACGTAACAAAAAAAGACATAACGCAGAAACCCGCTATCAAATGAAAATATAATTCAAAGCAAAACTCCTGACCCATCGCATCGCCGCAACCAATGGAAACATGTTTACTTAGCAGCAAAGCGAACCAAGACAAAGTAGAAAAGGAATTGACAAAGAAAATACTTATAATACGCATCAAGTCACACCGGATATAAAATGCAATAGTAACACATGCTACTTTAAATAAAAAAAAAGCTTTTCGCGAAGAAAGACTCTCACCAAATTTGTGATTTTTTAGAACAAGAGGACACAAATCCGTCTCCCCAATAAGGAGCAAATACCATTCCAGTCCTCTACACCCGTATTGCCTTGGATACAAAAACATTTATAATACAAATAACTTTATGTTGAATATAGAATGTAGAAGTAAAGAATAGATTTTCCAATAAAAAAAGCAAGTAGTTAAGAAAGGGTTTCCAATATTAACTTTCGCCCTTTGGAACCAGAGGAATTGAAACCTTATCGACCCTCAGCATAAAGTAATATTCAGATGTTCTAAGGCCGCATTACTCTTTCTCTAAAAGCCTTTATAAAACGCATCAACTAACACCAAATATATAATTTGTCGCTATAGTGGTGGTAACACAATATTTTCTAAATAAAAAAAGAGCCTTTCCGTTAAGAAAAACTCTCCTATAATATGCGGTCTGGACGGGACTCGAACCCGCGACCCCCTGCGTGACAGGCAGGTATTCTAACCAACTGAACTACCAGACCTCAGCGTTATTGCGGTTGCAAAGATACAATACATTTTCACTTAAAACCAACACCAAAATCAAAAAAACATCCTTAATAATGCGACTAATTGCCAAAACATTAGACATCAGCTTAGTATTTAAAAAATTAGACCAACATCCGTCTTATAAAAACAACATTTATTCTTTTCTAACCACCAAGAACCTATAGTTACCTTGAAAAATTTCACAATTACGATAATTATATATTTCTAACAATCCTGTGTAAATCGCATTGTCAGATACATCTCTACAAATCTTAATTGAACCAATTATGGTTTAGATTATAACTCCCAACAATAATAGCACTACACAATTTACTGCAAAATCTAAAAAAGCCATCCACAGACTTTACCTATAATAGCCACAATGGCTAGCTTTTTATCTCGCCTTTCGATCAAACCACCACAGTAAGTCTAGTCGCTAACACCGCAACCATACCATATTACTAAATTTAGATACTTTAATACAGTGCAAAAGCGTTCCGTTAAGTAAACCTATCCTCCATATTGTTCATTTATTGTAACATTATGGATCGCAATGCCCTCCTCGGGTCACTACTAAAATTAGCGAGCAATTTATATACTCCTGCATTTATTAAAAAAAATTAGGCTCTAGCATAGAAGAGCAAAGACTATTACTACCCAAATTAACTGATCTACATTTTGCTTTGGTCCGCACTACAATGAGGAAGAACCAAATACACCTTTCTGTGAACAAAAAAATCAACCTAACTTACATTGAAGAGCTTAATCATCTCCAAAGATTTTTGAAATGAGATGACTATTCCAGCTCTTCACTTCCGCAACAGCTTTTTTTACAAACTATTACACTACGACTATAAACTCATGATCGATCTCATACAGTCATTACTACTATTTAGATTATTGGAGCACACGGAACTCCCAAAACTCATAAGTTTCTGGTATTTTAAAAATATTAACTATTACTAATGTAAAGGATAGACATACTACATGTTTTACCTGTGGTATCTACGGAAAAAGACAACTACGACAGTATATGGAACACCTAAGCAACTTCTCTACATGGGCACAGCGTTAACATACCAAAAAGTAACAACTCTTCCCTAAAAACATGCATTGTCTGTCCTTTGCTGTAGACGGTATAAGTAAATCACCTCGCGAACTTTATAAACTTGTAATAATTACCGTCGCTCAAGGTCTGAAAGGTTCTATTGTTACCACTATTGAAGCAACAAAAACAGAAATTGCTTTTAAGACAGAGCACAAATAGATCCAAACAACGCCAATAAATTACCGAAGTCCCTATCAACATGGCTAGTAACATCAAAATAACTATTAAAAGATCCTTTCTAAGATTATTAAAGTAACAGATCGATTTAATTTGTAGAAACTACTACTAGAACCTCTACACGTAGTTAAAATTAAATTAACATGGGTGGCTATATAGCAATAAAAGGAAGCTATAGCGGAAGCTAAACAAAATTTAACATCAAAGAATTTCCTAACGAAGACAACACCAAGCAATCACTAACTAGAAGCCCATCCCTATTATACAAAAGCGCCAATAATAGAGTGAACGTCAAAAAGGCAGCGCTACTGCAATATTTAAGAATATCCAGAAATTAAAACAGGTTATTATTTAAGTTAAAAAATTACGAAAAATATATAACAACAATATGGAATAACCAAAGGCAATTGCAGAACTAATACATTGGTATAATGATGTAGAATACTTAGAAAGAAAAAGCTTTAGTATAATTATGAAGACGATCAAAATCAACTATGATTCGATTTTTAACTATTTTGATAGACGAAGCACATCTGCAGCTGCAGCATCATTTAACTCTATCATAAAGCTTTCAGAAATTAATTTTTAGGAATTAGAACAGTTGACTTTTTCCTTTTTAAACTACCTAAAATATTTACTTAGTGCCCAAGTAATGTTCTTAGTCCCATTATAGACCTTAAAATAAATTCAGGATAAAGAAAGGCGTACAACCGTGCCCGAGGTGCCAACCGCAATGTACCTTAACACAAAAAACCCCGTTCGTTAGAACAGGGTTTTCAAAGAAAGGCGAGAAGCTGAGCACGAAGGGCGCACAGCGTTGTACCAAAT
>NZ_AJXL01000162.1 GCF_000264055.1 Flavobacterium sp. ACAM 123 | reverse complement strand
CCCAGCTGCTTCAACTAAATAACTGCGTAGTTGTGAGCGACTCCTTGGAGTAATTCCTAAACACTTTTCTGACTCTCCACTGTTATACATTCCAGGAACTAATCCGATGTAGGAACTAAACTGCCCATCGTTATTGAACCGACGTAAATCTCCACATTCTGCCAAGATTACACTAGCTAGGTATCCTCCAATTCCTGGAATACTTCTCAAAAGATTGTAATCTTTCTTGTTGTTTTTTCTACAGTAAGAACGCATTTGATTGGCAATTTCTAAATATTCTGATTTGATAAACTTGAACATTCGTATTTTTCCTTGCAATGCTAAATCGCCACAAGAGGTACTAAACTTTATTTCTTCTAACCACAAAATAAAAGCTTTACTCCAATTTGGATTATCAAACTCTTCAGGGACTTTTATTCCATGAAACAGCAACATACTTTTGATATGTGATTTGGTTTGTCGCAGTTTCTTGGTCACTTGCGTTCTATGACGAGCCAAGGTCGTAAATTGTTCGTGCTCTTCTGTGGGAATAAAAACACCTCTTAGAACACCTGATTTTAATTGATTGGACAAGTTTTTAGAATCTAAGGCATCTGTTTTTTGATAGCGTTCTTTATCTCCTCTCTTCACGTCTGAGGGATTAACAACTAGAACATTCCAACCCAAGTTTAAAAAATATCGTGTCGCGGAGAATCCGCAGCAACCTGCTTCATAAACTAAATCGACAGCGTGATCTGGAAATGTACGCTCCACATATTGATACAAATCCTCAGAATTAGACGGCATCGAATAGGTCTTGTGAAAAAATAAATCTGTTTGAATAGAAACTGTCCAGCTTTTTTTGTGAATATCTAAACCAATGAATATCTTTGGAATAGAAAAGGTGTCTTGTAATTTCATAATCTTCGTTTTTTGTACTCTCAAAGTTATGCTTTTACATAGATGCTTGGAGCTAGCTGGAATTTAGTGGAATTATCGTTTCGCATCAAGTTTTCGTTAAGCCGAAAACTGAAAGGTTACGAACTTCCAGCCATCTCAAAGTGGCATAACGTTATATGATAGCTTAACGCCCGAATCTAAAAGAACACCTTTCACATTCAGCATCTTTAGGCATTCTACCATCATTTGGAATATATCCAAACTCTTCAATACAATCGTACATTGAACATACAAATCTGTGTATTCCAATTTTACATAGAAATTTTCCAATGATTTTTTTCATAATTTTTTGTTTAAAAAGCCATCATATAAAAATACATTGCATCAATGGCTTAATTAGTGATTAATTTATTGATTTGTATTTTTTTGTTTCCGACATTCGTGTCGAGGACATTTGTAATTATCGGCACGCCACAAATGCAATGCACCGACGTTGTGGGCTATATAGCCCGAAATTAACCAATTTTTTAACCAAAACACAACGTTTATGAAAACCAAAATGAAAAAATTATTGCAGTTATTTTTACTTTCTTCTTTTTTTATTATGACCAACTGTCGAACAGAGGATATTCATAAGAACAGTATTAATATTGATAACACTGTTAAAAAAACAAAAGAGGTTAACCTTGTATCTTTAAAGAATATACCAGATGTTGAAAATATTATAAATGGAATAAAAAAAGAAAAATCACTTACAAATAAATCTATAAATAGTTTAGATTTAAATCAGGACAAAATAATTGAATTGTTAAGAGAGAATGGAGACAAGAGCTATAGTTTACTCATTGAAAAAACATTCAAAGAGGACGAACCGTATTCAGTTGAAAATTTGAATGTCCTTTCCGAAAACGGAGACTACAAAGTTTTAATAACAAAATGGATTCCATTAGATGGTAAACCTTTTATGATGTAGAAAAATTTATTGGCGATTTACAATATTTCGATTTGAATGGAAATTTACTTCATTCACTTAAAATTGGCATAAATGATAAAACTGCTAAATCAAACCAAACCGCAAAATCGCAACTTGTGATCACAATTGGGTGTTGGACATATGATCTAATTTTTTGTGGTTATTCAGATTCACCATACAAAATAGTAAGTTCAAGTTACACTTGTGGCAGTGGTGGTAGTACTAGCGGTACCACAACTAGTGGTGGTACTACAAGTTCTGGTAGCACTTCAGGTACTAGTAGCAGTGGAAGCGGTGGTATTAGTATCGGAGGAACTACTTTGTATAGTGGGACTGGCACTACTACATTTGTGCCTAATATACCAACCCAAGATGAAGTTGAAAGAAAAATGTACAATACATTTTTAACTACATTGAATGCTGAACAATATTCTTTTTTAGGGCAGTACCCAGAAGTTAATTTACAAATTTTTAATTATTTACAAGAAAATGAATTCACTTCTATAAATAAAAAGTATGCAAAAAGCATGATTAACCCCGTAATTATTGCAAATGCTTTAGGTAATAATTTTTCTGTTGAATTCGAAACTTGGGCTATAAATTATTTAAATGTAAATCCAACTCTATTTGTTTACGATTTAATTAATAATAGAACTTCTTTTGATTCCGAAACGGGAGATTTGGATAATAATACTATCGCAAATTATGACAATGCTACTTACGCTGATTTTAACCCACAGCAAAACCCTTAGATTAGTATACCTAGTGTTATCCCAACAACCCAATTTGTTGGTTGGAATCGCAGCTTGCATCCAACATGGCAGTGTATGAAATATGCAAAAGCTCAAATCGAAAAAAAAGGATATAAAATATCGGATTATTTTGTATCTGGACAAACTTTTCAAGTGTATCGAGAGCAAACTGGAGTTAATCTAACAGAATTAGCAAAAGGATTAAGCTATCTTAAGTATGCTCTTTCAAATGGAATTCCTGTTATTGTGGGAGTTGATGATGCGCCAGGTAGTCCAAGTAAGAAAACAGATAATAATACCGACATTTTATCGTTATAGTAGGTACGGGTTCAAATAGCCTTGGTAATTTTTTTCAATTTTATGATAATGCATCTGGTGATGTTACGCAAGGAGCAAATCAACTATATTTGCTCTATTATAGTCCTACTGGCATTATTAGTGGTAGAACACAATGTTCTGGATATAGAGACCAATCAACAACTCACAACTATATTTTAACACAGATAAGAAAAAGTAAAAAATAGATTATAGAAAAAAATAATTTTCTTCGTTATCATAACTATTAATCTATTGTTTAATAAATTATCAGCTCAAAATGTATCTGACACTATTTTTCTATTAAAAGAAAAATCAGGTTTGGATATTCATAATATATTCATAGATCCAAACAAGGATTCAAAAAATTATGATCTAATTAATAATTTCAATGTATTTCAAAATATATTAAATACTAAAAAATTAAAGTTTTTAGATTTACCCAACAAATGGATACCTCTATATATTTATAATAAAAATTATTATTTATATCTTGCTTGTGACTGTTTTGATATGAGGGTTGGTTTAACAAGTCATAATATTTTATTTGAGGGATGTGAAATTACAAAACATAAAATAATCAATTTAAGCAAAAAAAATAATTTAGAATATAATGTAACTTATACCAATTATAATAAAAAAGTATATGATAGATTAGAAATACATATAATTGACAAGCGTAAAGGAATTGCTATTTTCAAACATATAATTAATAAAACCGAAATCTCCTATCAGTTAATGTTAGACTCTAATAAAGCACGATCGTTTCCAATAATTGTAAACGATTGTAGATATAGCAAAACTATTGAGTTTGAATTTGAAACAATGGATTTTAAAAAAATATTAAATAATTTAGGTCAGTAGAATTTATTCAAAAATACAGCCCACAACCGCCATTTAGCGAGATTGTGGGTTTAGTGGAATTTCCGTTTTTAATGACCTTAACGTTCAGTAGAAAGTACTCGTTTTCAAAAGCCCACAACCTCGCTAAGTGGCATAACGCCGTTAGGCAACATTTTTGAAGACCTCGCGAAAAAATCGTAAAAACAAATAATGAAAAAACTGATGCTATTCCTTATCATATTAGCCAGCTTGATTCCAGGAATTTTATCTGTTGCCCAGTATCTTGAAATACAAAAGAAAGAGAATGAAGCAAAAGAAAAAGAGGCGACGCTGAATTCCAAAATTGACAGCCTTAAAATAGACAATGGCGAATTAAAAACCGAACTGCAAACTTTGTCAAAAGATAACGCAAAATTATCGCATCAACTTACGGAAACCTCTCTAAAATTAATTGACAATGTCATCGGAAATGGAGACATTGAAATAGAAGTTAAAAATACAAAACCAACCGAATTCCATTTTCGATTTGTAAACAATTCCGAATTATCCTTCAACAACGCAAATATCATGGTACAAGATTACAGCGCAATTATAAAATGTTCAATTCAAAACGAAGACGAAAATGGAGTCCAAATAAGTTACAATTGCTACAAAGGTCATTTTATTAAATATCCCGGAGTTAATCTAAATCCATATGGAGCAATGAGCGATCTCGAGAAAAATTATCCTTTTACAAGTGGTTATATGAATTTTGCTATTCAAATTGAAACTAGAAAAAAAACAGTGATTTATCATCTTGTTTATAAACTAGTGAAGCAAAATATGGTCAGGTCTTACAGGATATATAATTTGGTGAATAATAAGAAAATATTTGTCACCGAAAATGACGAGTTAAATTTGGACAAGAATTTCTGGTCGGAAAACTTCTATGAGAAAGTGCTTTATACGGGAGAATAATATAACGTTGCCTAACGGCCATTTAGCGAGATTGTGGCTTTAGTGGAATTACCATTTTTAATGACGTTTACGTTCAACTGAAAGTACTCGTTTTCAAAAGTCCACCGCTAATGCGAGCGTCCCGCTCGTTCCCACATGTAGAAGCAACCAATTTTTAAATTAAAAATAGTGAGTAGAAAATATAAATTTGGAGAAAAATCAGGAACTTATTTTATATGTTTTGCTACCGTAAACTTGGTTGATGTATTTGCTAGAGATGCCTATTTTTGGTGTATAATAGAGTCTTTAAATTTTTGTAGAAAGAATAAAGGAATGGAACTTTATGGTTATTGCATAATGCCTAGCCATGTACATTTACTTTTTCGTTCAGCATTAAATGATCCTTCAGGATTAATTTGAGACTTTAAAGGATTTATATCGAAAAAGATGTTGAAAATCATTGAAGATAACCCGCAAGAAGTATCCACCCGAGCAACTACATATTGTTTAGTTCAATAAGATTAATGATAGGAGCGTAATGTTACAATGATTTAGATTCCGG
>NZ_AJXL01000161.1 GCF_000264055.1 Flavobacterium sp. ACAM 123 | reverse complement strand
GTTCTTTTTTATGTGTCAATCAAACTAAACTGATTGTTCTTTCTTTGCTTTTCTTTTCTCTTTATATGCTTCCCAAGTCGCTCCACCTATCCAATAAGATACGAAACCAACTAGAAAAAACATTAACCAAAATCCCATTGTCAGGATGGTTAAAAAAAGTAAAAAACCTAAGTACTGTGAAAATTCAAACATGTTTTCCGGAATTTTTGAATGTAGGTACAAATATAAGTTTATTATTTTTTTTTAGCAATAAAAATCCAATTCAATTTCCATAAAAAAGTATTTATCCGTATTTTTGAAATCAATTTAAGGAGCGCTTGCGGTATCGTCCTAATGACAAGATTGCAATCTTATCAGCCAAAAAATGGTATAGAAGGATTTTCACTCCCATCGAGGCTCGTACATAAAATTTAGTTGCGCTAATCAATTTTTAAAATAACACATACAAATCAACAATAAAATGAAATTCAGAATAGAAAAAGACACCATGGGTGAAGTGCAAGTTCCAGCTGATAAATACTGGGGAGCACAAACAGAACGTTCTAGAAACAATTTTAAAATAGGTGCTTCAGCTTCTATGCCAAAAGAAATCATAGAAGGTTTCGCATATTTAAAAAAAGCAGCTGCTTATGCAAACTGCGATTTAGGTGTTTTACCCATAGAGAAACGCGACGCTATTGCTGCTGTTTGTGATGAAATTCTTGCTGGGAAATTAGAAGATGAATTCCCGTTGGTAATTTGGCAAACCGGTTCAGGCACCCAAAGTAACATGAACGTCAACGAAGTGGTTGCAAACCGTGCTCAGGTATTAAAAGGCTTTGCTATTGGCGAAGGAGAGCAATTCATTAAAGCCAATGATGATGTCAACAAGTCACAATCGTCAAACGACACGTTCCCAACAGGAATGCACATTGCTGCTTACAAAGCAGTGGTGGAGATTACGATTCCAGGTGTTGAAAAATTAAGAGACACACTACATGCAAAAGCTACTGAATTCAAAAACGTAGTAAAAATAGGTCGTACACACCTTATGGATGCGACACCACTAACACTGGGCCAAGAGCTTTCTGGTTATGTGGCGCAGTTAAACTATGGTTTGAAGGCGGTAAAAAATACCTTAGCGCACTTATCAGAAGTAGCCTTAGGAGGAACTGCAGTGGGCACAGGATTAAACACTCCTGCTGGTTATGATGTGACAGTTGCAAAATATATTGCTGAATTCACAGGACACCCTTTTGTAACTGCCGAAAATAAATTTGAAGCACTTGCCGCTCACGATGCTATTGTAGAATCCCATGGCGCGTTAAAACAATTAGCCGTTTCACTAAACAAAATTGCAAATGATATCCGTATGTTAGCCTCAGGTCCACGTTCAGGAATTGGTGAATTAATCATTCCAGAGAATGAACCAGGTTCTTCTATCATGCCAGGAAAAGTAAATCCTACACAGTGTGAAGCTTTGACTATGGTTTGCGCCCAAGTAATCGGTAATGATGTGGCAATTACTGTTGGAGGAATGCAAGGGCACTACGAGTTGAATGTTTTCAAACCAGTAATGGCTGCAAACTTTTTGCAATCAGCGCGTCTATTAGGTGATGCCTGTATGTCTTTTGACGAACATTGTGCTCAAGGTATTGAGCCAAACTACAAACGTATTACGGAATTGGTTGACAACTCCTTGATGTTAGTTACCGCTTTAAATACTAAAATCGGATACTATAAATCGGCAGAAATTGCTCAAACTGCTCACAAAAACGGAACAACCTTGAAAGAGGAAGCTGTTCGTTTGGGATATGTTACTCCAGAAGATTTTGATGCTTGGGTAAAACCAGAAGATATGGTTGGGAGTCTTAAATAATTGGAAATTATAAGTTCTAATAGAAAACCCTGCAATGTTTTACACAGCAGGGTTTTACTTTTAATGGTTGTTCGTCACCTAAAAGCTTTTGAATTAATTATTTAAAATACCTAATTTAGAATTTATTTTCCGTCTACAAAATCTTGCAAATAGCTAAATCTTGGGGTTAATTTTCCCTTTTCAGTCATTTTGGCTCTAGCCAGAACCCCATCCTTATCATCGTTAAAAAAAGCAGGAATAACGTGTTCCATAAACATGGCACCAAAACCTTCACTGGCATCCTTTGGTAATTCACATGGTAAATTATCTACTGCCATCACTACTACAGCCGCTGGATGAAATACATCCACTTCTTTATGCTCGGAAGGCAAATAGCCATAGAACGGCTCTGCAATTGTGGACGACCGAAGCGTACAAGCAATCGGACCATTGATATCGCATGAAACATCACCTACCACTTTTATTTTACAGTCTTTTGATTGAAGCATTTCTCTGGTAAGAACATCTGGCGCACCATTGCCGTGAAAATGTCCTGTGATAACGATATCTGAAACTTTTGCAAATCGCTCAAAATCAGTAACATATTCCGATGGATTTTCATAAAAATCCTTAAAGTCTAATACTTTCCCGTCAATCCTTTTATTATAGCCTAGTACGTCAATCTGTGTGTAAACAGGCTGCGCATAATTCTTAGTTAAGTAGTTGTCAACAGAAACTTCCTTGATCTTTATAGCATCCAGAATTTCCTTAATACCACCACCTACTTTACCAGTTCCTGTAATCACAAATTTTAATGGAGGCAAAACGAGTCTTTTCAAATGATTGATCAACTCCTCTTTTCCTGACAGCGTTTCCGCTTTTGCTAATTTGAATAATCCAAACTTTATTCCGAACCCACGAATCGTATTATAGGCTCCTACAATTCCAGCATACCTTCCAAAACCTATTAACCTGCGATTGTTAGCGTTGACTATTGTTTCGTGATCGTACAAATCGATCTTTTTTTCTAGAATAGCCTGCAGCAATTGCCTGTTGTAAGGCTGTTTTTTAATCGTATGCGAAAAAAAGAAATAAGACTTATCAGATATTAAAGAGTCTATAGGAACTTCTTTAATTCCAAATAAAACATCGCAATCATTAATATCCTCTGAAATTTCAATTCCCTGGTCTTCGTATTGCGCGTCGCTAAATATTCTGATGTCTGAACTTTCCACCTTTACCGAAGCATCCTGATAAAACTGCTTAAATCTTATTAATTCATCAGGTGAAAAAACAACTCTTCTATCTGGTGGACTCTTTCTTTCTTTTAAAATTCCAAATTTCATATCTTTCTGTCGCTTTTATTTTGATTAAATATAACTTTAATGGGTATTTTTATTACAAAAATAACAATTTAAACTAAAGTTGATTTTATTTTATAAAAAAAATATTTCTTGAAAACATTAAAAGCTGAAGCCCAAATTAATAGAAAACCACTCAGAAAATTTTAATAAAGTAGTGTTAAGTTTTGAATAAAAAAGCCAACAAAGGGGATTGATTCTATATATTTGCCGTTCTAGCACTACAAAAAATGATTTTTATAAAAAAGGCGAAGATACTACAAATACTCCTGCTATTATTGGTTTTGAGTTCTTGTAAACAAAAGAAAACAACCGAAATAGAAACTGTCTTAAAGAAACCAATAAAGACAGCTCTTGTAATTAAACAAGGTCCAAAACTTACGGCGGCCTATATTGAATCAAAAAGGAATTCTATAATTCATTATTACAATAAGACCTGGCCTCGCGAAAGTGCCAATGGAGGATTTCTTGTGGCTAAAAACGGACAGATTATTTATGAAAAATATGAGGGCTTGGCTAATTATAAAGAAAAGTCAGCAATGACCAGCACAACACCAATTCATATTGCGTCAGTAAGCAAGGTGGTCACCGCTACGGCGATACTCAAATTAGTAAGCGATAAAAAATTATATTTAGATCAAAAAGTAAATACTATTTTAAAAGAATTTCCCTATCCGGCTGTTACCATTAGAACTTTACTAACCCACAGAAGCGGAATACGTAATTATGCCTATTTTACAGAAAAAAAAGGAATTTGGGATCGCCATAAAATATTAAGTAATCAGGACATATTAACAATTATGGCAACAAAGGATATTGATCTTGAATTTAGAAGCAATACCCGATTTAGCTATTGCAATACAAATTACGCGATGTTGGCATTGATAATTGAAAAAGCGACCGGTTTAGCATACAAAGATGCCATGAAAAAAATTGTCTTCAAACCTTTAGGAATGACAAACACCTATGTATTTGAATATGAAAAAGACAAACTAACTGCAACGCCATCTTACAGAAGGAATTTCGCTATAGTAAATTGGGATTACTTAGATGCGATCTACGGAGATAAAAACATCTATTCCACACCGCGGGACCTCTTAAAATTTGATAATGGGAAAAATTCTTCAAAATTCTTGAATCCAACGCTATTAAAAGAAGCCTATACACCCTATAGCAATGAATACAAAGGCACAAAAAATTATGGATTAGGAATAAGAATGATCAATTGGCCAACTGGTAAGAACTTTTATTATCACAATGGCTGGTGGCATGGCAACATGGCGTCTTACGTTACGTTACCAGAAGAAAAGGTAACTATTATTGCTTTATCGAATAAGTATGACAAGAGAGTCTATAAAGTAAGGAAATTAGCCGCTTTGTTTGGAGATTATCCTTTTCAATTAGATGACTTAGAAAAAGGGGAATGATATTTGAGGCATAATAAAACGAAAGCAAATGGCAGATTTCAGTTAAAATTGAATACATTTGCAAACTCAAATTAATTTTTGGGATAGAATAAAAACGGGGTCGACTGGTTTTGACAGCAAGTCGAATTGAATCGTAAGCACGCAGAGAACTGGGACAATTCTCGTAAATAAAAGGTTCCAAAACACTTACACGGCGAAGGAAACTACGCTCTTGCTGCATAATCTGAATTATAGTAAGATTAGCCTCGTTCCTATCAGATAGGAAAGCAGGATTTACCTCGAAAGCTTTGGTTTATAGCGGTCGATAAAGGTGAATCGTAAATTTAAACCTAGATTTCCATGAGCTTCGGGTGGACTTCGAAATAAAGAAGATAAGTCTTGTGCGACTGTTTCTGGTCAAACACAAGGTCGAAAATTCAATCAGGAAATAAACGTGTAGAAAGCCTTTTAGTTGCTTGTTTGGACCCGGGTTCGATTCCCGGCGACTCCACAAAAAGCCTTGTAAATATATGATTACTAAGACGTTTTTTGTTTTTAATTTAATTTAATTTAGTAATTAATTTTACTTTCCTTTTAACTTTACTATTCTACGTTACTTTAGTCTACAACTTAGTACTACGAAAAACGTTAA
>NZ_AJXL01000160.1 GCF_000264055.1 Flavobacterium sp. ACAM 123 | reverse complement strand
TGGAAGAAAAAAAAAAGTTGAGTCCTTCATAATACCCCCTACCTATTTTAGAAAAAGCGATTATTCCATAGCGGATCAAACAAAATCCACAGAGCAAAAGCCCACGCCTTTGCAAGCCGTTGTGGAACCGCAACAAATAGTCTCAGAACAGACGGCTAAAATCACTGCTCCTACTCCTCCTTTAAAAACGGAAACAACATCAAACCAACCAGCAGTTTCGGCCCTTTCATTATCTAGTATTCGTGCTAAAAGGGCATTGGAAGAAAGCAACAAAGGATATGTAAAGGAGGTGGTAGATTTGCCTACAGACGCTTTTTCAGAAACGGAGATGTTAGTGCAATGGACAAAATATGCAAAACGTTTAGGTGACAAAGGATTTAAAATTATGGAGTCTTTGTTACTCATCAATGATCCCGTTTTGAATGGATTTAACATCACGCTCGAATTACCAAATGAAGGTTCAAAACTAGATTTCGAAAAAGAAATAAATGGTCTGTTGGGACATTTGAAAGGACATTTGCACAATCATGACATTACCATTGATGTTGTTGTAAATGAAAGTTTCGAAAACAAAAAGAACTTTAATGATCAAGACAGGTACAACAGATTACATGAAATAAATCCAAGTATTGAATTGTTAAGAACCACATTTGGTTTAGACCTAAACGGATAAAACAGCAACTCTTAAAACCGTAAATGATTCATTTTTTGTTTTAATACAATTCTATTGCGAAATAATTAAATCAACAAGTCCAATTCGAATTTAACTATTAATTTATAGCAAGATATTGGTGCGTTTGATTAAATGCATACCATCGACAAAAACGCCATTCCATTTGTATCTGTGATGGCTTTTTATTCAGCTATAATTTTTTATCAGGACTTTGGTTAGTAAAAAAAGAAAATCAATTTTTTAGATTTTTTAAAATTTTAAAAAAACTTCGCTTTTATATGTTGCCGTAATACATGGCCTTAACAATCCCATCGGATAATCCAATTTTAGGAACATAGATTTGTCGTGCTCCACTCCATTTCATTGCATTCAGATATATTCTAGTCGCAGGAATAATAACATCAGCACGATCAGGGTTTAATCCCAACTCCGCAATTCTTTGCTCGTAAGTCAATGAATTTAAGAAAGAATATTGTGCAGTCATATAAATATAGGACAAAGGCTTTTCTTGTACTGCACCTGACATTTTAAATAATTTATTAATATTACCTCCAGAACCAATCAGGGTAACTTCTTCATAATCTACCGTATTTGTTTTAATCCATTTTTCAATTTCATCCCAAACTACATCGCAGACCATTCCATTTAACAAGCGAACAGTACCTGCTTTAAACGATCTGGAAGTTACTATTTTGCTATTTGAAAAAAGGGTGAATTCTGTACTCCCTCCACCAACATCCACAAAAAGATAGGTCTGATCTGTTTTTAAAAGGTGATGTAAATCTGTTGAAGCGATTATTGCTGCTTCCCTTTTTCCATCAATTATTTCTATGTTAATATTTGCTTTCTCCTTGATAAGGTCTACAACCTCCTTTCCGTTGTATGCTTCCCTCATAGCGGAAGTAGCAAATGCCTTATAGTCCTGCACTTTATGTACTTTCATCAAGAGATGGAATGCCTTCATAGCATCGCACATTCTATCGATATTTTCTTCGGATATTTCACCTACAGTAAAGGCGTCCTGTCCTAATCGGATAGGCACACGAACTAAGGAACTTTTATTAAATTGAGGCTCTTTACCCTGTTGTTCAACAATATTTACTATTAGTAAACGCATTGCATTTGATCCAATATCGATTGCCGCGTATTTCTTTATGTTAATCATTCTTTATTATGATTTTGAATTTACTTTTCTACTTATGAATAAGTTAAAAATAAAATTGCTATTTCTAAAAAGTTTCGTCTAATAATTCGACTTTCCTTTGATAATATTTATAGGTTTCTATTTGAGCCCTAAATACAGGATCACCACCTCTTTCGCGGTATTTATTATCCAGTTTATCCGAATGAATACGTGCTTTTACATTTCCTTTCCAACCTAGATCAAAGTTGTCAATGAGTTCTTTTTTAATCTCTTGATCGTAAATAGGACAGGTCACTTCTACCCTTCCATCCAGATTTCGGTTCATAAAATCTGCTGAAGAAATAAAAACCTCTGTTTGCCCTGCATTTCCAAAAATATAAATTCTGGAATGTTCTAAATAATTATCAACAATACTGATGGCTTCAATATTAGCACTCATTCCCTTAACACCAGGAATCAATGAACAAATCCCTCTTACTTCTAATTGTATTTTTACTCCCGCATTGCTGGCTTCATATAATTTATCGATCATTCCAAAATCAGATAAACTATTCATTTTTAGCTTTATATACGTTTTTCTCCCCGCTAATGCATGCAGAATTTCCCTCTCAATTAGTTTATAAAATCGAATTCGAGAATAATGTGGCGAAACAATAAGGTGCTTATAGCGGTATGTCCTGTAATTAATATTAAAAAAATCAAATATTTTATTAATGTCTTTCAGAATCGACTGATGACTGGTAAATAGTGTGACATCCGTATATACCTTTGCAGTAGACTCATTAAAGTTTCCTGTTGATATAAAGCCGTATCTTTTTACTTTACCGCTTTCAATCCTTTCAATAACACATATTTTACTGTGAACCTTTAGTCCCTTTACGCCAAAAATAAGTTCAATACCCTCTGTTTGCATTTGTTCCGCATAGGAAATATTTGACGCTTCGTCAAATCGAGCCTGCAATTCAATCTGAACGATTACTTTTTTACCGTTTTTTGCTGCATTGATTAGGGAGCTTATGATTTGCGAATTCTTAGCTAATCGGTACAAAGTTATTTTAATTGTAGTAACCTTAGGATCAAGAGCCGCTTCCCGAAGAAATTTAGTTAGATAAGAATAGGATTGATATGGAGCATTCAATAAATAATCCTTTTCACTAATTTTTTGTAAGATACTGCCTTCCAAACTTAATCCAGGAATAGGCAATGGATCATTTTTTACGTATAACAAATCTGCTCTCCCTAAACTTGGAAAGTCCATGTAATCTCGTCTATTATGATACCTGCCACCAGGTATTATACTGTCTGTAGAGTCAATTTTCATCTTATCCAAGAAGAATTCTAGCGTATCTTTTTCAATCGTCTGGTCGTAGATAAAACGAACAGGTTCCCCTATGATTCTGTCTTTTACACTTGTCGAAATTTTTTCAAGCATACTCTTGCTTAAATCACTGTCGATATCCAATTGAGCATCACGACTGATTTTTATCATATGCGCAGAAACACTTTCATAATCAAAAATATTAAAAATACTTTTTAAATTATGTCTGATTACATCATCAATTAGAATTATATATTGTTTTTCATCGTCTGAAGGTAAGACAACAAATCGATTCATCGTTTTTGGAATTTCGATAATGGCATATCGAACTTCTGAATTTTTTTTCATTACTAATTTAATAGCCAAATAACCCATATTATCTCTCAATAGCGGAAATTCAGATAAATCATTTAAAATAATGGTCACTAATTCAGGACTTAATTTTTGTATAAAGAAATCTTTTAAAAATATTTCCTGCTCAACAGAAATTTCACTTTCATTGATGATAAAAATATTTTCGCTTTCAAGTTGGGTTTCTATTTTTTTTAGAATTACAAGACTTTCTGTTTGATCGTCAATTACAATTTCAGTAATATCTTTTACTAACTGCTGAGCCGAAATACCTCCAAGAATTTTCGCTCCTGATTTACCAGATAGACTTAACCTTCGTATTGCAGCAAAACGAACTCTAAAAAACTCATCTAAATTATTTGAAAAAATTACCTAAAAATCGTAATCTATCTAAAAGTGGTACTGATTCATCTGCTGCTTCTTGAAGTACTCTGGCGTTAAATGCTAACCAACTTTTTTCTCTATCTATATATTTCTTTTCTGGCACTATATTTATTTTAAATCTTTTGGAACTATTATTTTTTTGTTTGACCGTTATTTATTTCTTCCCAATCTTCTGTATCAAATTCTAAAGCTACAAACCCGCTGGTTGGCACATTATCAATAGAAACGTCTCCAAATTTATTTACAAAGTTAGTAATTGCGGCATTATGTCCAAAAACAATAATGCTATCAAAAATATTCTCACATGATTTTATGATTTCTTCCAGCTGTTTTTCATCAAAAGTATAAAGTCCCTTCTTATAATCAATACATTCAATGGGATATAATATATTTTGGGCAAAAATTAGAGCGGTATCGGAGGCTCTTTTTGCAATACTGCTCCATATTACATAAGTCTTAGGAATAAAATCCAAAATACTCGATGAAACTAAATGAGCATCTTTCACTCCTCTTTGATCTAATGGTCTATCAATATCTTGCAAAGGTACGTCCCAATTTGATTTTGCATGTCTTATTAAGATTAAATTTTTCATGTTCAGGAGTTTTATTATGATATTTAATAGTTCCAAATCAATTAGAAAGATACAATTTATATCAGTATATCTTTTGTTTTTTAACGAAAAATCAACTTAAATACCATCGAATAAACCAAAAACAAATATCAGAGTGTTAATTATAGCACTATTTTGGAATCGTTATTTTGTAGCAGTTTATTAACGATAATTATCGTGACTTTTGAGATCTAAACTAACAATGAAATACTGCTAGTTTAATTACAAGATAATTCAGATATGCCAATTCTTAACCCATAATAAGCAGCTAAATAGAAACAAAACTTAAAAAGTTGATTAATAAAAAAAAAGCAGCAAACCCTAGTTCAAGTTAAAAAACTTAAATCGATATAAGAATGGACTAAAAATAAATGCACGGAATATCAAAAATTTTTTCTACAAAACAAAAAACAGAAACTACTTAAACGAGTATTTGAGTACTTAAACGAAAGAAAAGAAATATTCTATTATTTGTTACTACGTTTATAGCTATCTATGAGAGATACTACTTCCTGTCATTTGTAAAAATAGCATTATGAAAACAATTTTCTATATCTTATTAAAGGTAATAAGTCTTTATGCTGCCATAGTAATTGGTTTTAGTGCCTTGTTAGCTTCAGCACTAGTATTTCCTTTTATCCTCCTCACTAAAAACACAGATTGTAACTAAATTTTACGTTTTGTTACTATTTATCTTTCAAGATTATCCTCAAATTGACTATCGGAATTGTTGAAAATCCTATTTGTACTACTAAAATAAAAGCAACATTCCTCGTCTTTTTTCT
>NZ_AJXL01000159.1 GCF_000264055.1 Flavobacterium sp. ACAM 123 | reverse complement strand
TAAAATAAATACAAAAACGATTTAGTTCGCATTTATTTTTATTTAAACCATTTTTTTTAAGTTAATAAATTCTTAAAACAATAATTAAAATATTGGAATTCGTTTTTTATCATATCAATGCATATTAAACATAAACTAGAGATATTACCATTTGACAGGGGCTAATCGATGGTTGCATTCCTAGTCTTTTTCGGTCTTAAAATTGTTGGGCATATTGTGAATGATTTCTGTAAGCACAGGGGGGAGGAGGAATTTAAAATCCCTTGTGTGATTTGCATTTTTACATTTCAGTGAATTTATTAGGTAAGCCTCCGAATTTAGAATATTGGCCACGTTAGATTTCTCCCATAAACTAATTAAAATTTTCTAAACAATGTCCTCCGCTATTTTTTCGTCATTATACATCTTATAAGCATAGGTGAAAAGCCTTTGCCAATAGCGATCAAAAATCACTTCAAAGGCTTGATAACTGCCTTCTTTTACATGTTGTTGAAGTTCACTGTCGCATAAATTTGAAAGTGTGATTTTCATTTTTTTGTGTTTTTTTTTACAAATTAAAACAATTATATAGAAAGAAAGGAACCATTAAGTTTAAGATTTAGTTACCTAAAGGTTATTAATTATAATGATTGCTTTTGTAATTTTGGAAATCTCGAACAGTTTCATCTATTTTTAAAAGAAAGGTTAGACTGATTGTATAACTGGAAAAACCGGTCAAATTGACCACCACTTTCCAGTTCAAAATGACCACCTAATTTCGGGATAAATTGATTATTAAAAACTACTGACTTTTTCATCTTGTTAGAACCATACATTCGTAAAAAAAAACACAGATTATGACAAACAATATAACAGACATGAGTAAAATTAGAAAAGTAATTAAATTCCATTATGAATGAAAGAGTAAGTTATTCACAAGTAGTTACTTATCCTTTTCCAGGAATACGGTAAAGAAATATATTTCTTTATTTGAAGTTCTCGGATTAAGCTTTGAATTTATTGATAAAAAACAGATGCTGAAATAGAAGTTTTGTTTTCACAGACTGCCGTGGAATCAATTAATCCCAAATTACAGACTCTCCATAATTTTCCCCCTAAAATGGAGCGTTAACTAAAAAAAGTTGGCGTTAGCATACAACATATGTGGGAACAATATATTACCATAAACCCTGATGGTTACAGGAGTTCGCAATTTACCCATCATTATAAAGTATGGAGTAAACGAGTCAATCCAGTAATGTATATAAATCACAAAGCCGGTGATAAAATGTATGTCAATTACGCTGGAAAAACACTCTCCATTGTTTACAAAGACACTGGAGAAATCAAAGATGTACAGTTTTTTGTAGCCATATTGGGAGCTAGTCAAGATATTATACCGAAGGATTTATGTAAACCTAAAAGAAACCAAATTCTTTTATCGGGAAGAATTAAACCAACAGATATGGGATTTATTAGACTCTCATAATAATCGAAAACTTATAGGACGGCCATATTCTCGCTTGGAATTATTTTAAGAAGATGAAAAGAAAAACTGCGTCCACTACAACAAGAGCGTTTTTAAATTATTGAGGTCAGTAGTTACAAACATATAATTTTAGACTGATATATTTTATCCGACTTAACCATTCTTACTATTAAATTATTGAATATTGTGTCTTTGCTTTGAGAACGATTAATTCGATAGCAAAATTCATCAAGATACCTGTTTATATTAAAATCACTTACTGAAGAATATGTTGTTCTAACCCATGATTTTACTTGATGAATCATTGTGTGTAATGCCATAAAATTCATCCCATTATTACTTTCTATTTGTGTGATATCGTAATGCTCAAATAAAGGACGATAGCCTTTCCATTTATCTGTAGTTATTTTTGCGCTTTTATCAATGTGCTTGTTAAATATTGTCTCTAATTCTTGGGCTGAATAATTGTCGATTTTTAAGGCATACATCCTTTTAACTTTTCCCTTATCTGTTAATTCTACTGCGGTTACAATCTTTTTCTTTTTGCTGTCATAACTCCTTCCTACTTTGCCTTTTTCCTTTCCACCAATAACAAATTCATCAACATGAACGATTCCATCCATTGGATGATTCTCACTAGATTTCATGGCTTCTCTAACTTTATGCATAAATAAACGTGCTGTTTTTTCTGTAACTCCAAAGCGAACTCCCATATAGCTAGCAGATAAACTTTTAGTTGTAGTTGACATCTCAAAACATATAAAAAAGGCTTTACGTAAACCAAACTTAACCTTATGAAATAAAGTATTTGCAGCTGCGCTTTCTGTATGACTACAAATATTACAAGTTCTGGAAAAATCTTTACGGATTTGACTCTTTGTATGCTTACATTTTAAACAAATAAATCCTTGTTCCCATTTATAATTTGCTAAATATTCTTTGCAGTTTTCATCTGTTTTAGACCGTTCAGCAAAATCTAAAAGGTTTTGTCCTGTAAATAAATTCATAATTCTCATGTTTTATTGACTTCTAAGATATAAAATTATCTACTGACCTCAATTAAATTAAATACCAATCCTTTGCAACGGTCATGCAAAACGGACATGTTCAATTAAGTCAAGACAAAAATTATTACCGTATTCCGTATCAATATGTCAAGAAAAAAGTAAAAACTATTGTATACCAAATCAACTGTAGAGATCTATTATAAATACAATCGGATAGCTATTCATCCAAGGAATTACAAACCTTATGTTTATACCACAATCCCAGAGCATTTAGCCAGTACGCATCAATTTGTAACCCCGTGAATTGCAGCTCGCTTAATTGATTGGGCTAGCAGTATTGATGAGTCCGTTGGAGAATATATTTTGCGAATAATCGAAAGCAGAAACCACCCTGAACAGGCTTACAAAAGTTGTTTAGGAATACTAAACTTCGAAAAAAGGTTGGTAACCAGCGATTAATAAATGCCTGTAAACAGGCACTTGATTTAAAAATTTACAATTTTAAGACCATGCAAAACATCTTAGAACATATTGATTTTGAGCAAAAACCATAGCAAGAACTCCCTATCCACGTTAACATACGAGGAAAACAATATTATAATTAATTAAAAACCAAGTAATCATGAATAAATCCACAGTAACAAAAATGAAACAAATGAAGCTTTATGGCATGCATAATGCTTTTAAAACGGCCATTGAAAGCGGAAAACAGACAATTACAGACTTGATCAATTTGTATCGATGCTCATTGATGCCGAATGGGATGAAAGACACAATTGGCGTATTGCTCGCAGTATCACTAATGCTCGATTTCATTACAAATCAAATATTGAAAGTATCAATTTTGACCAGACTCGTAATCTGGATCGAAACACCATACTACGTCTGGCAGAATGTGAATTTGTAAAAAAAATGAAAGTCTTTTAATCACAGGAAGCACTGGTATCGGCAAAAGTTATTTAGGCACTGCATTAGGTTATCAGGCCTGTATACAAGGCTTTAAAGCAAGTTATTTCAACACTTCGAAGTTGTTTGCCAAATTAAAAATGGCCAAAGCAAATGGTTCTTATCTGCGAGAATTGGCTAAAATAGAAAGACAAGAGGTCATTATACTGGACGATTTTGGACTCCAAGCACTAGATAACCACAATCGAATTACCCTTTTAGGAATAATTGAAGACAGGCATAACAATGGTTCTATTATTGTAACATCGCAAATCCCAGTGCAAGGTTGATATGACATCATTTGAGAAAAAACCATAGCTGATGCAATTTTGGATAGGCTAATACATCAATCTCACCGAATCGAACTGCATGGAGAATCTATGAGAAAGAAAAAAAGCATAAACAAGGGTAATATTTTAAATATATTTGAATACTAATTAACAGATGAAAAAAAGTAGTTTTTAATGAAAAATGGAGGTGGTCATTATGAATTCGAATTGGGTGGTCAATATAGCTGGAATTCTCACTCTAAGTGAACGACACCCTATTTCTATTTGAACTCTCGGTAAAATTATATCCTGACATATCAATACTATGAGGATAATAGAGATTAATTACAACAGGATCATCATCAGATTCAGTTGTTTTTATAATTTCCCACCTCAAACCTAGAAATCCTTTCTTTATGAATTCCGCTTGTAATTCAATATAAAAAATTTCAGAAATATAATTATTCGCCGACTTCCTTAAAGCCGTAATTTGCTTTTTTGAAAGTCCACCTTCAAAACCTAAAAATTTCCTATCGATAGCCAAATCAACATCTTCCGAAAAACGATCTATTAGATTCCAAGCTTTACTTAATGAAGTTCCACCTTTAAAAACCAAATGCTCTCCAACTTGCATTTCAAAAATAACAGCTAATGTTTGTACAACCCACCAATCTTTTTCTACCGCAAAAGGAGCTAGTCCTTGAATATTACTGACTTGCTGTACTATATTTATTTTTTCAATTTCGGGAAGGTTATGAAAACTTATTTTTGTCATTGGTCTGCTTTTTTCATGATTTTTTGTATCCAAACGGGAGCTAATGTAATATCATGTATTAAGTTGCTCTTTTTCTCTTTTTTAAGTAATTCTATTATCATTTTTTCTTCATCAATGGTAATTTTATCTATACCAATTTCTCTTAAAGCTTGTAAAACTAGACTACTAATTTCTCCTTTTGCCAATAAATTTTTAGGAGTTGTTTTTTTAAACTTAATAGTTCGTTTACCTATTTTAATTACTCTCGGAGCACCATCTGTGAGATATACTAAGTTCATAGGCACTTGCGTGCTAAAACCAAGTGCGTTTAATGCGTAAACACCTGTAGGGACAATTTTAACTCGATCTCTTTTTGCAATACCTAAAGCTACCTCTTCCGCTGAAGGTAATACCTCGCCAATATACTGACTTATTTTTGGCCTCACGTAAATACCTTGTGCTATTCTAGTAATTGTTTTTTCTTTTTCAAGACGATGCAATACCAAACGCACTGCTTCTGAAGACCCTAATTTGCTAAAATCTTCTGGAAACAACAAACTCCCTCGTTTTATTTTTAAAATCTTAGTTCTTATATTTTTATCAACACTTTGAGCCATTAAAAACAGTATTATTTGTAACAAATATAGAAAAAATTTGTTACAAATAATAGTTAAATTACTTAATCCAATTTACCTTTATGAAAAGGGATTAATAGAATAAGTTCACATAAATATATTTTAAAATAAATTCGAAATAAATGAATTAAATGATAATTTCACTTAATGTAAAACATTTCACGATACATATACCGTTATGAATTCCTTTCAAATTTTTGTAGATTTATAAAATATGGTTCCAACGAGTATTACTATCTAATGAATTAG
>NZ_AJXL01000158.1 GCF_000264055.1 Flavobacterium sp. ACAM 123 | reverse complement strand
GGCACATAGATTTTCCGGGATTAACTAAAAATTTTTTCCATTTGGAACAGAAAGAATTTCAGATCTACGGCAATTCTTTGATTGACACAAAAGAGCTTTACTTCGGAATTCAAAGATTTAGCTTTTGTATTTGTGTACCGTTTTAAAAAGAAGTTCAAAATAGTTTTTAGTATTATTTAACTGCTCCCATTGTTTAAAACACTGCTTTTTTTATGATGGCGCTGTAATAAATTAGTTTTAACAGGACAATAACTAGCAATATTACTTGTCGTACCTTCTTGGGATTCGACCTGTATCTTTTAAACAATCAGAAAGTTCAATGGTTAGTTTTGAACCTTCTGCTTTTTTAGACAAATTTTAAGTTCTTTTTTACTTTTTTTAGAAGAGCCCTTTTACTCTCTTAGCTGAAGTTTCTGATGTCCGTATTGCTATGAGGTAAAAGCATAGTCGTCGCTAAACTCTCAAAGGGAAATAGCATAGCGATGGAAAGCTGATAGAAGTTTATAAAGAGCATGCTATTTCATCAAAGAGATAAAACCCGCTAAAAATGGCTTTTAAGCGGGTTTTGGAAAATAAAAAAACTAAAAAAATTACTTTATAACGGTCTCGTATTTTAAAATATCCAATTCTTTCATACAGGTATTTCATCATTTTGTATGTTCTAGCAATGTCGTTATCTAGACCAATTGAGAAACGGATTAAACCATCGGTCAATCCCATTTCGGCTTGTTCGTCTACAGGAATTTCACTCGAAGTTGAGGTTCCGGGAGCACTAAATAAGGTTTTGTAGAAGCCTAAACTTACTGCTAAATACCCTAAATTACGTGATTGCATTAATTCCATTAAGGCATTGGCTTTAGCCAAAGAGCCAACGTCTAATGTCATCATTCCGCCAAAGCCATACTCAGAATTGATCATTCCAGCGTATAAGTCGTGGCTTGGATGGCTTTTTAAACCGGGGTAAACCGTTTTTATTCCGTCTTTTTCAAAGTGTTCGGCAAGGTACATAGCATTGTGACTGTGTTGCTTAATTCTCAGGTGAAGCGTGCGCAGGTTTTTCATAACGCTGGCAGATCGCATACTATCCATTGTTGGTCCAAGTAACATACTGGCGCCACTATTTACGTCTTTCAATTCATTGATAAAGTCTTGGGACGCACAAGTTACCCCGCCCACAGTATCACTGCTTCCATTGATGTATTTTGTCAAACTATGAATTACAATGTCAGCGCCAAATTTAACTGGAGAAACAGATAAGGGAGAGAAGGTGTTATCGACGACTAATTTTAAATTATACTTTTTGGCAATCTTCGATAAACCAGCGATATCTGCCACTTCCAGTAATGGATTACTGACGGTTTCACAATACAATACCTTCGTGTCTGGAGTTATGGCAGCTTCAACTACATCTAACTTCGTGATATCAACAAATGTCGTTTTGATACCAAATCTTGGCGTAAAGTTTTTTAGAAAAGCATACGTTCCTCCATAAATTGTTCTACTAGAGACGATGTGGTCTCCAGCTCCGCACAACTGCATTAAAGTAGGCGTAATAGCTCCCATTCCGGAAGCGGATACATTTGCAGTTTCAGTGCCTTCCATTGCAGCCATTGCTCTGTCTAAATATAAATTGCTGGGTGAGGAATGGCGGGAATACAAATAACAACCTTCCATATTTCCTTCAAAGGTGTCAAACATCGTTTTTGCCGAAAGGAAAGTATAGGTAGAAGAATCTGAAATCGATGGGTTTACACCACCAAATTCACCAAAATATTGCAAATCTTGAATGTTGTCTGCGGGATGAAATTTCATTTTTTTTTTGTTAAAATTAGTTATTATATAAAACCTTATAAAATTGGCTTTAAACCAATAAAATAGAATTCGACTACTATTTATTGCCACAACAATAAGTCTGATCAATATCGTCCTTAGAACTATGTCAGTTTATCTTCTTGCTTTTATGATTTGAAAAAGTCAATAAAAAGAATGCAAATAGCGAAGACTAGAGTTGAAACGAGTTGAAACGCTGTTCTTAGCATAAAGGAAAGATCTTCCTTTATAACAGTGAAATCTATAATGTAAAGTACGTTTATATAGTTTTTAATATCAATAATATGGTATAAACTCAGTTTTTTAATCGGTTAAAGTCGGATAGTATAGATTTTTTTTCTATTTTTAAGCAATATTTTATGCTTTCACCAAAAAAACGACAGGATGACTTTAGATTTAATAGATAAAAAACTACTGGCACTGCTCCAAAAAGACAGTAAAAAGACAACGAAAGAACTGTCTTTAAAATTAAATTTGTCAGTTACGGCAGTGTATGAGCGCATTAAGAAATTAGAGCGAGAAGGTATTATTGATAAATACGTGGTATTGCTTAATAAAGCGAAGGTTGAAAAAGGGTTTGTAGTTTTTTGTCATCTAAAGCTCATCCAACACACTAAGGAATTTGTAACCAAATTCGAAAGTGAAGTGGTGCTATTAAAAGAAGTATTAGAATGTTATCACGTGAGCGGTGATAATGACTATATCCTTAAGATTGTGGTGAAAGATATGGAAGCTTATAGAGAGTTTTTAGTTACAAAGTTGACTACCCTTCAGCATATTGGTAGTACACAAAGTACCTTTATGATTAGTGAAGTTAAAAACACAACTGTGGTTGAAGTTTAGCTGATATCAGTCCAAAAATCACCTTGTTTTCGCTATATTAGATGGGTTGTCAGGTGATATCTTAACAAAATAAATTTAATATTAAACTTTAAACAAAACTTAATTCCTTAATTTTGTGCGACAATATATAAAAATATAACAAAAATAAATATACTATGAATTCATTTGACGTAGTCATTATTGGTTCTGGCCCAGGCGGATATGTATCAGCAATTCGTTGTGCACAACTTGGTTTCAAAACAGCAATTATCGAAAAATATTCAGTTCTTGGCGGAACTTGCCTCAACGTAGGATGTATTCCTTCAAAAGCATTGTTAGCGTCCTCACATAATTATGCAGATGTATCGCATTTTGCTGATCACGGAATTGAAATTTCGGGCGAAGTAAAAGTAAATCTGGAGAAAATGATTGCACGCAAGCAAGCAATCGTTGACCAGACCACAGGCGGAGTAAAATACTTGATGGACAAAAATAAAATTACTGTTCTTGAAGGTTTAGGTTCTTTTGTGGATGCCACTCATGTTGCTGTCGCAAAAGAAGACGGAACCAGTGAAACAGTTGAAGCAAAAAATATAATTATTGCAACAGGATCTAAGCCTGCTAATTTGCCCTTTATTAAGCTTGATAAAGAAAGAATTATCACATCGACTGAAGCATTAAAATTAAAAGAAGTACCTAAACATCTTGTTATCATTGGTGGTGGTGTTATTGGCATTGAATTAGGTCAAGTGTATTTACGTTTGGGAGCTAAAGTTTCGGTTGTGGAATACATGGACCGTATTATTCCAGGAATGGATGCCTCGCTGTCTAAAGAATTAACTAAAGTATTTAAGAAACAAGGAATGAAATTTTATGTTTCCCATAAGGTACAGTCCGTGGAAAGAAACGGTGATGCCGTGGCAGTTCAGGCAGAAAATGCCAAAGGCGAAACGATTACGTTAGAAGGGGATTATGCTCTAGTTTCTGTTGGGCGTCGTCCTTACACTGACGGGTTAGGTGCAGAAAATGCAGGAGTGAAAGTATCAGATAAGGGAATGGTAGAGGTAAATGATCATCTACAGACTAATATTCCTAATATCTATGCGATAGGAGATGTTGTTCGTGGAGCGATGTTAGCGCACAAAGCAGAGGAAGAAGGAGCGATGGTTGCTGAAATATTAGCAGGACAAAAGCCCCACATCAATTATAATCTAATTCCTGGTGTTGTTTATACTTGGCCAGAAGTGGCTGCAGTAGGACAAACTGAAGAGCAATTAAAGGCTTCTGGAGTAGATTATAAAGCTGGAAGTTTCCCTTTCAAAGCGTTAGGACGGGCAAGAGCTAGTGGAGATTTAGATGGTTTTGTTAAAATTCTTGCTGATGCAAAAACGGATGAGGTTCTTGGAGTTCATATGATTGGAGCTCGTTGTGCTGACTTAATTGCCGAAGCTGTTGTTGCAATGGAATTTAAGGCTTCAGCCGAAGACATATCAAGAATGTCACATGCGCATCCTACTTTTGCGGAAGCGATGAAAGAAGCGGCATTAGCAGCTACAGATAACAGAGCATTACACGTATAGTATCTACGATTTTATAGTAAAGAAAAAAACCCGTCAAAGAATGTTTGACGGGTTTTTTGTTTTCTGATTAAATTTAGAAGTTTCAACGTAAATAATATAAAATATACCGGTATTTACATAGTATCTTTATTAGAAAACAAATTAGTATGAAAAAGAGACATGTAGTAGGTGCTTTAGCACTTGTGGGAGTTGGAGTTTTTCTTAATTCCTGCTCGCGTAAAACGATTCCAGAGAAAGCAAAGGCCGTTCAAAATTTTGAAAAAGAAAAATATTTAGGAAAATGGTATGAAATCGCTAGATTGGATTTTAAATTTGAGCAGGGACTGAACAATACCACCGCTGAGTATTCGATGAAGGATAATGGAACGATAAAAGTGGATAATAAGGGTTATGATGTAAAAAATGACAAATGGAAGCAAAGCATCGGAAAAGCAAAGTTTGTGGGAGACGAGAATGTCGCCATGTTAAAAGTGTCATTTTTTGGGCCTTTTTATGGGGGTTATAATGTTATCGCTATTGACAAAGAGTATAAATATGCTTTAATTGCAGGAGGGAGCCTTGACTATTTATGGATATTATCTCGTGAAAAGTCAATTCCTTTAGAAGTTACCTCAGAATATTTGAAAATAGCAGAAAATATTGGTTTTAAAACAGCTGATTTAATATGGGTGCAACATACTAAATAAAAGTACGCAGCCATTAAGGAACAAAACCGTACTTTTATTTAGAGTCGGTTTTTGTTTTTTAGATAAAAAATTAATCCATTTTGAACAATCCCTTATAATTTTCCCAATGAGAGAAAATCAAGAACAGATTACTTACGAATACAAAAATAGCAAGGGGAAGATTTTCTGCAGTTAAAAAATAATTAATCAAAACGATATTAAGAGTCACAGGAAAAATGACAAGATTCGATAATGTTGTAAATTTTCCAGTTATAAATGATAGGCCGCATAAAAATTCAATGCTTTTTACCGAAAGAAATAAGTAAGTTGAGGCCATTCAACCAATTTGAAATGGTTTGAACTCTACTGTTATGCAGGCTCGGGGCTCAAATGTAAAAAATAACCGATAGAAGTATAGAGAAATAAAAGTCCAAGTAGAGTCCAGATAGTAATAGTAGCGATTTTCATGATATTTAGGTTTTATTGGTTAAAATTCTAAAATATACCAAGGCGGAAAGGTATCTTCATTTTTGATAGTATATTTCCCCTTCGATTACCTTTTAAATAAAAGCTCTTGTCCTTAAATTAAGTAATTTAAAAACAGCATATTACAGTAAGTCTGCAAAAAAAAGAAGCTGATT
>NZ_AJXL01000157.1 GCF_000264055.1 Flavobacterium sp. ACAM 123 | reverse complement strand
TTTTTTGGTTCGGTTTGGTTAGAGGGTTGTAGTAAAATACAGCCCTTTTTTATGTCTAAAAACGCGACCTTCACTACTAAATATAATTCGCCTAAAACAGCAAAAATGCAATTTAAAACCAAAGACACTTGCCTGCTAATAAAAATGACTTTTAATGAATGGAACGATAAAGATCCCTTCAGACAAAGTGCAGTGATTGCTTACTATGCAATTTTCAGTATACCTGGATTATTAGTCTTGATCATTTCTATTGCAGGTTACTTTTTTGGAAATGAAAATGTTAATCAAACTATTTTAAATGAAGTTTCAAGCACATTGGGATCAGAAACATCAATCCAAATCAGTCAAATTCTTATCAAATCCACTGAGTCGAAATCCACTGTTTGGGGATCGATAATTGGAGTGGTTATTTTATTGGTTGGATCAACGGCCGTATTTGTGGAATTGCAGAAATCGCTAAACTTAATTTGGCATGTAGAAGTACTTCCACAAAAAGGAATTTTCACTATTATTAAAGCAAGGCTCTTTTCCTTTGGATTAATATTGGCAATCGCTTTTTTACTTCTAGTATCTCTGATTATCAGCACCGGCTTGTCTAGTATGGCAAATTGGATTAAAGGCTATACGGACGACTCTACAATTTTGTTTTTCAACGTATTAAATTTTTTATTTTCATTTGTGGTCATATCCGTACTTTTTGGGTTAATGTTTAAAATTTTACCTGATGCTAAAATAAAATGGAAACATGTCTGGCTAGGGTCGATAGTGACCGGAACTCTCTTTACTATTGGCAAGACTTTTCTAGCCTTCTATTTCAGCACGGCAAATCCAGCTTCTGTTTATGGAGTTGCTGGCTCCGTAATTTTAATCTTATTGTGGGTTTCTTATTCTTCCATGATTTTGTTTTTTGGAGCTGAATTTACGGCTGCTTACGCCAAAATTTATAGTGGTGTTATTCCCCCCTCCGACATAGCAAAAAAGGAATCTTCCGCTAGTAAAAAAATATAGTTTCGTTTTCCTCTTTTCTCCTTATAAATCTGTCTTTTTGCCGGTAAGTCACCATCCACTGATTAACTATAATCTGGCCAAATTGAGCTCCTGCGTCACCTTTAACGACAAATGGCTTAATCTGTTAATTATATGACTTTTTACTACCGCTGTTTAAAATGACTACAGATTAAAATTCTCAATTTTAGAAAATTAGGGTCAAAATAAATTCTTATCTCATTTTTCAGTGTTTCCTTAAACAGATAAATACCATGAAAAGAGTAAAAAATTAGAAGTATTGATGGATCATTCCATTACTTATTTAATGGAATTCACAAACAGTCCTTTTGAAATCAAAACAATTGAATCTGAACTTACTAAAGGTAAAAAAGACTTCCCTTGGTCACAAAGCACCGGATTATCAATTAATCTAGATCATCATGGCTTACATGCCTATTATAAGAAAATCGGCGAAGCCATTAAAAACTACAAACAAATAGTCCTTTTTGGGCAAACTGATTCAACAGTAGAATTATTTGATATTTTAAGCGAAGACAATCGTTTTGTAAAAATAATATTTGAAATAAAAGAAACGGACAAGATGAACGTAAAGCAACAACATGATTGTATTACTAAATATTTTGCTGAAAACTAACAGTAAACCTACCAAACTGAATTTACTTTAAAATTAGTTTTCAGCACCCATTTTAAAACGGACTATTTATCTTTCTTATCTCTTTATAACAGAACTGTGAAAAATATAAGTTTATGCGAAAATTATACAACAGTAGTTGTCACAATAACAAATAACTTTACAAAAAACTAAATTAGTTGATTACTTATTTTAAAATTAACAAAATGGATGTAGTAAAATCAATTGTCGTATTAAATCCATTTATTGTAATAAATAATACCAGAATAAAAAGATCTTAAAAATGCGTCAAAAAATACAGAGCAATAGTATTTAAAAAAGGTGTTCGCAAATTTTTAAACAAATAGTTAGCAATGTAAAACTGAACTTAAAAAAGAAATTATCAAATTGGGAGGAACTCCTGTACAAGACAACAATAATAAAGAGTATTTATGCACCATATGGTTTAATCTTAAAAAACTATTCGTTTATAAAGTTTGAAATGATGTCATAGATTCCAATGAAAGAAATGGGAATATTGTTATACAATCTTGCTATGAAGCGATATACAACAGTAGTGAATTTCTTTCTATGCAACAGCAAATAATGCTAAACGAACACTATTTACTTATAGATAGTGATCGCGATAGAATGCAAACTTTTAAAAATGTAAATTAAAGTAACTTAAAATTTAATCCCAGGATAAGACTATCCACTGTTAAACAAAATTACACACTGTACTAATTATTAATCTTTATAAAATATGAAGCTTTGACTGTTTATCTAAAAAATATATTTAATGATGTGGGTAATGTTACATTATTTTCTACAAAGTTTTTTAAAGAGGTTTTTTCTCCTCCCTTTGAATTCAAAGAATTCATTAAACAATGTTATATTATAGGGTATAAATCTATTCCCTTAGTGGCTATAACAGGTTTTATAATGGGACTAGTACTGACCCTTCAATCTCGTCCTACCTTAGCTAAATTTGGTGCCGAATCATGGTTGCCTGGCATGGTGGCTCTTTCCTTAATTAGAGAAATTGCCCCTGTTATTACTGCATTAATCTGCGCTGGAAAAGTTTCATCAGGTATAGGTGCCGAGCTGGGTTCTATGAAAGTAACGGAACAAATAGATGCCATGGAAGTAGCGGCAATCAATCCGTTCAAATACCTCGTGGTGACCCGTATTTTAGCTACAACACTTATGGTGCCCCTACTGGTAATATTTGCTGATGGAGTTGGTATGCTTGGCGGATTCATTGGGATAAATATGCATGGTGACGTTAGTCTTTTTCGATACATCTCAAAAGTCTTCGATTCTTTGGCATTTATAGATATAATTCCGGCGACAATCAAAACATTTTTCTTTGGTTTTTTTATAGGAATGATTGGATGTTACAAAGGATTTAATGCTGAAAATGGAACAGCAAGTGTGGGTCAGGCTGCAAATTCAGCCGTAGTGACCGCCTCACTTACTATTTTTATCATCGATATGTTAGCCGTTCAATTAACTGATTTATTTTTTTAAAATGGAGCAAGAAGCAACAATAATAATTCCTCAAGGTAAAATTAAAGAAAAAGAGGCTGTTATAGAAATTAAAGGACTAGTGAAGTCGTTTGGTGAAAACAATCATGTTTTAAAAGGAGTGAACTTGTCCTTAAACAAAGGTGAAGACTTAGTTATATTAGGTAGGTCCGGTTCCGGCAAATCAATAACCATAAAATGCATCGTTGGATTAGTCTTAGCGGATGAAGGAGAAATAAAAGTTTTTGGTCAAGATATCATGAATTTGGAGACCACTAAACTTAATGAAGTTCGAATTAGAATTGGTTTTTTATTTCAAAATTCAGCATTATACGATTCAATGACCGTGAAACAAAACCTCGCGTTCACATTAAAAAGGCATGCCTCTGATTTAACGTCCGAAGAAATAGAAATAGAAATCCACAATGTTCTAGAAAGCGTAGGATTGGCAGAAGCTATAAATAAAATGCCTTCAGAATTATCAGGAGGAATGCGTAAGAGAATTGCATTGGCACGCACCTTGATATTAAAACCTGAGGTTATTCTTTATGATGAACCCACTACTGGTTTAGATACAATTACATCACGAGAAATTAGTGAGTTAATTTTAGAAATTAAGAAAAAAACAATACCTCTTCAATTATTATCACACATGACATGGCCTGTGCAAAACTAACGGCTGACCGCATTATGATTCTAAAGGACGGGGTAATCCATGCTGAAGGCAGTTATCAAGAGTTAGAAAAAAGTGAAGACCAATGGGTCCGTTCCTTTTTTATATAATTATTAAATTTAAGGAGTTAGTTATGAATAAGAAATCAGGAAGCACTTGGAAATTAGGAATGTTCGTCTTAATAGGACTTGTGGCGTTCACATCAACCATCTATTTTGTTGGAAAACAGAAAAATATATTTGGCTCTACATTTACTTTAAATTCACGTTTCAAAAATGTTAGTGGATTAGAAGTCGGAAATAATGTGCTTTTTTCCGGAATAAATGTTGGTACCGTAAGTGAAATACAATTAGTGACCGATACTTCGGTAGTCGTTCGATTATTAATCCAAAAAGATGTGCAAAAATTCATTAAGAGCGATGCTGTTGCCAGTATCGGATCAGATGGGTTAATGGGAGATAAAGTCCTTACCATATCGCCGGGGTCTAATTCTAAGACTATAGTAAAAGATAATGCCAGCATAAAATCAATCCAGGCTATTGAAATGGATGAAATAATGAGAAGTATAAAAGTAAGTATGGACAACGCCACCGTTATAACTAATGAACTTGCTGAATTCACTTATAAAATGAATAATGGGAATGGCGCATTATCAAAATTAATCACGGATGAAAAATTTGCAAACAGCTTAACAAAAACATTAACCAATCTCCAGACCGGTTCCAAAGGACTTAGTGAGAATATGGAAGCAGCAAAACATAATTTTTTATTAAAAGGTTTTTTTAATAAAAAGAAGAGAGCGGAAGAGAAGAGACTTAAAGAGTTAGAAAAAGCTAAAGAAAATCAAGAAAAAAATGAAGTGGTAAAGTAATTCAACGGTACAAAATCCTTCGTTAACTGTTTTTCAATATGTTAACAATTCTATAACACAATGGTCAATAAGACAGGAAAAAACTTGCCATAACAGATTACTTAAAAATTTAACATGTAAATAATGAAACTTAATACTAAAATCATGTAACAGGCCGTTGTTAAAATACCAGCATCTTTACGCTATTATTAACATGTTAAAAATTAATCTTTAAACAATACAACAAATGAAAAAATTAAATGTAATTCTATCTCTTATCATGTTTGGATTCCTACTGAATTCATGTAACAATGATAATACACAAGGCAGCTACCCATATTCTGTAAGTATGACTGATGCGCCAGGGCCTTATCAAAAAGTGAATGTTGATGTTATCGGTGTTGAAATTAAGGGAGAAGGATCAGAATCAACAGCATTGAATGTGATTCCTGGTATTTATGACCTACTTACATTGTCAAATGGAGTGGAAAAGCTTATTGCGACTGATACGTTAGGAATTTCAAAAGTATCGCAAATAAGACTAATTTTGGGGACAAGAAACACCGTGGTACTCCTGGACGGTACAAGTTATCCATTGAGCACGCCAAGTGCAGAGCAGTCCGGCTTGAAACTTCAGGTAAACCAAAGATTGCAGGAAGGCATAATGTATCATGTCCTTCTTGATTTTGATGCTAATAAGTCAATAATTAAGTTAGGTAATGGAGGTTATAAATTGAAACCTGTAATTAGAACTATTGAAACTGCAATAAGTGGAGCCATTAAAGGAAGTATTACGCCTACTGGAACATTAGCCGTGGCTACTGCCACTAACCTTGTTACATTGGAAACTTATTCTACAAATGTAAATGTTGAAGGAAAGTTTTTAGTAATGGGACTTCCGTCAGGAAAATACAGCTTAACTATCACACCAGATATTAATAGTACACCTGTATTAAAAGAAGTTATCATCGGAAATATTGATATAGAAATAGGTCAAACAAAAATTATAACAGCTATCAATTTGTCATAGATAACAAAAAGTATTTCATGTCAAACACCTGCTTTTAAAAAGAGGAGG
>NZ_AJXL01000156.1 GCF_000264055.1 Flavobacterium sp. ACAM 123 | reverse complement strand
TTGTGCTTTATTGCGTTTCCTAGCTCTTTTTGGGATTATGCTACTGTTGATTAACCCAATAATTACCAGAAATACATTAGAGGTCATCAAACCCCCTTTAGCGATTGTTGTAGATAATTCAGGTTCTATTGAGGCCTTAGCTGCCAGTAAAAAAGCATTATATGTACATGCTAAGATAATCGCTAACGGAGCCTTAAAAGAGAAGTTTGATATTCAATCGTATCGTTTTGACTCGGAGTTCCTATCCTCGGAGGAATTTGACTTTAAGGGGACGCAGACTAATCTAGACGGTATTTCAAAAGGGTTAAAAAATAGGAACAGAAACCGTACTTTTCCAACAGTACTCTTAACTGACGGAAATCAGACTACGGGTAACGATTATGTTTACAGTTTTGACTCTAGCAATAAAGTTTTCCCTCTTGTTTTAGGGGATACCGTTAAGGTAGTCGACTTTAAAATAACCAGGCTCAATGTCAACAAATATGCCTTTTATAAGAATAAATTTCCTGTGGAAGTTTTCCTCAGCTATTCAGGAGACAAAAAGGGGGCTGCTAAATTTACCATATCACAAGGAAATTCAGTTTTGACAAAGCAAAGTATTTCCTTTTCTTCTTCTAAAAGAACCGCGGTTGTAAATGTACTTTTGCCGGCAAATAAAATAGGTTCCCAAACATTCAAAGCAACGCTCACCGGTGTTGAAAAAGAGAAAAACACCTACAATAACACGAAGAATTTTGCCGTAGAAGTAATCGATCAAAAAACAAATATTGCACTGGTAACAGCCGTAAACCATCCCGATATTGGTGCTTTAAAGCGCTCTATTGAAGCTAATGCGCAGCGTAAGGTTACTTTGGTTAAACCAAACATTATCAATTCATTAAATGAATATAATGTTTTAATTTTATATCAGCCTACTGGAGCTTTTAAGTCCCTTTTTGAACAGAACAAATCAGCAGGGCTTAGCACTTTTATCATTACTGGAACTAGTACTGATTTTTCACTTTTAAATCAGGAACAAAGCAGCTTAGTGTTTAAGATGAGCAATCAAAAAGAGAATTATTTGGCAGGCTTTAATCCCCAATTTAATCTATTCGCGATAGATAATATTGGTTTTGAATCCTTTCCTCCATTAGAAAATACTTTTGGGAAAATCGAAGTCAAGGGAGATGCCGCTGTTTTACTCTTCTCTAAAATTAGATCTATGGACACCAACTCCCCTTTGCTGGTTTACGCTGAAAACAAAGGAAAACGCAGTGCATTTCTATTGGGAGAAAATATTTGGAAATGGCGATTACAAAGCCATCTTTCTACACAATCTTTTTCTGAATTTGATGTTTTTATGGATAAAACAATCCAGTACCTGACGTCCAGCAGTTCTAAAAAAGCGCTTGTTGTTAATCATGAGAGTTTTTATAATTTAGGTGATGCTATTGAAATATCAGCTCAATACTTTAATAAAAACTATGAATTTAATAATAACGCCCGTTTAACAATAATTGTTAAGAATACGGAGACGAAGCAAACTAAAAACTATGACTTATTAAAAGGGAATAACTTCTACAAAGTGAATTTAGACGGACTTGCTGCAGGAACCTATAATTTTTCTGTAAGAGAGCTGAATTCAAAAACCAACTATTCTAGTCAGTTTGAAATTTTGGATTTCGACAGAGAAAAACAATTTGTAAATCCCGACTTGGAAAAACTAAAACAGTTGGCAACTCAAACGGAAGGAGCTGTTTATTTTCCTGACCAGGTCGACAAATTGATAAAAGCACTTCTAGAAGATGAATCTTATAAGGCAATAGAAAAAAACACCGTAACCCGCTCGCCATTGATTGGCTGGGTGTTACTGTTGATTTTAATTGTCTCATTACTGGCAACCGAATGGTTTGTCAGGAAGTACAACGGGTTGTTGTAAATTCCATTTGGTTTAACTAACACAAGACAATTATGGATTTTAGATTGAAAGTATTTTTTACGGTTGCTACCAGATTGAGCTTCACAAAAGCAGCAACAGAATTATTTATTACACAGCCTGCTGTATCTAAGCACATACAAGAACTGGAAGAAACTTATAAAGTCAAACTTTTTGATCGAAACGGCTCTAAAATTTCTCTCACTCAGGCCGGTGAACAATTATTAAAACAGGCCAAAAATATCTTTGAGATCTACCGTGAAATCGATTTTGAAATGAGTGCGTTTATAAAAGAACAGTACGGCATGCTCCGTCTGGGAGCTAGCACCACAATATCACAATATATAATTCCACCCTTATTAGCTCATTTTCATCAGGAAATGCAGCGAATCAAAGTCGTTTTGCGCAATGGGAATACAGAACAAATTGAAAGTGCTTTATTAAATAAAGAAATTGAAACGGGTATTGTTGAAGGACAGTCGAAAAATAAAGCGATTAAATATACTCCGTTTTTAAAAGACGAATTAGTATTGGTATGCAACAGTACGAATCAATTAGTCAACAAAGGGGAAATTACAAAGCCAGATCTCTTGCAATTGCGATTCCTAATGCGGGAGCAAGGGTCAGGAACATTAGAAGTAATCGAACATGCTTTGAAACCTTTAAAAATTAAGATGTCTGATTTGATTGTTGAAATGCAATTGGGAAGTACTGAGAGCATCAAATCATATTTAATGAACTCTAATTGCGTTGCTTTTATTTCAATTCATGCTATTGAAAAAGAATTGAAAAACAATGAATTAGTAATACTTGATGTCGATAATCTAATCATTGAACGTTATTTTTACATCATTAGTTTACACGGAAAAACGAATGCTCTTTCAGACTTGTTTATTAAAAACGTTGCAAGGCATTATAATGTAAAGTTATAGGAGATTGTTTATTATGATTGGTGATTACCGATTTATCCTCGGATCTTTGTTCGGTACAATTCAATAATTTCAATTTGTAAAATCACCTTGGAATCATGCCTGATAACACCTTTCCTTTTTTTAATGTCAATAGTAAATTGCAGCAAGTAATTTTTGCTGTATTACTGCTGGTTTGCATTTCTGGTTTAATTTCGCCGCCTGTCGCCTTATTGCTGGGTTTAGTTGCGGCAAACATTTCAGGCAATCCATTTTTACGTTTCAATGCTAAAGCAGTTAATGTATTACTTCAACTTTCTGTAATAGGCTTAGGCTTTGGAATGAACGTTAACAGTGCTTTATCTGCTGGGAAAACGGGGTTTTTATTTACTGTTGCTTCTATCTTCAGTACTTTACTCTTGGGGTTGTTGTTGGGTAAATGGTTGAAAATTGACAGCAAAATATCTCATTTAATTTCATGTGGTACTGCGATTTGCGGAGGTAGCGCCATTGCAGCGATTGCACCGGTCATTCAATCAGATGAAAAACAGACCTCAGTTGCCTTGGGCGTTATTTTTATCCTGAACTCAATCGCTCTGTTTTTGTTTCCGGCAATCGGGCATTGGCTGCATTTAAGCCAGCAGGAATTTGGTCTGTGGTGTGCTATTGCGATCCACGATACCAGTTCAGTGGTAGGAGCTGCTAATAAATATGGTCCTGAAGCGCTGCAGATAGCCACAACAGTAAAGTTGGCACGTGCTTTATGGATCATTCCGGTTGCTTTGCTTACTGCCACGGTTTTTAAAAACAAATCGAGTAAAATCAAAATCCCCTACTTTATTGGACTTTTTATTTTAGCTATGATTCTGAATACGTATGTGCCACAAATGGCCGTGATAGCACCTTATTTGGTTGCTATTGCAAAAATAGGACTTACCGTTACCTTATTTTTAATAGGCGCGGGTTTAAGTTATACTGTTTTACAATCTGTGGGTACAAAGCCTTTGGTCCAAGGGGTTGTGCTTTGGTTATGTATCGCCGTGGCTGCCTTGCTTTCAATCCTTTATTTTATTTAGCAAAGCGAGTGAATTTTTTTCTTTTTATAACAAAGAATTGCAGTCGGACATAATCATACACTAGCGCTATTAGAAGGAAAAAAGCAGCGACAAATAGAGTTTGTATTTCGAGGAAAGTATACAGGAAACCACCAGAGATACAACCAATAAAGAATAAAATAATGATTGATAACCTTAAATATATACTGGCATTCAATCTTTTTCTTTCCTTTCCCTTTTTGTAAAAAAATAATTGCGATAATTCGATTCCTAAATCGGTAAAGAGCCCCGTTAAATGGGTTGTTCTTACAATAGAGTTTGATATTTGTGTTACCATGGAATTTTGCACTCCCATGGAAAAAAGCATTGAAAAAGCAATCCATTTTCCTGAAAATGTCGATAAGTCTCCTTCTACACCAAAAAACCCAACCACAAGCAAAATAGCTATTTCTAATGAAATTGGAATTACATGTGATGAATCAGGATGTCTTATTGCAACCCATTCGGCTATAAAATTCGATGTAAAAGCACCGGATAAAAAAAATATGGTAAAAATAAAAAATGTAATTGCCGCTGTATAATTTTGTTTAATCACTTCCTCGGCAAAGAATGCGAAATGTCCGGTAACATTAGTCGTCAGTGTTTTTACAGCCAAGACGCCAGTAATATTGACAATCCCGGCTACGAATGACAATAAAGTGGCTAAACGTAAATTATGAATAAAAGTTCTGTTTTTTCCTTGGTGCCGAAACATAATAATAGATAAGTTATTTCTTAATTTACGTAATCTTAAAGTAGATGTTCTTAAATTGTCTGAAAAACAGATATATTTGTAGTTCAAAAAACTAAATGTAATGATAAATATCAAATTTAAACCTACAATTGTGTTGCTAACTGCAATATTCATTGGATTTCTAACATTATCGTGGGGAATTGTAGGACATGAAAGAATTAATAAGGCAGCTGTCATGGCTTTGCCAAAACCGCTACAGGTTTTCTTTTACAACCATATTGATTTTATAACCCAAGAAGCTACAGTTCCGGATTTAAGGAAGTCGGTTTTAAAAGATAGGGCAGAGAATCCAAGACATTATTTTGACATGGAGAACTTTGGAAGTATAGATAGTTTTCCGAGGTCTATGACAGAGGCAAAAAAGAAATATGATGACAAATTTTTGTCAAAAAACGGAACGTTACCATGGCATATCCAAGATATGATGGGGAAATTGACACAAGCATTCAAGGAAAAACGAAAGTCAGAAATCTTGTTTATTGCAGGTGAATTAGGACATTATATTGCTGATGCCCACATGCCTTTGCATACTTCAGACAATCACGATGGACAATTGACGGACCAAAAAGGAATTCACTCTTTGTGGGAAAGTAGGTTACCGGAATTATTTGTTAAGGATTATAAATTTACTGTAGCCCCTGCACATTATTATGAGGACGTCGATAAAGCGACATGGGACATGATCATGGATACGCATAGTTTAGTCGTACCTCTACTAGCTGCTGATAAAGGATTGAGAACAGCATTAACAGTTAATCAAATATTTGTAACTGATGCAGATGGGAATGTGGTAAAAAACAAATACAATGGCGTGAAATATTCGAACGAATATGCTGCTAAATTTCATACTGCATTAAACGGGATGGTGGAAAGCCAAATGAAGAAGGCAGTTACAGCGACGGCTAGCTTCTGGTACACGGCGTGGGTAAATGCGGGAAAACCAGATGTAAGTAATCTGGATGCTGAAGTGCTTACAAAACGCAACAGCAAGGCCTTAAAGCAGGATATGAAACTGTTTAAAAAAGGAGATCTTTTTGGGATGGAAAGTGATAAAGATGAGGAATAAAATAAAGCGCATTAGATAA
>NZ_AJXL01000155.1 GCF_000264055.1 Flavobacterium sp. ACAM 123 | reverse complement strand
AAATAAATTATTTAAAACTATTAAAATTAGAAAAAATGGCAAACGTTAAAAAAGAAAGCACTTCAAACGGTGGAGGAATGGTTTCAGGAATCATTATTGTTGCGTGTATCGGTGTTGGTGTGTTGATCTGGAAATTTATTATGGGTGATCCTTCGAATTTTGAAGGTGGAAATCCAGAAGCGGGTGTTCCTTTGAATACGTTGGGGCAAGTATATCATGGAGGTGCAATTGTACCAGTATTATTAGGGATGTTATTAATGGTTCTTGTTTTTTCTATTGAAAGATATTTTGTTATATCTAAAGCCGCTGGTAAAACTAAATTGGACACTTTCATGACGAAGATACAAGCAAGCATCAAACAAGGCGAAATCGATGAGGCGATCGCTTCTTGTGACAAGCAACAAGGATCTGTTGCAAATGCAATTAAATCCGCACTTGTAAAATACCAAGCAGTTAAAAAAGAAGGATTTAATAGTGAAGAAGCGTCAGAGACTATTCACAAAGAAATAGAAGAAGCTACTTCACTTGAAATGCCAATGTTGCAGAAGAACATGACGATTATTTCGTCTTTGGTTTCTTTAGGAACTCTTGTTGGATTGTTAGGGACTGTAGCAGGTATGATTAAAGCATTTGGTGCATTGGCTGCTGCTGGTACTCCTGATCAAGCGCAGCTTGCAGCTGGTATTTCTGAAGCACTTATTAACACTGCAACAGGTATTGGAACTTCAGCTGTAGCAATTATCTCTTACAATTTCTTTACTTCAAAAATTGATGATTTAACGTATTCCATTGACGAAGCTGCTGTTTCTATTGTGAATACTTATAGAAGATTCAGAGGAAGTTTGAAGCAATAATTAGGTTGATATTGATATCAAATAAAAAACAAAAAGAATGGCTAAAATAAAAATAAAAAAAAATCCGGGGTCTACAGACATGACTGCGATGTGTGATGTCGCATTCCTTTTGCTTACCTTCTTTGTAATGACTTCAACAGCCAAAATACCAGAAGCATTGCCTGTAGATACTCCTGCTTCGACCGTTCAGACTAAATTGCCTGAATCTGATCTGGCTACTTTAACTGTAGGAAAAGGCATGGTTTTCTTTGATTTGAAAGGAAAACAGGTTCGCATGAGAACGTTAGAGTTGATGGGAGAGAAATATGGTGTAGATTTTACTGATGCTGAAAAAAATACATTTTCAAGGATGGATGATTTTGGTGTGCCAATTGCTAATCTTAAGCAAATCATTGATATGAAGGCGTCTGATAGAAGTAAAGCAGAACAGCCTGGTATTCCTACAGATTCGTTAAATAATCAATTGAAAGAGTGGATCTATAATGCGCGTCTTGCGAATATAGAGGTAAATGATAAAGAATTGCAGGTCGCTATTAAAGGTGATGCAAAAGAAGAGTATCCAGCCATTAAACAAGTGATGGATATTTTACAAGATCAAAAAATCAATAGCTTTAGTTTAGTTACTGGTTTAAGAGGAAAAGATTTTTAATAAAAAAAAGACACTAAAATGGCTGAATTAAATACCGGCGACGGTGGAGGCAAAAAAGGTGGGAAGGTAAGAAGTAAAAAATCAAATGCAAAAGTAGATTTAACTGCTATGGTAGATTTGGCTTTCTTATTAATAACATTCTTTATGCTTACTACGACATTGTCTAAACCTCAATCAATGAACTTGGGGTTGCCAGATAAGGATCCGGACGTGGAAAGTGCGGATATTAAGGTTGATGAAAATCGTACGATGACTGTAATGTTAGGCGATAACAACAAGATGGTTTTTTATATGGGTTTATTGGCTACGCCAATAGCTGGTCCAAAGGAGATTACATTCGGTAAAGATGGTTTGCGTAAGGAAATTCTAGAAAGAAAAAAATCAGTTCTTGCCTATACAGGAAATAAGGATAAAGGGATGATTGTAATTATAAAGCCTAGTAAGAAATCGAGTTATAAAAACGTGATTGATATACTAGACGAGATGGCAATTTCTGATGTGCCAACTTATACTATCGTTAATGATTTTTCGGCTGAGGAACTAAAATTGTTAGAGGGAAAACAGGAGTAACCTTGTTTTCTTAATAACCTAATAATTAAGAAAAATGAAACTAGACATATTAAAAAATCAATGGCTTGATATCGTGTTCGAGGGTCGTAACAAGACTTACGGAGCTTATGAATTAAGAAAGTCAAACGGGAAAACTACTGTAAAAGCGCTTATTTTAGGTGCTATATTTTTTAGTCTCGCTGTCGCCGCTCCCCTTATCATAGACTTAATTCCTAAAGGTAAAGAGGAAGATATGGACAGGGATATTAAAATTACGGCCATTAAGTTACCTCCAAAGAAGGAAGAGCCTAAACTAAATGTTCCACCACCACCTCCACCACCACCAAAAGTGGATCAAGTTAAGTTTGTGAAGCCAGTGGTTGCTAAGGCTGAGGAAGTAACTGAAGAGCCACCGAAAATCGTGGAGATTAAAGAAAAAAAACTTGGTGCTCAAACCATAAAAGGAGATCCGGATGCTGTGTTGTCTGTTGCTCCAGTTGGTCCAGGTCCAACCAAAATTGTTGAAGAAGATAATCAAATTTATAACACGGCTGGTATCGAAGTAAAACCTGAATTTCCAGGTGGTATGGCTAAATTCTACAAGTATGTAGGAGATAACTATAGAGCCCCTGAAGAAGAAGGTCTTAAGGGTAAAGTTTATGTTACTTTTGTAGTGGAAAAAGATGGGTCATTAACTGATATCAAAGTACTAAGAGATATTGGTTATGGAACAGGAAAAGAAGCCATACGAGTTTTGAGTAAATGTCCGAGATGGAATCCAGGTATTCAAAACGGGAAGCCGGTTAGAGTATTATACTCCCTTCCGATTCAAATTCAAACAGCGGATTAATGTTGGAAAAAACAGTTAAAAATATTCAGAAGAAATCGCTCAAAGAGCGATTTCTTCTCGTTTTGGCAATTTTGTTTTTTGTCGTTTATTTGGCCTTGGGACTATTGATTATTTTTATGAAACAATTTCCTTTAGATATGTCAATGAATTATAGGATTACCTTTGGAATTCTGCTCATCGCGTATTCTTTATTAAGGGGTAGACGGATTATAAATGATAATAAAGATTAGATTATGAAAAATTTTGCAGGACGTATTTTTGTTTTGGCGCTGATCGTTTTTGGAGTGCTTGTCGGTTGTAAAAAGGCGGAGGTTGAGAAAGAAACTATTCTTAAAGGTACAGCAACGATTCTTGTCGATGAAACTTTAGAGCCGGTAATGGAAGATGAGATTACTATTTTTCAAAACCAATATAAAGCCACAATCCTTCTGGAGTCCAGATCTGAAAAAGAGGTGATGCGAGCATTCCTTAAAGATACCTCTCGTATTGTAATCCTGTCCAGAAAATTGAATGATAAGGAGGTCAAATATTTTGAACAACTCAAAATTAAACCAAAGACAACCAAAATTGGTACTGATGCAGTTGCTTTTATATCTAATAAAGGCAATAATGACACCTTGATAGCTTTGAAAGATGTGATCCTTTTTATGCAAGGGAGACCACAAACGAGAGTCAAAGGATTAGTTTTTGATAATCCAAATTCGAGTACTGTGCGATATATGAATGAGTTGGCAGGAATAGCAGAAATGCCTAAAGAAGCGGTGTACTCCTTTAAGTTAAATAAAGATGTTGTCAAATTTGTAGCTGATAATGATGGTATGATAGGTGTTGTTGGTGTAAATTGGCTGTATCAGCCGTCACCTGACATACGTGATCTTATGAAAAATATTAACGTATTAAGCGTTAAAGGAGAGGGCGGTGAGGAGTTTGTTGCCCCTACACAAAACAATTTAGCCGAAGGAAAGTACCCTTTGGCACGTGATTTGTATATTATTAATTGTCAGGGATCTTTTGGTTTAGGAATGGGCTTCGCTTCATTTGTAGCTGGAGATATAGGACAAAGGATAATTTTGAAAGCGGGATTGTTGCCTGTACGTATGCCTCCAAGAAAAGTTGTATTTAAAAACAAATCAAACAATGAAAATGAAAATGAATAAATCAAATAAAGTTAAAATGAACAAATTTAAAATTTTAAGTGTTGCCTTTCTGGCCACGGTATCCTTAGTGAACGCACAGGATATAGATCAAGCTAAAAAAGCGATTGACGCAGAACAATTTGAAAGTGCTAAATCGACTTTAAAATCAATTATTAAATCGGATCCATCTGAAGGGAAAGCATACTTTCTTTTAGGGAACGTATATCTTGTACAAAAGGTAGTAGATTCTGCGAAAATGACATATCAAAAAGGATTAGAGGCAAAGGATGATGAGCATTTTAATCATATTGGATTAGGTCAATTAGATCTTAATAATGGAGATGCTGCTGCAGCAAAAGCTAAATTTGAAATAGCTAAAAATGAAATGGGAAGAAGAGACCATTCAGAGTACGTATATATTGCGCGTGCTTACATGAATTCTGATAAACCGGATTATAAAGCTGCACTTCAGACTTTAAAACTGGCTAATGAAAGAAATGCAGAGGAGCCTCAAGTGCTCTTAGCTTTTGGTGATGCTCATTACGGAGACAAGAATCAGAATGCAGCATATTCAGCATATCGTAATGCTTTTCAAGCGGATAATACACTGCTAAGAGCTAAGATGCAATTAGGAGTTTTGCTAAAAGGTGCGAAAGCATACGTTGAGGCGGTGAAAGCTTTTACTGATGTAATAGCAACAAATCCTAATTACGGACCTCTTTATCGTGAATTAGCAGAAACATATTATTACTGGGCGGTGAACGTGCCTTCTAGAAACGATGAATATATGAAACAAGCGTTGTCTTACTATGAAAAATATATGACTTTAACTGATTATTCGTTAGATTCACGTATGCGTCATGCTGACTTCTTAGTTGTCGCTCATGATTACGAAGCTTTAGAAATCGAAGCTGATAAAATGAAGCAAATTGACAAAATTAACCCGAGAATTTTTCGTTATTTAGGATACTCTGCTTATTATAACAATAATGTAGACGTGGCTATTAAATCGCTACAGGATTATACTGCAAACTCTATGAATAATGTAATTTCGCTTGATTATTTATATTTAGGTTTGTCAAACATTAAAAAAGCGACAATGGGTGTTGATGCAACTGTTGTAGATCCAGTTCTATTTAATAAAGGGATTGAGCTTATTAAGAAAGCGGTTGCTATGGATAATGCTGTTGTTAATGAATTAAGCGATGCTGGTAAGGGTCTTTATGAGCAAAAATTTTATAAGGAGGCTGCAGGAATTTTTGAAATCGCGACTTCAAATAAAGAATCTAAAAATTATTTACTAGACAATTTTTATTTAGGTAATTCGCTTTACTTTGACAACACAAAAACTGGAGCGGTGAAAGACTCTATCGCTTTACAAAAAGCAGATGTGGCTTTTGGAAATGTGATTGAAGCATCTCCGGAAACTCAAGATGTTTATGTTTATCGTGCAAGAACTAACACGTTGCTTGGAAATGATGATCTAATGATCAAATATTATCAACAATATATTGATATTGTAACTAAGAAAGGTCCTGAAGAAATGGCTAAGGCTACTGTGAAGGGTAAATTAATTGAGGCTTACAATACAATGGCTGCAGGTTATGCAAACACTGATAAAGTGAAAGCTATTGAATTCTTCAATAAAACGCTTGCTATCGATCCTGAAAATGGATATGCAAAGCAATCAGTTGAGATGCTTAAGAATAAAAAATAATAATATTATGTTAGATAAAAA
>NZ_AJXL01000154.1 GCF_000264055.1 Flavobacterium sp. ACAM 123 | reverse complement strand
CTTTCTTTTTTATGCGATACACACAATATTAAAAATTATATTCTGTATTTGGCTTTCCTTTAGGTTCAAGGCAGCCATTACGTCCCCATAATTGTTTTTGTTGATTGAAGCAGAAAAGCTGCCCGGAACAATGACAATACGAAACGTTTGATTCTTTATGTATGTTGGTGTTGTACTTAAATCGTAAGTCCCTCCCGCATAGATCGTGAAATCTTTCTTACTGAAATCAAAATCATAATCTAACTCTCCTGCAGGCAGAAAAAGAGTTCTTGGAATAAGCTGCCAAATTGGAGTATTAACATCAACCGTTCCAGTCATTCTGTAAATCAGCACCACATCAGATGCAAATATCTCGGGATTTAAAGCTCTATAAATAGTATAACCATCCGTTGCATTAAAATTAAAATCTACATTCTTAAGCTCGAAAACTTCACCTAACAAGCCGTCTTGTCCATCTAATCCATCAAAGCCAGGAGGTCCCTGGGATCCATCGCAACTTGAAATCAATATCATTGTAAAAACTGCTAAAATTGTACTAATCTTTTTCATAACTGTATTTTTTTATGGTTATTTTTATTCCTTTATGCTAGGTATTAATTAAATCAAAGTTAATTATTTAAATAATTGTATCCCAATTCATAGGGTATTTAAAGCTAATTTTTAACGAAAATTATAGCGTCTTTTATTTTCAATACATTTTCTTTTTTGGGAAGAATCACGATCTCGTTATGTTTGCCTTTACCGTTTTGTCTTTAGAACTGCATTAAACCCAGCATAGTCTTTTATTTTAACTAAAGATTAATTTTCTGGATTTGGTTATCTTTAACGTTTAAGGCCGTGATTACATCTGAATAATTATTTTTATTTACAGCCGTAGCAAAACTCGCCGGTACAATAACAATTCGAATGACCTGATTGAGTCTGAAATTTGTAGAGACCGATTGTAAATCATTTCCAACCATGTATATATCGACATCGCGATTAGTGTAATCAAATCTAAAACCAAAATCTAATGCTCCATTATTATAGTAGTAGGTTTCAGGTAATAATTCCCAAATATCCCCTTGAGAATTAGATCCAGATAATCGATACGTGAGCACCACATCTGAAGAATAAATTGGCGGATCGAAGGTGACCAGTCTACTAAAATTATTATTTAAATTAAACGAAGTGGTCACTTCAAATACTTCAGTTCTGGCAATAGGCGCAACTTCAAAACTATCTGATGTCGTACAGCTTTGCAAGACAAACAAGCCTGTGACGGCTAAAAGTGTAATTATCTTTCTCATGTTTTTATTTTTATGGGTTCCTTTAATTTCCTACATTCACGAACTGTGCCAAATTTTATTATGGAAAAATTATGTAGCTTTGAATTATGGAAAAACAACTCAAATTATACATGATAATGTTAGGCTGTACGCCAGAAGGTCGGCTTACGGAGCAACACGATATTTTTTTTGGAATCGGTCCTTCCCTAAAGGAGTTGATTCCGCAGATGAAGGCTTTTTGGCCTGAGGCCAAAGGACGAATTCACATTGATGCTTGGCGCGAAGTATCGGTAGTAGATCAATTTTTAATAAAAATTAGCGACAGGAATACAGCTGTAAACACTACTTCTGAAAGTTTATTTTTTATTAATCTTGGAGGATATAAAGAAAATGAATTTGAAGAATACCATTATAAAATACTTGCGGTAGCCAAAAGTTTTGAAGTAGCCTCCAAAAAAGCCGAAGCGACTACTTTCTACAAACATTGCGGTTTCGAAGAAGCTATTTCCCATATTGACGACAAATACGGAATAGATGTGGATGATATTTATAACGTTGATGATATCCTGGATGTAAAACTCAAAGAAAAATATTCCTTAAAACTCACCAAATCCGAAACGAAATTAGAAGAAGACACGTTGCATGTAGGGTATTTAAAAATAGATGAAGTAGAGTAAACTATTCCTTTTAAATATTAATTCAGTAAAGAGCTTCTATACCGTAGATTAAATTTATTTTAATAATTCTTTGTGAGTTGTTTCTTAATGTAAGTTGTAATTTTATAACGTATACTAAAGTTTTAAATACAAAGTTATGGAAAAGAGAATAGCTATTTTAGCCACAAACGGATTTGAAGAAGTTGAATTGAGTTCACCAAAAGAATATTTAGAGCAACAAGGATGGAAAGCCGAAATTGTTAGTCCTGAAAGCGGAACCATAAGATCATGGGCCAAAACGGATTGGGGAAAAGACTACAAAGTAGATCAAGTTTTAAATACTGTTAAAGCTTCTGATTATGACGCCTTAGTATTACCTGGTGGAGTTATTAATCCAGATATATTGCGAACAAATGAAGATGCTTTACTTTTTATAAAAGACTTTTTCAATGCAGGAAAACCGGTTGCAGCAATTTGTCATGGTCCGCAAATTTTAATTAGTGCCGGATTAGTTAATGGACGAAAAATGACTTCTTATCCTTCGATAAAAATTGATGTAATCAATGCCGGAGCAGAATGGCACGATAAAGAAGTAGTTGTAGACAGGGGACTCGTTACTAGCAGAAACCCTGATGATTTAGATGCTTTCAATAAAAAAATTGTAGAGGAAATCAAAGAAGGAAAACATTAAAAATTTTAGACATAACAACATAAAAATGCAGAAATCATTTTCCGTATTTATTAATTGAATTCAAGAATTAAAAGATTCAGCGTTTGCATTTGTATGGCGTTTCACAAAGAAGTTCAAAGTAGTTTCTAAATGATACTTTAAACTGTTTGCTGCGGTATTAAAATCGTTTAACTTTAGTGATTTTGTTTTCTCTATCCAGGCTAAGATTTGTTCTTTGGCTATTTCTTTTGAAATTTGTTCCTATATCTAAGCTCTAGGGCATGTTTGTAGCCTTGGTGTAAAAAGGGATAGCATTTGAATAATAATTCTGCTCTTATCTTTTGATTATCTGTTCATTAATTTTGCTTTTTAGCAATGATGCAGAGACTTCTAGCCAAAAGTTGTTTTGGAGTATCGTCATTTTCTAAAGTAATTGAAATGTATTTTATTCCTTATTCTTTTGCTTGTTTGATGGCCTGATTTTCTTTTTCAATTGCTTTCCATCTTAATTTGATTCGTTGATGTTGTAATGCATCTAATACTAACTTCACAACGTGGAAACGAGCTGTTACCAGGCTACTTTCAAGGAAACACATTCGTGAAGACAATTGCATATTATTTGCCATATCAAGGGTAATTTCCTTGAATAATTTTCTTTTATCTAATGGAATTTTATTCAGTACATCAATAATATCTTGAATTTTAGTGACTTTTATAACTGCGACTAATGTTTTTTTCTTTCCTTTTCCGATTTTGTTGGTCACAAAGGTATAGAGTTCTCCTTTTGATAAACTTAACTCATCAATGCCTAAATTTTCTCCAATGTTCTGAGGGTACATCAAATAGTTTCCAGCATGATTTTCCTGATTCCATTGTTTAAAACCACTAATTTTTTTTTATAATGACGCTGTAATAAATTAGCCTTAACACCATAATAGCTAGCAATATTACTTATCGTATCTTCTGGGGTCTCGATCTGTATCTTTTAAAAAATCAGAAAATTCAATGGTTAGTTTTCAACCTTCTGCTATAAATGAATAATCACTTTTTACTTCTGTTGATTTATTAGTTTTATTGCGCCATCTTCGTCTTCTAATACCCAGATCAACAGCTTTTCCTCTTATTGGAAAATCTTGTATTAAGGTACGTTCATAAAATCCTTTTGATTCAAAATCCGAAAAACTAAAATCATCAGGAAGACTACTTTTCTCATTTAAATAGATATAAAAAAAGTCTTTTTTTGTTTGTAAATCACCCAGCTCCTTAAAACCAATAATATCAAAATGAAATAAAAGACCCTCTGGTAGAAAGGAAGAAAATATACTAAGATCTATTTGCTTTTTTAGACAAATTTACAACTTCTCCCCAACTTTTTTATATGTGCCCAAGTAATCGTTAATCATCATTAAATCCTAATGCATTAGCAACAGTAGTGGAGATTGTCTCCCATTTATATCCATTATGAGTTGTCCCATCAGGATTACAAAAACGTGGTTAAGAAGTATCTGATCCACAACCGCCTTGTGGAGAGGCACTAGCTAATGTCTCTCTTTTTAATTCAAAATTCCCAAGATTTCTGTCGATATCGATATTAAGAACTAAAGCAATTTTTTGAGCCAATAAGGTATTATTGATTTTATCTTTATTCTTCTGGTTAGCAGGAAATGATTAATATGACAATTACCTTAAAACAAACTTTTAACTCAGAAAATTACCATCGTAAAACCATCATTTTTGTATGATATAAACACCTAAAATAAATTATATGTAAGTGTTCCTTTTATTTAAAGACATAAAAAAACCCCGAAAGTATGACTTTCGGAGTTTAATTTTTTTATCTAATCCTTCTCTATATTTTATAGGATTAAATTGTTTCTACTACTATTTTCCGGACATCACTTTTTTTATGGTGTATCCTCTATCAGTAGTCACTTTCACAAAGTAAACCTGTTCTTGCTCTATGTTAGAGCTAAGTGTTAACGAGATTTCTTTGTTCAAGTAACTATTTGTGTCCAATTTTGTAAGTACCACTTTTCCTTGTGGATTGAATACTTCAATTTTCACATTAGACACGTAATCAAAATTATATTTGATTTTAAGAACGTCTCTGAAAGGAACCGGACTAGCTGTAAAACCAGCAAGTTCAATTTTCGAAGTCGTGCTAGAATCTACTGGTTCAGGAGAACATTTAGAAACATCCCAACCTATGAATATAGCACATTCGTCAAACACTTCATTTATAGAACCAACGGCACCTGCAATTTCAGATAATGATACACCATCCTCCATGTTTTTAGTTCCGTCAACATTAGCTAAAGCTCGGTTTGCTAAATCTAACAATCCGGCAACGGTTTTCTTTCCGTTTCCATCAGCTGTAATGGCATTAATAACAGCGGCGCTGAATGTTCTGTAAGTATATTCATTTACAGTTGGCACCCAAATATCGCCTTCATAATAACCACATACTCTCACTTTTGGAATATCAGATCCACATCCTCCAGCTGGTTTGGCTGTTGCCAAAGTACCTGCTTGTAATACTAAACCGCCTAAATCTGAAGGTTTGGTTATATTAATATTCAACGCCATTGCAATGGTTTGTGAAAGAAGTATGTTGTTAATTCTGCCATTTTTCAAATAAGGATTTGTCAATGAACAAATACCAATATCACCTGCTGGAAGTTCGCTAGCTTTACCTCCGCCAGGCATTACATTAATGATACAACCTTCATCCCCTGAATTCATGATAACGGACTTACCAAGTTTACCTATGGTAATAGAACCTCCAGCATTAGTTAATGCCTGTGCAATTAGATCAGTAGTGGCAATTCCTCCTACTGTTCCGTCACAATATTTACCTCCAGAATTACCATAAGCACCCTGAGTGTATGTACATAAAGCGGCGGCACATGATTCAACGATAAGTTCTCTTGAACAACTGCTAATACATCCGTTAGCATTACTGATTGTTACATTATAAATTCCAGCAACACTTACGGTGATTGCTTGAGTAGCAGCTGTAAATCCACCTGGTCCTGTCCAAGCATAAGTAGTCATGCCTGCTGTTGCAGTGAATGTAGAACTATCACCAGCACAGATGGTTTGATTACCTGTGATTGCACATATAGGCAGAGGGTTTACTGTAAGTGTAAACATTTCCTCATCAAAACAGTTTGGATCTGTTCCAGTTT
>NZ_AJXL01000153.1 GCF_000264055.1 Flavobacterium sp. ACAM 123 | reverse complement strand
AAAGAATAGTTGCACTTATTTTTTTATTAATTTTTCTACCAAAAATTAATGCTCAGGAATATTTTCCTAATAACGAAGGGGTCCAAAATAGAAATAATAATTTCACTGCCTTTACCAATGCTAAAATTTTTGTAACTCCAACACAAATAATTGAAAAAGGAACTTTACTTATTCAGAATGGAAAAGTAATAGCAGCCGGAACCTCAGTAAACATTCCAAAAAACTCAATCACAGTCAATTTAGAAGGAAAATCTATTTATCCCTCGTTTATTGATATGTATACTAGTTTTGGAATGGATAAACCAAAGAAAACTGAAGGTTCACGCCAAAGCCAATCGTATGACACGAAAAGAGAAGGCTATTACTGGAATGAGCACATCCGTTCAGAAGTGAATGCTTATGATAATTTCAACTACGATCAACCCAAAGCTGAAGAGTTATTGAAAGCAGGATTTGGTGTAGTAGGCACGCATGTTCAAGATGGTATTGCCAGAGGTACGGGTTCATTGATTGCTTTGAACAACAGTGACAAAACAAATCGATTATTAACCACTAAAATTTCTAATCATTTTGGTTTTACCAGAAGCAGTACTTCAAATCAGTCGTATCCTAGTTCATTAATGGGAATGATGGCATTATTAAGACAAGTAAATCATGATTTGAAATGGTATAAAAACGGCAATTCTGAAAATAAAGATTTGTCATTAACAGCCTTATCAGACAATGAAAAGCTAATTCAAATATTTGCTTCTGAAGACAAACTAAATAGTTTGCGCGCCTCTAAGATAGCGAAGGAATTCGGTTTGAATTATATTATGAAGGGAATCGGAAATGAATTTGAAAGAATTGAAGAAATTAAGAAAACTAATGCTCAATTTATTATTCCAATAAATTTTCCTGACGCTTATAACGTGTCTGATCCCAATCAGGCCAACCAAATGGAATTGACAGATTTACGCTTTTGGAATCAAGCCCCTACCAATCTTAAAGTTTTAACAGAGAACGGCATCGTCTTTGCACTAACTACTGACAAGTTAAAAAAGACAGAAGATTTTAGAACAAACCTACTTAAAGCTATAAAGTATGGTTTCGATAAAACAAAAGCATTAGAAGCATTAACAACAGTGCCCGCTTCTCTATTAGGGAAAAGTAATGAAATTGGAAGTTTGAAAAACGGAACTTACGCCAACTTTATTATCACTTCAGGTGAGCTCTTTAACGAGGAAACCAAAATCTATGAAAACTGGGTTCAAGGTTCCAAGTATGTTGTAAATGACATCAATGTCAAAGACATTAGAGGGGAATATGATTTGACTATTGCCGATAAAAAATACACATGGAAAATTACCGGTGAATTAGAAGCTCCTAAATCTGAAATCAATACTACAGATTCTAAAAAGCTAAGCTCTAAACTTTCGGTTTCCAACAATTGGATTTCAAATGTGATAAAATCAACAGATTCAACACAAACGACATTTACTCGATTGGTAGGATATATAGAAGACGTTCAATCCCTTTCTGGGAAAGCAATTTTATTTAATGGTAACGAGGTGAAATGGTCAGCTAATAAAATAGCTCCATTTGTCAAACCTGTAGATTCACTGAAATTGCAAAAAAACAACTTAATACTGCCTACAACATATCCGAATGTAGCTTTTGGTAATACAAAGCAATTAACTGCAGAAACTTTGCTATTTAAAAATGCAACCGTTTGGACCAATGAGAAAGAAGGTATTCTTGAAGAAACAGACGTTTTAGTTAAGGATGGTAAAATATATGCTATTGGTAAAAATCTTTCTAATGCTTCTGCAACAATCATCGATGCAAAAGGAAAACATTTGACCAGTGGAATTATTGATGAACATTCTCATATCGCTATTTCTAATGGTGTAAACGAAGGTGGCCATAATTCAAGTGCTGAAGTTACCATACAAGATGTTGTTAATTCTGAGGATATTAATATTTATAGAGAACTTGCTGGAGGAGTTACTACTTCACAATTATTACATGGTTCTGCAAATCCTATTGGTGGGCAATCTGCAATTGTAAAATGGAAATGGGGACAAGCTCCAGATGAAATGCTTTATAAAAACCAACCAAAATTCATCAAATTTGCCTTAGGTGAAAATGTAAAACAATCCAACTGGGGAAATATAAATCCAACTCGTTTTCCTCAAACAAGAATGGGTGTTGAGCAAGTATTTACAGATTATTTTCAACGTGCCAAAGAATATGATTTAGCCTGGAAAAACTATAATTCGAAAAAAGGAAAAGGAAATGCCCCTAGAGTAGATTTAGATTTACAAACAGTAGCTGAAATACTCAACAAAGAGCGCTTTATTAGCTGTCATTCTTATGTTCAATCAGAAATACTAATGTTGATGAACGTTGCAGAAAAGTTTAATTTCAATGTCAATACTTTCACTCATATTCTTGAAGGCTATAAAGTAGCTGACAAAATGAAGGAACACGGTGTTGGTGCTTCCACTTTTTCAGACTGGTGGGCATACAAATTTGAGGTAAATGATGCAATTCCTTATAATGGACCTATAATGCATAATGCAGGATTAGTGGTAGCCTACAATTCTGACGATGCAGAAATGTCAAGAAGATTAAATCAAGAAGCAGCAAAAGCAGTAAAATATGGAGATATTTCTGAAGAAGAGGCTTGGAAGTTTGTCACTTTAAATCCTGCTAAATTATTGCATATTGATGACAAAGTAGGAAGTATTAAAGTGGGTAAAGATGCTGATATAGTGCTTTGGAACAATAATCCATTGTCTATCTATGCAAAAGCAGAGAAAACCATTATTGAAGGAATTGTTTACTACGACGTTCAAAAAGATCAGCAACAAAGAGTTGCAATTGCAAAAGAACGAAATGAGTTAATCGGTCAATTATTACAAGAAAAAAACAAAGGTGCAACTACGCAAGAACCAAAAAGAAAAGAGAAAGCAGAATACCATTGTGATAGTATAGAACTTGAATAAATTGACCATTATTAATCACAATTATCTAATAAATTCCAGACAAATGAATAAACACATATATATATTAGTAGTAGCATTAAGTTTATCACTATTTACAAATGCGCAACAAACACCTGCGCCAAAACAATCAAAATCAATATTGATTATGAATGCCAAAGCACATATTGGTAACGGACAAGTTATTGAAAATAGCGCTTTAGCTTTTAAAGATGGCAAAATCACCCTGATTGCAGATGCTACAGCAATTAGAATAGATAAAAGTGCTTATGATATGACTATTGACGCCAGTGGTCAAGAAGTTTATCCTGGTTTCATAGCACCAAATTCTACATTAGGACTAGTTGAAATTGATGCCATTAAATCATCAGACGATGAAAATGAAATCGGGCAGATAAATCCACATGTGAGAAGTATTATCGCCTACAACGCAGAGTCAAAAGTTATTGAAACGGTTAGACCTAATGGCGTTTTAATAGCCCAAATTACACCTCGTGGAGGTCGCATATCTGGCACATCATCTATAGTTCAATTGGATGCCTGGACTTGGGAAGATGCAATCATGAAAGAAAATGATGGGATTCACCTTAACTTTCCATCCAGTTATAAGAAAAGTGGCTCTTGGTTTGAGCCAGGAAGTATTGAAGAAAATAAAGAGTATAAAACTCAAATTGATGAAATACTTGCTTTTTTAGCAAATGCAAAAGCATATCAAGTAGGTAACGCAAAGGAAAGAAATTTAATTTTTGAAGCAACAAAAGGATTATTTGATGGCACTCAAACTTTATTCATCAATGCTAATGAAGAAAAACAAATTATCGATGCAGTTCAATTAGCTAAAAGTAATGGTATAAAGAAAATGGTGATTGTTGGTGGATATGAAGCATACAAGACTGCTGAATTACTACAAAAAAACAATGTAGGCGTACTTTTAAAAAGAGTGCATGATATGCCCGAACATGCAGATGACGATATAGATTTACCTTATAAAGCTGCAAAATTGTTAACTGACAAAGGCGTTTTAGTAGGGTTAGAAAATAGCGGTTCTCATGAAAGAATGAACACAAGAAACCTACCCTTTTTAGCAGGTACCTGCGCTGCCTATGGCTTAGACAAGGAGCAAGCTTTGCAATTAATCACTTCTAACACGGCTAAAATATTAGGAATAGATGCTCAATGTGGCACACTTGAAATAGGGAAAGATGCTACTTTATTCCTTTCAGCAGGTGATGCCTTAGACATGCGGACTAACAAAATATCGCATGCTTTTATTCAAGGTAGGATGATAAGCCTTGAAACTCATCAATCTGTATTGAATAAAAGATATAAAGAAAAATACAATCAAAAGTAGTTGTGGTATAGCGACTCCGTCTTCATTTCTTAAAGCAGACAATTTACATCAAAGTAAATTGTCTGCTTTTTTTTTGATTTAAATCGAAACGACAGAACTGAATATCATTTATTTTCGAATACTTTAGTTAATCCTTATTTTAGATAAGTAAATCAATCATACCCATAAAAAAAGAGGGCATAAAGTACTATAATAATAAAAACAAACAGAATAGCTTATCTGTTTATGGGGTACTTGAAATTATTTTATATTTTTGTCGAAATGTAAATCAAAAATAATGAGAAAAATCGTTTTAAGTATACTATTGATATCCCTTTTGGTAGTGACCTTATTTTCAACTTCAATTCTATCTGCACATCCGGATCCAGTTGAAGCCGTAACATTCGACACCGGAGATACCGCTTGGATGATAGTTGCTACGGCACTTGTTTTAATCATGACCCCTGGCTTAGGTTTCTTTTATGGTGGTATGGTCGGTAAAAAAAATGTGATCAGTACAATGTTACAAAGTTTCATGGCGATGATAATTGTAACGGTACTTTGGGTGGTCATTGGATTTGGCTTATCGTTTGGTCCATCAATTGGCGGTATTATCGGTAATCCTTTACCTAATTTATTCTTTCAAAATGTCGGTCCAAATACTGCTTGGTCTTTAGCCCCAAGTATACCCTTTCTCTTATTCGCTTTATTCCAAGCTAAATTCGCAATAATTACGCCTGCATTAATTACGGGAGCTTTTGCTGAACGCATTCGCTTTTGGGCCTATATGCTGTTCATGGTGCTATTTATTTTACTGATTTATACACCCTTATGTCACATGACTTGGCATCCAGAAGGACTGTTCTTTAAAATGGGAGTACTGGATTTTGCAGGAGGTACTGTAGTACATATGAGCGCTGGTTGGGCAGCATTAGCCGGAGCAATGTTTTTAGGAAAGAGAAAAACTCAAAAGTCGAATCCTGCACGTATTACTTATGTATTACTGGGAACTGGTTTATTATGGTTTGGATGGTTTGGTTTCAATGCGGGTTCTGCTTTAGGAGCAAATGGAATAGCTGTACAGGCACTCGGGACAACAACTGTAGCCGCTGCAGCTGCCGGCATGGCTTGGGTGTTTTTAGATAAAATTCTAGGTCACAAACTTTCAGCAATGGGAGCTTGTATTGGTACCGTAGTAGGATTAGTGGCAATAACTCCTGCGGCGGGATTCGTTAGTATGCCACATGCTATATTCATTGGTATATTTAGTAGCATAGTTAGTAACCTTGTAGTAGGTTCTTTTCCAAAAGGTAAAGTTGATGATGCTTTAGATGTATTTGCTTGCCATGGTGTTGGTGGTATGACGGGTATGTTATTAACCGGAGTTTTTGCTTCTAAAACTGTAAATTCAGCAGTTACGGATCAGGGACTTATATTTGGTGAAACTACCTTATTTGTAAATCAACTAACAGCAATGGTCATTGTATCGATATTTGCTTTTTCAGCATCTTATTTCTTGTTCTTTGTCGTTAATAAGATCACACCACTGAGAGTCAGTGAAGATAAAGAAGAGTTAGGTTTAGACATCTCTCAGCACGGAGAGTTTTTATAAAAAACTTGTAGTAGGGTAAACCTAACTCTAAAAAANAC
>NZ_AJXL01000152.1 GCF_000264055.1 Flavobacterium sp. ACAM 123 | reverse complement strand
ATAGAGTGCACAGCAAGTATTGCTCCTACTGCAACCAACGGTCCAGCAACGGCTACTGATAATTGTGATTCTACACCTACAATTGGATATTCTGATGCTATTGTCAATGGAACTGGAAATAATAAAGTAATCACTAGAACATGGACTGCAACGGATGACAACTCGAATGTTCAGTCCTATTTACAAACTATTACTGTAGTAGATTCAACAAAACCTATTTTAACACCTGAAACCAATCAAAATGTAATCCTTAACGCTAGTTGCATTGCAACAATTCCAAACCTTGTCGATGGATCTACTGCAGTAGATAACTGTTCCGGAGTTACAATTACGCAAAGCCCTGTAGCGGGAACTACTCAAGCTGTGGTTCACAACGGAACTATAAACGTGACCGTTACGGCAACCGATGCCAATGGAAATGCCGATTCTAAAATTGTAGAACTTACTGCAAAAGACACGAACAAGCCAATTTTAACAGCCGGAACCAATCAATCTGCCAATACCGACACTGGACTTTGTAATGCTTCAGTGGCAGTAACAGACGCCTCATTTTCTGACAACTGTAGTGGTTCTTATATTTCCTATACTCTTAGTGGCGCTACAATAAAAGTTGCAACCTTGGGTCAAGTAGGAACTTATATCTTTAATAAAGGAATAACAACCATCAACTATAATGTAAAAGATGTAGCTGGTAATGTTACAATTGGATCTAAAACAGTCACAGTAACCGATAACATTCCACCAATTATAACATCATGCCCTGTAAATAAAATAGCTTATACCAATGCAAATGGTACTGGAGACTGTACTACAACGGTAAACCTTGGTTCTCCTGCAGCAACTGATAATTGCGGAATTGCCTCTATTATTGCTAAAATTGGCAGCACCGTCATAAACCCTGCTACGCACTTATTCACTACTGGTGATACGACTGTGACTTGGGTTGCAACTGATAATGCAGGATTAACTGCCGTTTGTAACCAAATAGTAACAGTTATAGATAATGAAAATCCGACTATAAGTTGTCCTAGTGATCAAAATGTCTTCTTTGATGTTTTTTGTGAGTTTATGCTTCCAGATTATACAACTTATGCTACTACTTCTGACAATTGCGACACTAATCTAACCATTACACAAAATCCCGTAGCAGGCACCTTAATTTCTGGAATAACAACTATAACATTAACGGCAAAAGATTATTCTAATGGAACAACTACCTGTACTTTCAAAGTTATTCCTACAGACAACATTGCACCTATAGCAGTCTGTAAAAACTATACTGCTTACTTGACTGCAAATGGTACTGTAACGGTAGCTGCTTCCAATTTAAATAATGGCTCTTCGGATAATTGTGGAATTGTAAACACGACAATATCTCCAAACTCATTTAACTGTGCCGATATCGGAACAAAATCAGTAACATTTACAGTCTATGATAACAATGGAAACAGTGATAGCTGCCAAGCAGAAATCACAATAGTTGACAATACCCCACCCAAAATGATTTGCAAAAATCACGTTGTGGTAATAGATGCAATAACAAGAGTAGCTACAATAAAACCTTCAGATGTAGATAATGGTTCTAATGATGCTTGTGGAATAGCCTATTTAACGGTTTCTCCTAATCAATTTCCAGATTCACCAAATGTATACACAGCTACCACTGTATTAACAGCATATGATGTTCATGGTAATTCAAGTAGTTGTACCGCAACAGTTACTGTAGAACCATCAAAAAATAAATTTACTTACTTAACAGGACAAATTATCAACCCTATTCCAGACAATCAACAACCTCCAAGTGCTCTTATTGAAGCAACAGCTTGTCCAGGAGGAGTAACAGTACCTAAAGATGTACATTTTACAATACAAGGAATAGATGGTTATAACTTACAAGCTTCACAAGTAATAAATTGGGAATACTCAAATAATAATGGAGAAACATGGACGATCATACCGAACACAGCAGAGTTATTAGCATATACATTACCAGGATTACTTAGTGATACATTTGTTAGACTTAAAATCGAAGATGCGAATGACTCAACTCTAATCAAAACATCTGCTGAGGCTTATGTAAGATTCTTACCTCCAGACGAACCGCCAATAATTGTTAGTCATACGCCTTTAGATATTTGTTTAGGTGACTCAGTAACCGTAGTTGCAGAAAGCTTTTTTGATCAACCTGAAGGCCAATTTGGGAAAGGTGGTAAATTTAATTATGCGCAACCTGACGGATGGCGAGTAGATGGAACAGATGGTTATTTTCCAGCTAGTGGTAATAATAATGAACAACCCACTTGGAAAGAAACAAATTCAAACAGTAATCCAAATACCACTTTTAGTGGAATCAATTATGACACTTCTGATAATACTAAATTTGCTATTGCACATGCAGCAGCTTACGGTCAAACAACAACTTTAGAGACTCCAGTGTTTAGTACCATAGGTATGAACTCTAGTGAAGCGATTTTAACATTCTATTCAGCTTATTATTTTTGTAATGATGGTTACGGAAAAATTGAATTATCATTTGATGCCGGAAATACTTATAGTACAACTCTGAACACTATACAAAATGATATTCTGACAGCTGGACATACTACTGGAGTTCAAGCATATAAGGGGAATGGAAATCAATGTAGTACTAATCAATACCCTGTCGCTGATCCATTTAGATTTACATCGCTAAACTTAGGACCATATACCGGACTTGCTGGATTGCGTATTCGATTTACATTTTACTCAGGGCAAGCATGTTCTGGTGTAACTTTTCCGAGACATTCTTCTAACACTTGTAATCAAGATCAAACTTTCAATGTAGGAAGTGGCTGGACTATTGATGATGTTGGTTTTAATTTTGCTGGAGTAGATGATGAATTAGAATGGACAGATGAAAATGGTACTGTGATAGCCAAAGGTACGACAGCAGCTGTAACACCAATTACTCCTGGAGTCAGAGAATATGGAGTAACAACGTTAGTTAATGGTTGTAGAACGAATAATAATGATGGTACTAATTTTGTAAATATAAATACAAGTTTAGCATATGCAGGGGAAGACTACATGCCTCTTGCAAGTAATTGTGGTGAAAACACTTTAAAATTAAACGCTTATGATAATAGAATAACAGCAGTATCTAATTATAGTAAGGGAGCTTGGAGAAACAACCTTTACACTGTACCAAATACCGCTGTAGGTGATAAAGACTATCAGGGTACTGGTGTTACAGGAGCATGGTCTAAAATCAACTCTAGTTCTACTTCATGTGGAAACTCTGCTACTTTTTCTAGCACAACAGACCCTAATGCAATTTTTACTGCTGACCCCGGGACTTACACCTTAAGATGGACCCTTGTAAACGGATGTTATGATGACGTAGATGTTAAAATTATAGATTGTAAAACTGTCAATTTTGATGGGGTTAATGACTATGTAACTTTTAAAAACAATTATAATTTAAATAGCAATTTTAGTATCGAAGTATGGGCTAAGCCAAATTCAGTAAGTAATACTAGTACTGTGTTTTCTCGAAAAAACGCAGTAATCAACTCAAATGGATATGATTTAAGCATTGTTAATGGTCAAGTAAAATTTAATTGGTACAATGGTACTGGCAATGGATCAGTTACTTCAGGTGCCTATACAATCAATACAAGTAGATGGTATCATTTAGCCGTTACTTTTAATAGTTCAACTTATAAACTTTATGTCGATGGTTTAGAAGTAGGATCTGGAAATGGCTCTGCACCTGCCCTAACAGAAAGTAATATTGAGGCACTTTTAGGTGCAATGCATCAAACTTCACCAAGTTTACCTACAAATTATTTCAATGGTTGGATTGATGAATTAAAAATATGGAATAAGGCTTTGTCAGTAGAAAATATTCGACAAATGATGAATCAAGAAATTATTGCTTCAGGACCAGATGTAGGTGGTGTTGTTATACCTACAAAAATTTATGGAACAGATAATGACGTAGACGGTATAGAAGACGTTGCGTTAGTATGGAATGACCTTTTAGGTTACTATCGCATGAACGTTCTTTGTGGTGATCTAACGGCTTATAAAGGTGTAAGTGGTAGACTTTGTAATATAACTACTAGTGAGGAACAAACAGCTCCTATTCCATATACTACTAGAGTGTCAAATCAAACTTGGGATACAGATAACACATGGACAAATTATGACGTTTGGGACGTGCCTAATAGTCTAGGTATAAACAACCTACCAATTGACTGGAACATCGTTAAAACAAACCATAAAGTGACATCAAACACAAGAGACCTTACACTTCTTGGTCTCATAGTTGTGTCTAATGAATTAATTATTACAAATAGTACTGGAAATCAAGATGAGACCAATGATGGACAAGGATTATGGGTAACCCATTATTTAAAATTAGATGGTATGATTGATTTGGTTGGAGAGTCACAACTCCTTCAAAAAAGATATGGATATTATGATGCTGCTGACACTAAATTTGACAATTATATTACGACACAATTTAGCGAAAGTGTTTTTGCCGAAACTAGTTCAGGATATATAGAACGTGATCAACAAGGAAAACAGAATAGTTACAACTATAATTATTGGTCTTCACCGGTGAGTATAATTAATCCAACTGCTAATAACTTAGATTATTCTGTTTCTGCAGTTTTAAGAGATGGACTAGATTCGTCAAACCCAAAACCAATAGATTTTGGTAATGGTGCCTATTTTGCTGACGGGGGGTTAACAAGTCCGATAAAAATAAGCAATAGGTGGATCTGGTCTTATAGCTCATTAACACCAGACAATAATACCAATTGGCAGAATTACTATCAATGGCAGTACAAAGCAAACACCGGATTAATAGGTGCCGCTGAAGGATTTACTATGAAAGGATCCGGAGGTGACTATCCAATAGAAACATTACAAAATTATGTTTTTACTGGTAAACCAAACTCAGGAACTATATCCTTATTTTTAGCGATAGATCAAACCTATTTAGTTGGTAACCCTTATCCATCGGCTCTTGATGCAAATGAGTTTATAAAAGACAATTTGAAAGATTGCGATGGTTGTAGAGGAGCTGCAAATGCTTTTGGTGGTGTACTCTATTTCTGGGATCATTTTGGCCTGTCAAAAAATCATATTTTAGCTCAATATGAAGGAGGCTATGCCGCCTATACTTTAATGGGAGGTATTGAAGCTATTTCTGCTAACGACCCTTTGACTGCAAACACAGGTAAACTAGGAACAAATAAACCAAAACGCTATATACCTGTAGCCCAAGGCTTCTTTATTGATGCTGCAGTTTACACAGACAGAACCGGTACGGCAATATCTACTTCAGTAGATGGAGGATCTGTTATATTTAAAAATAGTCAACGTGCACTTAAAAGAGAAACCTCCGGAAGCTCTCAATTTATGAAAACAAGTGGTTCCAAAAAATCAAAAATAACAGCTCCTGAATCAGTAGTCGACTCCCGACAAAAAATCAGATTGGGCTTTGACTCCACTATTGGCAGCCATAGACAGTTATTAGTTGGAGTAGATAGTAACTCGACCAATGGATTTGACATCGGCTATGATGCTCCAATGTTTGGCATGAATGCCAATGACATGTATTTGGATATCAATAACCATCCTTTTATGATTGAAGCAGTCCCTGATTTCAATAGTAACCAAATAATCCCATTGGGGATTGTAGTAGACAAAGAAGGATCTATAACCATAAAAATTGATGCCTTGGAAAATATACCTTCAAGCACTGAAATTTATTTACAAGACACCTTGGAGCAAGTTTATCATAATCTTCGAGAAAGTGAATTCAAAATTTCATTAGCGGTCGGCGAGTACAACAAACGTTTCTTTTTACGATTTACTGGAAAAACACTTAGTCATAATGAAGAACCTAAAATAGAAAACGGTATTACTATTTTTTATGCTGACAATAATGACGCATTAGTTATTAAAAATAATATCATGAATTTGTTAGTGAATGAAGTTTCTCTTTTCAATATATTAGGTCAGACTATTGCAAATTGGGAAATTGAAAATAAAAATCAGACCAAAATTGTACTACCAGTTAAAAACTTAAGCGCTGGAGTTTATATAGTAAAAATGAAGACCACAAATGGCCAATTAAGTAAAAAAATAATTATTCCTTAACTTGAAAAAAAACATAGAAAAGAAAAAAACTGTCTGAAAAGGCAGTTT
>NZ_AJXL01000151.1 GCF_000264055.1 Flavobacterium sp. ACAM 123 | reverse complement strand
AACAATTTTTATACATTGCCATGGGCTCATTGTCTGAACTAGAAACACAATTAATATTATCAAATCGATTACAATTTGTAAATTCGATTGAAATTTATTTAAGTCAAATCGAAAAAATCAAAAAAATGCTTTTTGGTCTTATTAGATACGTAAACAATAAATAGGGACGCAATTCGAATTACGCGCTACGAATCACGAATCACAAAATAAACTATGAAAGGAATTATATTAGCCGGAGGATCTGGCACTCGATTACACCCGTTGACACTTGCGATGAGTAAACAAATGATGCCGGTTTATGATAAGCCCATGATTTATTACCCATTGTCTACTTTGATGACGGCAGGGATTAATGAAATTTTAATTATTTCGACACCGCATGATTTGCCAAATTTCAAAAAATTATTGGGTGATGGCTCGGCAATAGGTTGTCATTTTAGTTATTCTGAACAAGCTATCCCCAATGGTTTGGCGCAGGCCTTTGTCATTGGCGAAGAATTCATTGGAAAGGATAGTGTGGCTTTGGTTTTGGGAGACAATATTTTCTTTGGGTCTAATATGGATGAATTGTTACAATCCAATAAAAACCCGGTTGGGGGAGTTGTTTTTGCCTATCATGTATCCGATCCGGAGCGTTATGGAGTAGTTGAATTTGACAAAAATCTCAATGCACTTTCGATAGAAGAAAAACCTTTGGAACCCAAATCGAATTATGCGGTACCAGGATTGTATTTTTATGATAATTCTGTAGTAGAAATTGCTAAGAATATTAAACCAAGTTCACGTGGAGAATATGAAATTACGGATGTAAATAAAGTGTATTTAGAAAAAGGAAATTTAAAAGTAGGTATTTTGAGCAGAGGTACTGCTTGGCTCGATACAGGGACTTTCAATAGTTTGATGCAAGCAGGTCAGTTTGTGCAGGTCATTGAAGAACGTCAGGGATTGAAAGTGGGTTGTATCGAGGAAATTGCCTGGCGACAAGGTTTTATTAGCGAGCAGGAACTAAAAGATTTAGCAGAACCTTTGAAAAAATCAGGTTATGGAGAGTATCTTTTGGGATTGTTAAAACACAAATAATAAGTGGTGAATGATCAGTATTTAGTATTCGGTGATCAATGGTAAGAGAAGAGTATTCTTCTCATCTGACAATGTCTGAATTGTTATCTGATTTTTATATTAAACGCTATTATTTAATAGCCTAGATTGAAGTAAATAAATGATATATACAGCGTTATTTTTTTTATTGATTGGTATTGAGCTGTTTTATTTTAAAATTGCAGATACCTACAATATAATCGACAAACCAAATAGTAGATCATCACATAGTGCCATTACGTTGAGAGGCGGCGGAATTATTTTTCCAGTAGCAATAAGTACGGCTTTTTTTTTAGGGTATGTCTCTTGGGAAATAGCGTTAGCAGTGCTATTAGTTGCTGCGGTGAGTTTTATCGATGACATAAAACCATTATCGCAGTTGCCTCGATTTGCATCACACGTTATTGCTGTAGGTTTAGTGTTCTATGATGTAAATTTGTTTGCAGAGACAATATGGCTGCTCCCAATAGTTTTTGTCTTACTAATTGGTTGGGTGAATGCTTTTAATTTTATGGACGGCATCAATGGAATTACGGTATTGTATGCACTTAGCGCGATTGTAAGTTTTGCTTTTTTGCCCATACATCAAGCAAGTTTACCATTGCTAATTACAATGGGATTGTCTTGTGTCGTTTTCGGAATATTCAACGTCAGAAAAAAAGCAAAAACATTTGCTGGTGATGTAGGAAGTATCAGTATGGCCGTTTTCTTAGGCTACTTTATGGTAAAGACAATTTTAGATTCCGGACAAATTGGATATATTCTTTTCTTTTCTGTTTATGGTATCGACGCTGTTGTTACTATCATTAACAGATTGATAAAGAAAGAGAATATTTTTCAACCGCATCGGTCCCATCTATATCAATATCTAGCCAATGAAATGGGCTATCCACATGTTATAGTTGCGATGGTTTACGCGGTACTTCAGTTAGGAGTGAATGCTCTTATCATCTATGTGGATAAACATGGAAGTTTGTCGCTGTACTTTTCCGGAGGAGTTTTACTGCTTCTGACTCTTATTTATTTAGGTATTAGGACATTTGTTCTTCGTCAAGTGCATCTTAAAAAAAGTATCGTTTAATTTTTTAGTTCGTTGTACTTTTATTTTAATAGGTTTTGGTTTGCCTGTTCGTATTGCTGTAAACGTTGAATTTTGGAGTTGGATTTTTTTAATTTTTTGCCCCAACCCTAAAGGGAGAAAAGTAAAACTCACGAAACTACCGTCAAAACGCTGTTCTGCAGCCCGAGCCGTTCGACTTTCAGGCTCAACTCCTGGATTACTGCGACTCCGTTTATCTTTGGTTTTTTCGTTTTTAATTTAAGGGCGAGTTTGCGTTTGTTATATCATTAGTTGTCTCTGCATAACGGGAAGTTATACTTTTTTCGCCTCATGACCTTAGCAACTTGTTGTTCGTCTTCGGGATCACTCGCATCGTCCACCGCTAAAATTATTATCGTGATTTTTGATATAAAAAACAGTAGGGTGGTTGTAAAAGTATTAAATGGCGAGTTGTTTTTTTAAGAGATTCTTTTCTTTTAGCTCACTTGACTTTTACTTTTTACCAGTGTTTGCTGAATCTTCGGTTTATCTTAATGTAATAAAAGTACCGGTTGTCTATTCAATCTAGTATTCCGAAGGAATTCGGAATACTGTCTTCATATTACAACGGCATTGTACCGAAAGGTTTGTTAATATCAGGTGCAACCCGATGGCAAAACAAAAAATCAATCGAGATGACAAATTGCAAAAAAATCTATATTTTAGCTACATAAATACCGAAGTTATTAATTCGTAAGCAATGGCTGAGAACAAAATTTGGCTCTCGACTCCCCATATGGGTGGAAATGAACAAAAGTACATTCAAGAGGCTTTTGATTCGAATTGGATTGCTCCAATGGGGTCAAACTTGACTATTTTCGAACAAGATTTAGAAAATTATTTAGGTGTAGGGCATGTTACCGTTTTAAATTCGGGGACGGCTGCCATTCATTTGGGATTGATTCTTTTAGGGGTTAAGTCAGGGGACGAGGTTCTTTGTCAAAGTATGACTTTTTCGGCATCTGCTAATCCTATATTGTATTTGGGAGCCATTCCTATTTTTATCGATAGTGAACCTGAAACTTGGAATTTGTGTCCGGTTGCACTTGAAACCGCTATTATTGATAGGATTGCTAAAGGAAAAAAGCCAAAAGTAATTATAGCGGTGGACTTATATGGCGTTCCCTATAAAATAGAGGAGATAAGAATCCTGGCTGACCGCTATTCCATACCCATTCTGGAAGACAGTGCTGAGGCATTAGGAAGTTGTTATAAAGGACATAAATGCGGTACTTTTGGAGATATCAGTGTTTTATCTTTCAACGGAAGTAAGGTCATAACGACTTCGGGTGGCGGCGCGATTATTACTAGTTCACTGGCGCTGAAGAAGAGAGCATTATTTTTAGCCACGCAAGCCAGAGAAGAGGCACCGCATTATCAGCATGTTGAAATTGGATATAACTATCGAATGAGTAATATCTGTGCAGGAATCGGCAGGGGACAAATGGAAGTTTTGGATAGCCATATAGCTTTAAGAAGAAAAATGCATGAATTTTATTTGGACGTATTCAAGGATATTGAAGGGGTAACGGTATTCATTGTACCTGATGACAACTTCTTTTCAAATTATTGGTTAACTACAGTTTTGATTGACCCAACAAAGACCGTAGGAATTACGCGGGAGAAATTGCGATTACTACTAGCCAAATCGAATATAGAATCACGTCCCTTATGGAAACCGATGCATTTGCAACCCGTTTTTTCTGAATATTCTTATTATGGTAATACTGTTGCCGAGATACTTTTTAGCAATGGGCTTTGTTTGCCATCTGGTTCTAATCTTACCGCAGCCGATCGAGGTAGAATAAAAGCGGTGGTTTTAAATTTATTCAGTAAATGAAAAAGCGGAGTATTCTACTTTTTTTCCCAAAAATTAAATACAGTTAAAATACTTTAATTCAATACAATTAGTAGTATTTTTGATTTTTCATTAAAATTAGTTAAATAATAAATATTTTGAGTAATTACACAAAACCCAGTTCGATTTCTTTTCTCAGAAATATTTTTTCTAGCGAAAATTTAAGTTTTAATATTCATAACCTAAGCTATTTGCCTAGATGGATTATAGTTATGATGGATTTGGCAGTTTTAATGATTGCCTTCTTTTTTACCTATTTACTGTTTAGGGGTACTGGGCTAGATTATATTAGAATTCCAAATAGTGCGCTATATATTGGTTGTCTGTTTGTTGTCAATGTATTCTTTTTTTGGCTATTTAGAACTTACTCCGGAATTATAAGGCACTCCTCCTATATTGATGCTGTTAAGTTACTGTTTTCGCAAATGGCTGTTTTAATATCACTCCTACTGTTAAACTTTGCTTTTGAATTAGTCTATGGGTATAAAGCGTTTTTAAACACCGCGCTTTTTATTAATATGGTACTTTCTTTTTGTGGGTTGTTTTTATACCGTGTTATTGTAAAACAAACTTTTGAGCATTATCTCTCAGAGAAAAGTAATATAAAATTATCAAGAACAATAATTTATGGTACAGATGCCAATGCGATATCCGTTGCTAAAGCTTTAAAGTTAGAATCTCCTCTTCGTTTTAAAATCGTAGCATTTGTAGATAAGAATGATCAAAACTCTTCCAAGCGGATGTTGGATTTGCCCATTTTAATTTTGAAGAAAAAATTGCCCACTTTAATGCGTTCCGTTGGTGCAGAATCAGTCATAATTGCTGATAAAAGCTTGTCAAAAGAAGAGCGATTAATCATTGTGGACCAATGCTTAGAGTTTAATTATAGGGTGTATATAGTTCCATTGATTGCCGATTGGGAAAATGAAAAAGAGATTTCTCAAAAAGTAAAAACGATTCAAATTGAAGATCTCCTAGAAAGAAAACCTATTGTTTTAGATAATAAATCGATTTCGAAACAATTAAAAGACAAGACCATATTAATAACTGGTGCTGCAGGTTCGATAGGTAGTGAAATTGTACGGCAGGTATTGATTTATAATCCTAAGAAGATTATTATCTTGGACCAAGCTGAAACTCCTTTGCATCACTTGAGATTGGAGACCGAAGTGCTCCCTACAAATTCAAAAATCAGAACTGTAGTTGGCGATATTCGAAATAAAGAGGCTATGGATAAGGTTTTTAGGTTTTATAAACCCGAAGTAGTTTTCCATGCTGCAGCTTACAAGCATGTCCCTTTAATGGAAGAAAATCCTTCTCAGGCGATTTTTACTAATATTGGTGGAACCAAAAACCTTGCTGATCTATCCTGTTTGTATAGGGTTAAGAAATTCGTAATGATATCTACCGATAAGGCGGTTAATCCCAGTAATGTTATGGGAGCTAGTAAGCGTATTGCAGAGAAATATGTGCAATCCTTATCATTAAAAACTCAGAGGATGGGAGAAGAAAACAGTACGAAATTTATTACCACCCGTTTTGGTAATGTTTTAGGGTCTAATGGTTCTGTGGTGCCCCTGTTTACCAAGCAGATTGCGCAAGGAGGACCTGTAACAATAACACATCCAGATATTATACGGTATTTCATGACCATACCGGAAGCCTGTCAGTTGGTTCTAGAAGCTGGAGCGATGGGCAAAGGGGGCGAAATTTATATTTTTGACATGGGAAAACCGGTGAAAATCATTGATTTGGCAAGAAAGATGATTAAGTTGGCAGGATACGTGCCGGACAAAGATATTAAAATACAAATTGTTGGTTTAAGACCAGGAGAGAAGCTGTACGAAGAACTACTTAATGACACCTCCAAGACGATTCCTACCTATCATGAAAAAATAATGATCGCAGAAGAAATCCAAGACGAATTTGAAACCTTGCATAGAGATATCGAAGATTTAATAGAAAAAGCCAATTATTTGGAAAATGATGAAATCGTGATGAAAATGAAAGAAATAGTACCAGAATTTAAAAGCATGAATTCTAAGTTTGAATTGTTGGATGTAAAATAAATAGTAGATAAAGTATTGAATAAAAAAGGTTCACAGAGGATATGCTCGGTGAATCTTTTTTTTTAAGAGTAGGCAGGATTCAGTGTTTTTTTAATTTTTTCTCCGCCCTAAAGGGTGAAATTAAAAATGAGGGCTGCATATTTGAACCAGTTATTTTTTTAATTTTTTTCCCCTCCCTAAAGGGTGAAATTAAAAATGGAAGTGCTCATTTCAACGAAAAATCTTCCTGAAAAAAGATAGAGGTCTCTCTTTATGGCCGGAGTAAAACGCTTTTTTAAATTTTGTGTTTCATTTTTCATCGCAAGATTGCTATATTCTTTTTAATGATTAGAAAGTTAGGAAGAGATTGTCATTATTTACGGGAGCAATTTATTTAAATTTGTTTTGAAAACAGTATCGTTAATGATTCCATTGCGCGTATTCCCCTCTCGAGAGGGGCTAGGGGTGTGTTC
>NZ_AJXL01000150.1 GCF_000264055.1 Flavobacterium sp. ACAM 123 | reverse complement strand
TCACTGGAACTACAACAGATGCTTTGACAAGAAGCACGCAAGGAACTTCCGTAATCACTTGGACTTTCAACGATGGTAATGGAAATAGCACAACTGCCACTCAAAACATAGTTGTAAAAGACAATACCAAGCCAGTAACTCCAACCTTAGCTGATGCTACAGGGGAATGTTCTGCAACGGCAACTGCTCCAACAACCACTGACAACTGTTCAGGAACAATCACAGGAACTACAACAGATGCTTTGACAAGAAGCACGCAAGGAACTTCGGTAATCACTTGGACTTTTGATGATGGCAATGGAAATAGTACAACTGCCACTCAAAACATAACAGTTCAAGATATTACTGCTCCGACAATCAGCGCTGCTGGTGCCGATGCAACAATCAACTGTCCTGCAATTCCTTCGTTCACTGCGCCAACGGCTACCGATACTTGTGGAACAGCAACAGTAAATGAAATCTCTGATGTAACTACTCCAGGGGCAACTGCTGGAGTCTATACTAGAACAATAACTTGGGATGCAACGGATCTTGCTGGAAACCACAGTACAACAGTGAGTCAAACCATAACAGTTCAAGATATTACTGCTCCGACAATCAGCTGTCCGACAGATGTAGTAGTTGACGCGAATGCGGAATGTACTGCAACTCAAGTTGCTTTAGGAACACCTACTGCTGCTGATAATTGTGGCGTGGCTTCGATAACTAATGATGCTCCTGATACTTTCGTATTGGGTGACACAACAGTAACTTGGACAGTAACAGATAACGCAGGTAACACTGCTACTTGTAACTCAAAAGTAACGGTAGTAGACAATACAAACCCAACAATCAGCTGTCCGACAGATGTAGTAGTTGACGCGAATGCGGAATGTACTGCAACTCAAGTTGCTTTAGGAACACCTACTGCTGCTGATAATTGTGGCGTGGCTTCGATAACTAATGATGCTCCTGATACTTTCGTATTGGGTGACACAACGGTAACTTGGACAGTAACAGATAACGCGGGTAATACTGCTACTTGTACTCAAAAAGTAACGGTAGTAGACGTAACAGCTCCAATTATAGCTACATTACCAGAACCAACTACTATCTCTTGTCCAGCAATGCCTTCATTCACGCAAGCTACAGCTACTGATAATTGTAGTTCTCCAGTAAGTTTAACTTGGAATGATATCACTACAGCGGGCGCTTGTTCTAGTTCTTATACAGTAACCAGAACATGGACAGCTGTAGACGGAGCAGGTAATACGGCTACTGCTTCACAAACGATTAGTGTAGAAGATACAACAGCTCCTACTACAACAACTGAGTTTGCTGCAGAAATTAATGTAAACTGTGCTGCCATACCAGCAAAGCCAGAGCTTGTTTTTGTAGATGATTGTTCCACTGTCCCTCCTACTGTTGTCTACACTGAAAATAAGGTTGACAATACTAATGGCTCCTATTCTCTAACAAGAAAATGGATAGTTAAGGACGCATGTGACAACACATCTGAATTTACTCAAGTTGTAAATGTCGATGTTACTGCAACTAACGTTGCGATTACTGAAATCACATCTTATAATATTGATGATATACCAGCACCGATAATCAACTTGTTTAGTTTGCTACCACAAGGTACACCAACAGGCGGAACTTGGTTTAGTGAAGACTCCTCAGTAACGTTAAATGGAGATATTGTCGATAATAATACGATTGAAGCGGGAAGTTATAATTTCACCTATACTATTAATGCTGATGCTTGTCCAACAATATTCTCACTAACAATTAATGTAGAGGGAGGTCTTGTATTAGCGTGTGGTACGGTAATCGTTCATAATGCCTTCTCACCAAATGGAGATGGAGTCAATGAATTATTTACTATTGATAATTTAGAAGATACGATCTGTTATCCAGATAATACAGTAGAAATCTACAATAGATGGGGAGTTCTAGTTTTTGAAACTACGGGGTATAATAATACTACAAATGCTTTTGATGGTACCTCTCGTGGAAGAACAACGATAAACCAATCATCTGGATTACCAACAGGTACGTACTTCTATATTTTGAATTATACATCAGTTGATAGTAACGGTCAGATTCAGACTAATAAAAAAGACGGCTATTTATACCTAACAAAATAATTAAAAAAGACCTTAGGGCTTCAAAACCCTAAGGTTTAATTAAAATTTTATTGACACCCCTAATTTCGAATGATAAAATATCTACTATGAAAACAAAACTATTTTCTTTCGTTTTGATGTTTACAGCTTTAGTAAGTTTTGCACAACAGGATGCACAATTTACACAGTACATGTACAACACCATAAATATTAATCCTGCGTATGCCGGATCAAGAGGAGCTTTGAGCATTTTTGCCTTACATCGTACACAATGGGTAGGATTAGATGGAGCACCAGTTACAAATGCAGTATCTGTAAATACCCCTTTTAACAACAGCAGGTTAGGACTGGGTGTATCCGTTATTAATGATAGAATAGGTCCCACAGTAGAGAACACTATCTCTGCAGATTTATCCTATACCATCCCGACCTCCGAAAAAGTTAAACTCTCTTTTGGAATTAAAGCAACAGCCAATTTATTTGATTTGGATGTTACCCGGCTGAATCCAGTTGATAGCGATCCTAGTTTACAAAACTTTAACAATAAATTCTCTCCAAATATTGGGGCTGGAGTTTATTTACATTCGGACAAGGCATATGTAGGATTATCAATACCTAATTTTATAGAATCAAATAGGTACGATGACAATGAAGTCGCTATCTTTAAAGAAAAAATAAATTACTATTTGATAGCCGGTTATGTACTTGATTTGAATAGCTCCATAAAATTCAAACCTGCTCTATTAACTAAAATGGTTAAGGGAGCTCCACTACAAGTAGATGTATCGGGAAACTTTATGTTTAACGATAAATTCGTTCTTGGAGTTGCTTACAGATGGAGTGCTGCGGTTACTGCAATGGCTGGATTTCAAATTTCAGATGCGATGTACATAGGATATGGATATGATCTAGAAACTACCAAATTAAATAATTATAACTCTGGCTCACATGAAATTTTCTTGCGCTATGAATTATTTAAAAATAATGATAAAATCACAACCCCTCGATTCTTCTAAAAACAATTATTATGAAAAATAACATACTCTTTTACATAACTATAATAAGTGTTTTTTCATTAAACATTTATTCACAAAAAGCCAGAGTAGCCGCTGCCGATAAAAAATATGACAACTATGCTTTTGTATCTGCCATAAACACATACGAAAGAGTGGCTGATAAAGGTTATAAATCGGCTGATATGTTCCAAAAACTGGGAAATGCCTACTATTTCAATGGGGAGCTCGAAAAAGCGGCCCAATGGTATGGCGAGTTATTTGCCATGACGTCCGAAGTGGAACCGGCTTATTATTATCGCTATGCCCAATCTTTAAGATCTATTGGCGAAAATGACAAAGCAAATCAAATTATGGAAAAATTTGATAAAATGTCAGGAAATGACAGCAGAGGGGAACTTTTTGCGAAGAACGAAAACTATATGGATGCCATCAAGGCTAATTCCGGAAGGTATAAAGTGGAAGATGCAGGAATCAATTCTCCCTATTCAGATTATGGGACTACTATGTATTCCAATAAAATAGTATTTGCATCTGCACGAGATACCGGAAGTTTAGGCCACAGAAGACATACTTGGACCGGTCAATCTTTCACAAAATTGTATGTGTCCGATGTTGGCGAGGAAATGAGTTTGGGAAGTCCAGCCAAGTTTGATAAATCTATCAACTCTAAATTTAACGAATCTACCCCAGTCTTTACTAAAGACGGAAAAACAATCTATTTCACAAGAAATAACTACCTCGAGGGGAAAAAAGGAAAAGACGGAAACGACAACACCTTAGTAAAAATATATAAAGCCAGTTTAGAGAATGACAAATGGGTGAATATTACTGAACTTCCTTTCGATAGTGATAATTACAGTACAGCCCACCCTATTTTAAGCCCTGATGAAAAAACAATGTATTTTGTTTCTGATATGCCGGGAACTATAGGACTTTCTGATATATTTAAAGTACAAATAAATGACGATGGGACTTTCGGGACACCTTTAAATTTAGGACGTTTGATTAATACGGAAGGAAGAGAAACTTTTCCATTTGTAAATGATGACAACGAAATTTATTTCGCATCTGATGGCCATCCAGGTCTGGGAGGATTAGATATTTTTGTGTCTAAAATAAATGCAGACGGAACTTTTGGAAAGGTTCAAAATGTGGGTATGGATGCCAACTCTCCTAAGGATGATTTCGGGTATTGGATTGACACTAAATCCAGAAGAGGTTTTTTCTCGTCAAATAGAGATGGTGGACAAGGTTATGATGATATCTATAAATTCCTAGAAACTAAAAAGCTTCTTTGTGAACAGCAACTATATGGAAAAGTGACAGATTTAGCCACTTCTGAGATTCTTCCAGGGGCAAAAATCAGTCTGTTTGACAACAAGTTTAACCCTATGGGGACCGTTAATACAGATGATAAAGGAAACTATACTTTTTCCGTTGAATGTGGAAAAACATATAATGTAAGAGCCGAAAAAGAAGCCTATACTGCCAAGGAAGAAAGTGTGACTATTGCCGACGAAGATGGAAAAACAAAACTAGATATAGCCTTAGAAAAAGAGGAATGTAAGGTCACCATCGGTGATGATTTAGGTAAATGCTTTGGCATTAAAAATATATACTTCGATTTTGATAAATCCAATATCCGTGTAGAAGCAGCTATAGATTTAGAAAAAATATTAGATGTCATGAATCAATATCCAAAAATGAAACTTGATATTCGATCCCATACTGACAGCCGTGGATCATTCAAATACAATGAGTCTTTATCAGACAGAAGAGCACAATCAACTATCGGTTGGTTAATAGAAAACGGAGTAGATAAAGGCCGTTTAACCGCTAAAGGATATGGAGAATACCAACTCATAAATAAATGTACTGACGACGTTGAATGCACCGAAGAAGAGCATCAACTAAACAGACGAAGCGAATTTATTATCATGGAGTTATAGCTAATTCACTATTAGATTAAAATAATAAATAGGAACCCCAGAAAGTTAAACTTTCTGGGGTTTTTTGTTTTTACATTACTGCATTAATAGACACCTATATACCACTTTAATTCGCTAATAATTTAACAAGATTATGATGATATTTATAAATTCCTGGAAACTAAAAACCTTATTAGTGAACAGCAACTATATGGAAAAGTAACAAATTTAGCCACTTCTGAGATTCTTCCAAGGGGAAAAATCAGTCTGTTTGACAACAAGTTTAACCCTATGGGAACCGTTAATTCAGATGATAAAGGAAACTATACTTTCCCTTGAATGCGGAAAAACATATAATGCAAGAGCCGAAAAAGAAGCCTATACTACCAAGGAAGAAAGTGTGACTATTGCCGACGAAGATGGAAAAACAAAACTAGAAATAGCCTTAGAAAAAGAGGAATGTAAGGTCACCATCGGTGATGATTTAGGTAAATGCTTTGGCATTAAAAACAGATACTTCGATTCTGATAAATCCAATATCCGTGTAGAAGCAGCCATAGATTTAGAAAAAATATTGGATGTCACGAATCAATATCCAAAAATGAAACTTGATATTCGATCCCATACTGACAGCCGTGGATCATTCAAGTACAATGAGTCTTTATCAGACAAAAGAGCACAATCAACTACCGCTTGGTTAATAGAAAACGGAGTGGATAAAGGCCGTTTAACCGCTAAAGGATATGGAGAATACCAACTCATAAATAAATGTGCTGACGACGTAAAATGCACCGAAGAAGAGCATCAACTAAACAGACGAAGCGAATCTATTATCATGGACTTATAGCTAATTCACTACTAGATTAAAATAATAAATAGGAACCCCGGAAAGTTTAGCTTTCTGGGGTTTTTGTTTTTACATTACTACTTTAATAGACACATTTATATGACTTTAAACAGCTAATAATTTAACAAGGATTGAATAAACTTCTTGTTAAAAAAAACGTAATTAACTACTAATCAAAGTATTATCTCACAAATTAAATCTTAAAAAAAGGGGTTAAAAACATTAAAACTTAACTATTACCCAACAAAAAATCCATTTCAACGAGTTTTTAGGTTAGTTATAGAAAAAATAAAACACCATCAATAATAATTCTTAAATTTAACTATAATTGATAAACACTCTTTTAGGAGTAATATATAAAAAAGAGAAAATCACAAATATTGAAAATTATTTAACACTGAAAAAAGTAAATCTTTTATATTTTTTTTCAGGATTTAAATACCAGTGAACTTGAAGTTTTGAATAGATTAAAATATTTATTTAAAAATTGTAAAAAAACACTCAGCTACTTTAAATTATTTTAGTTGTGTCTTTTAATAAAAAAGGGAAAGTATTTACAACCGTAAAAACTACTTTAACAACAAAGAAGAAAAATTTACGTCCTTAAAAAAGTAAAATTCAATCTGAGGTTTAAGATTAAAAAAATAAAGTTTTAAAATTTAATATAGAAACTAC
>NZ_AJXL01000149.1 GCF_000264055.1 Flavobacterium sp. ACAM 123 | reverse complement strand
AAAAATAGCGGTTATACCATTCTTGATAACACGAGATCTATTGTTGTGCAGTTAGATAGTAAATTATCTGAATCATGGAGCAATAACTTCATAGGAGGTTATGATAAACAAATTGAGGATAGAGGTTTACAAGGTGGTGGATTATTCCCAACTATTGATATTAAAAATGGGCAGCCAAATGCTACTGGTACTGGATTTACAACAGGTAACTTGAATTTTATTTCAGTAGGTTTAGATCCTTTTACTCAGGGGAACAAGTTGAGTTATTCCACATTGCATTTTACAGATAACCTGACTAAAACTATAGGTAAACATACCTTGTTATTTGGAGCAAATTATGAGCATTTTAAATCTAGTAATTTATTTTTCTCAGGTTCTAATGGGGTGTTCATATTTAACACGTTAGATGAGTTTTACAAAGCGGCAAATGAATCAGTTGCTTTAAATGGAGCGCCTTCAGTTAATAATTTACCTGTTAGGACTCAATTTAGATACTCTGCTTTACCTGGAGCTGTTGAGCCCTTGCAAATTTTAAAATCTGACAAAATTGATGTCTATTTTCAAGACGATTTTAAAGTGAATGATCAGTTAAAGTTTACTATCGGTTTAAGAGGGTCAAGAGTGTCATTTGTAGATACGGCACTTGAGAACCCGGTAGTTACTGATTTAACTTTTGCAAATGGGGAGAAATTCAATACTGGAGACATGCCAAATACACAATATCTTTTTGAGCCTAGAGTAGGTTTTAATTTAGATGTGACAGGCGATGCTCAGACGATAGTTAGAGGGGGATCTGGAATATTTTCAGGTAGACCACCACTTGTGTTTTTATCTAATGCAATCGGTAATAATGGAGTGCTTACGGGTTCTGTTGATGCAAGTGACGCTAATGTTGGCTTGGGAGGTTACGGTTTTACAGCAAACCCGAACCAGTATTTTACACCTGCTACACCAACATTGCCGTCGTCAATTGATTTAGCATTTACGGATAAAAAATATAAATTTCCTCAAGTTTGGAAAACTACAGTTGCTTTAGATCAAAGGCTACCTTTCGGTTTCATAGGTACCTTAGAAGGAATTTACAGTACGAATATAAATGAAACTGCTTACTATAGTGCGAATTTTGAAAATCCAGTAGGAACGATTAATGGACCAGATAATAGACCTTTATTCGCAGGAAATGACAATGGTATTCGTATTAATAATAATGTTACGAATGCAATAGTACTTACCAATACTAATAAAGGATATTTTTATTCTACTACATTCAAGTTAGAGTATCCTTACCGTAAAGGTCTATGGGGTTCATTTGCTTACACACATTCACAAGCAAATGATTTATTGTCTCCTGGAGCTACTGCATCAGGAAGCTGGAATGGTGTGCGTTCAGTTAACGGAAACAATGATCAGAGATTAGGGTTGTCAAACAATAATACTCCACATAGAATGGTGGGGATACTTGGATATAAAATAGAATATGGTGGAAAAGCGGGAGCATCTACATCAATTAATTTAGGATACATAGGGGAGCAATCCAGTTCTTTCACTTATGTTTATGGAGGAGATTTAAACGGGGACCGTATAAACGGAAATGATTTGCTGTTTGTTCCAATGAAAGCTAGTGATCTTCGTTTTGTTCCAATATCTCAAAATTTAGGTGGTTCTTCAATAGTTCTTTATTCAGAGGCACAACAACAAGAAGCTTTTGATAAGTTTATTAATCAAGATCCATACTTGTCTACTAAAAGAGGTCAATATGTCGATAGAAACGAGAATCTTTTACCTATGTTACATAGAGTTGATCTATCTGTCACACAAGATTTTTTCATTAAAATAGGAGGTAAAAAGAATAGCTTTCAATTTAGAGCCGATATTTTAAATTTCACAAACTTGTTAAATCGTACATGGGGAATCTCTCAAAGAGCTACAGCAACAAATATATTAGCAGTTGCCCAAGCTCCAAGTAGTTCAAATAATTATACACCAGGTTATACATTGGCATTACAAACAGATAACCAGGGAAGAAGATTTTTAGCAACAGATACTTTCCTAAAGAATGCATCTGTGTCTGATGTTTGGCAAGCTCAATTTACATTGAGATATACTTTCGGAAAATAAAAAAAACAAAAATCACAGTAAAACAATAGTTCACAAACGTAAAATAAAAAATCATGAAAATAAAAAATCAAATTCTATCTTTTGTAACAATTTTATCAGTCGCTCTTATGACGTTTTCTTGTACTAATGATGAGCCGAAAGAGTTAATGCCCCTAAAATCTATAGTTGAAATCGCTAAAGCTGATCCAGCAAATTTTAGTATTTTAGTTGATGCATTAAAAAAAACAGGTTTAGATGCGACTTTGGGCAATGCGGGTTCGTACACTGCTTTTGCCCCTACAAACGCTGCTTTTACAGCTTCCGGCATAACAAGCGCAAGTATTAGTGCAATGACATCTGCAACTGATATTGCAGCTTTAAAATTAACATTGCAAAATCATGTAATTGGTTTAGGAACAAGATCAAACGATTTATTAGCAGCTGGTTATACTAAAACATTTGGATTTTTAAAAGCAAGTCCTACTTCAACGTCAGGTGTTAACTTAAGTATTTTTATAAATAAAGTGGGGAATGATGTGTTAGTAAATGGTGGTGTTGCTAATGGTGGTGCAAAAATTGAAACTGCTGATATTGAGGCAAGTAATGGAATAGTACACGTTATTGATGCAGTTTTAAAATTGCCAACAATCGTTAGCCAAATAAAAGCAAATCCAAGTTTGTCTGCTTTGTTAGGTGTAGTGGCATCTACTCCACAGGCTTCAGTTTTAGGTAGTTTAAATGCTGCAACTGGTACAGCTCCTCTTACGGTTTATGCTCCTAATAATGATGCTTTTACAGCTGCTTCTGCAACTGGAGGGTATTTAGTAGGAAAAACAGATAGCCAAGTAACAAATATTTTAAGATACCATTTAGAGAATGGAAACAGAGCGCCAAGTTCAACTAGTTCTTACTCCACTTCTGCTGATGTTTCGATTACAACTTTAAATACGCCTAATAAATTTACGATTTTAGTTAGTAGTGTAAAAATTAAGGATGTAGTGGGGACTTCTAATGGTACAATTAAAACGTTTAATATTCAAGGTACTAATGGAGTAATTCAAGTAGTAGATAAAGTATTACAACCATTTTTGTAAGATTATGATTTAAATTTATACAAACTACCTAAAATTAATTTCAGGTAGTTTTTTTTATTAACAATAATTATAGAACCACTTTAGTCTTTTAGCAATAAGTGGTTTTTTTTAGCCTTTTTTGTTTATATTTGAATTTCAAAAAACAAATTATATGTACGAATTTATACAAAAAATGCATTCAGGCTGGGCTTATATTGCTCTCCTATTACTAGTTGTGGCTGTAGTATCCTCTTTTGCAGGAAAGTTATCCAAAAAAGAATTTACCGCTAAGGATCGAAAAATTACATTGTTTGCTTTAATCGCAATACACATTCAATTATTGATTGGATTGATTGTGTATTTTGTTTCGCCTCTTGGCTTTGCCTCGTTAGGACAAATGTCTGACAAAGCATTGCGATTGACCTCTTTAGAGCATCCTGTAATCAATATTATTGCGATTGCTTTAATCACTGTAGGATGGTCAAAACATAAAAAATTGACAACAAGTGCATCTAAATTTAAGACGTTCTCTATTTTTTATGGATTGGGATTAGTACTTATTTTGAGTAAAATTCCATGGTCAATGTGGTTCTAAAAAACGTAAAAAAGCCCTCTTTATTGGGCTTTTTTTATCAAGGTACGGTTTTTGCTTAAACAGATTTGAATTAAAAATGTAATAATGAGAAAATTAATAACAGCCCTTTTTTTATTTACCACTGTGGCATTGGTGAGTAGTCAAAGCCAAATTATAAGCAATCAAAAAACACTAATTCAACAATCTACAAATCAAAAGGCGGCTGCGGTTAAAGACACTATTAAAAAGACCAAAGTGGTAGTGCTTCTGCAGGATGTCAAAAAAGATACGATAGAAGATAAGATGGGGGAATTAGTATTGCATAAAAAAGATGCCCATGCTTCGTATTATGCTGATAAATTTCATGGTAGGAGAACAGCCAGTGGAGCATTATTTGACATGAATAAATATACTGCTGCTCATAAAAAGTTTCCTTTTGGAACTAAATTAAGAATTACGAATCAAGCCAATGGGCAGTCGGTTATCGTAGAAGTCACTGACAGAGGACCTTTTGTAAAATCCAGAGATATTGACCTTTCTAAAAAAGCCTTTATGGAAATAGCAAAAAATAAAGGCGCTGGAGTGATGACGGTAAAGATTGAGGTTTTTAAAAAATAATTAGCGCCAATTTATAAATGGATTTTTGCTTAAATTAGAATTGTAGTACCGATTATCGTTTGTTACTTCTTTTCCCAACCAGTTTGGTTTGTCAAAAGCCTCACCCTCAGACTGAAGCTCTATTTCGGCAATGACTAAGCCTTTATTTTCGCCGTAAAATTCATCTACTTCATACGTATGTCTGCCCATTTTTACTTCAAAGCGAGTTTTGTCAATTACTCCTTTTTCGCAAAGTAGTAGCAATTTTTCGGCTTCTGATAAGTCGATTTCTTTTTCCCACTCAAAACGGGACACGCCCGTCTCATTTGACGCTCCTTTTATGGTTAAATAGCCTTTGTCCCCTTTTATCCTAACCCTAACCGTTCGTTCTGGAACGGAGCTTAAATAGCCTTGTTTAATGCGACTTTGAGAAAAAACTTCTTTTTTAAAAGCATCTGATGTTATTAAAAATTTTCGTTCTATTTCTATCATTATAAATTGTATTTGTTTTATTACTAGCAGCTTATGGCACCGGTGCATTATCTTTTTTGTTTTTTACCTTAAAACAGATTCATATTCCAGAAAAAAAAGAAGGTTAATTTTTGAGAGGTATCGGAACTGAGGTATATGTATTTCAAATGTATTAAATATTTATAATCCAATAGAACGTTTTCATAGAAAACCTATTTAAATTTGTAGCATGTCCGAGATAACCCCACATAGAAAAATCATACATATCGACATGGATGCTTTCTACGCGTCTGTGGAGCAAATGGACAATCCTTCCTTGCGAGGGAAACCTGTAGCTGTTGGCGGTTCTGAAAATCGAGGTGTAGTTGCGGCAGCGAGTTATGAGGCTAGAGAATTTGGTGTAAGAAGTGCTATTAGTGGGTTTATGGCAAAGAAAAATTGTCCTAATCTTATTTTTGTCAGTCCGCGATTCGATCGTTACAAAGAGATTTCGAGTAAAATTCACAGCATTTTCAGAGAATATACTGACATGGTGGAGCCACTTTCACTGGACGAAGCCTATTTGGACGTTACCCAAAATAAAAAAGGAAATCCAAGTGCCAGTTTATTAGCGGAAGAAATTCGATTGCGTATTTTTAATGAAGTGGGTTTAACCGCATCGGCTGGAATATCAGTCAATAAGTTTGTTGCTAAAATCGCTAGTGATTATAACAAGCCCAATGGTCAAAAAACAGTAAATCCAGAGGATGTAATTGCTTTCTTAGAAGAACTTCCCATTCGTAAATTCTATGGTGTTGGAAAAGTGACTACTGAAAAAATGTATCAATTAGGCATATTTACCGGTGTAGAGTTAAAAAGCAAATCATTGGAATTCTTGGAGAAACATTTTGGCAAATCAGGAAACTTCTATTATAATGTTGTGCGGGGAATTCATTATAGCGAGGTGAAATCAAATCGAATTACGAAATCCGTTGCTGCGGAGCATACTTTTGATGTCAATCTTTCTTCGGAGATCTTTATGATGGAGCAATTGGAAAATATTGCCAATACATTAGATAGAAGACTTAAAAAACATAACATTTCAGGCAAAACAGTTACGTTAAAAATAAAATACAGTGATTTCACCCAACAGACGAGAAGTAAAACCTTACTTTATTTTATCTCCGATAAAGGGTTAGTTTTAGAGACAGTAAAAGAACTTTTATATCAGGAACGGATGAAAGATTCGGTGCGATTGCTTGGTATATCGTTAAGTAACTTGAATACGGAACTCAAGAAAGCTGTCGTAGTACAGCTGAAATTCGATTTCTAAAACAGCATCATACACCTTCAACAAGAGTTAAATCACGTTAAATAGTTGTTTTATTTTTATATTTAAAATTATATTTGTTGAAAAATAAGCGCTATGTTAGAACTTAAACAATACGATATTGCAGTTGCGAAGCACCATAAAGGTCTTAAAAGGACTATATTACCTGTTTTGTCATGGAATTTTCACCGGGAATACTTAGAGGAATCAAAGAAGATTTTTAGCGACTGCAATAAATTAAATGTCATTGCAAGTAGTAGTAAATGGATAGAAGAAGATTGGGACTTTAACAATAGACTGAAAGAGGAAGTAGTCATTGTTACCAATGCTAAATTACAAATTGTATTTGCATCACATAACATGACTAAAATGAATGGCTATGAAGAGGAAGAAGTAATAGGCAAGAGTCCAAAGATGTTTCAAGGGAAGAGCTCTAATTTAAAAACTTCCAGTGAAATTAGAGAAGCAATCCAGCTGCAGCAACCTTTTGAAAAAACAGTTGTAAATTATAATAAGAATGGGGAAATATATATATGCCTCATTAAAGGGTTTCCAGTATTTAATATAAAAGGGAAGCTCTCTCATTTTATTGCTTTTGAAAAAGCAGCATAAAAAAACTACCT